>JBEIHY010000158.1:0-5252 GCA_040381035.1 Hyphomonadaceae bacterium
ACGACATCAGTCATGAAGGCGCTGTCGTTGTCGAAATCCGCGCCGCGAATGAGCCAAGCAAACAAGCTTTGCGCGCGCGTCATCGCCTCGACAACGAGGCTGCCGTCGCGCGTCACAAGCGGCAGGCACTCGGTCCATCCGGTCGCGATATCCGTCATGGTCAGCGTTTCGCGCATTTTCAACAAAAGTGCTGTTGCGGTTTTGTGCCCGAACATGCGCTCAAATTTAAGTATGGCCGCTTACTGACGGAAAACCGGCATCCACTTTCCCGGAAAGCGGCCTGGATGAATGATCCCGCGACGCTGGTCCCGCCATGGGCGACCATGTCGATCTCACACAAGCCCGGTGGCGGATCGTTCCAGTCATTGAAAGTGCGGATCGGCGCCTCACGCCGGATCGCCGAATAGAACCCCACCCGTCGACGCCGGCCGCCGGCTGCCGCGACCCTCACGTTGACCAGCATTCGGTCGATCGTCGCAGCGCTCACCGATTTGATCAACGCGCGGTGGGCGTCGCTCAGCGCAAGGCGACCGTGCCGCTCCAGCGCCGGCAGCAATGACGCGATCATCACCTTCAGCCGCTTGCCGCAGATTCGATCCGACGCCTCCCACAACGCAGCCAGTGAGTCATGGACGGCGTCATACTTGCGCTGACGCTTGCCGGACGAGGCTATGGCGGCTGGCGCTTCATCACTTGCCGGACGGTCGCCTGGCGCCGCGGCCTCTTCCGACCACAGCGACCGACTTGCCGACAGCGTCCGGACGGCATGCTTGCGATGCCACCCCGTCACCGCCGTCAGATCATCGAGTATTCGACCCTTTTCGCGCCGCCCCGCGAGAGCATACCGCTCCGCCACCGCTGCTACGACCTCGCGCTGCGCGCCCATGCTGATCCCGTCTGCCATCCGCGCCAGCGATCCGATTCGCTGACACCGCCACACCTATCGGCGGACAATCTTCGGTAACATTTTGGATGAGGCAATGCGGGGGCAAATTTGCACGCCGGGGAACACGTTGTGGAATGTTGAGCGCTTAAACCCGTTCCCCAGAAGCGTTACGGGGTTTTCGGACGAGAACGGGTCAAAACCTTAAGTATGGTGTGGCTTCACCCGATTTGACTTGATGCAGTCAAATCGGGATCCGCTCTACGCGCCGCGCAAGCGCGCGCATTCGATTTGGCGACGCACGGCCAAATCGTCCCACACGGTGCGCTCTTCGCGTACGCGGCCATTCATCATCCGCATTTGGCTCACGCCGATGCAATAAACCGGCGACCCGGTCGCTGCGCCATAGCGTCCGCCGCCGCGATGATGTGCGCGCAACGACCAGCGCAGCGCCACGTCCTGCGCCCCGCCGAGAAAGGGTGTCACCGCGACATGCTCGATCGTTATTTGTGCATCGGGCAGCGCAGCGAAAATCTCGGCCAGTTCCGCGTCGATGTCGTCGGGCCCATAGAGGCGGCGCGTATTGGGAAACAAGGCGTCAACGCGGTAATCATAGAGCCGTGAGCGTTCTGCGCCGCCGGGCTCGGCTGACCACGCCTGCAGCAATGCCCGGCCGGCGACTCTGGCGGCGTCACTATCGAAGGCGACGGGCGGCGGTGGGTTGGCGAAGGCCTCAGCATGGTGCGCGATCAGATCGTAACCTGCCGCGCGATCCGCTTGCGCCTGCGCTTGCGCGACCGCGGCTACTTCCAGGCCCAGTTGCGCCACCAGACCGGCATTGTCGCGCACCAGCCATTCGCGGATCACTTGATTGTCCTTGCACAGACAGTCGGCGATGGTGTGCACGCGCACCTTCCGCCCGGTGGCAGGGCCAAATTCGCTGAGCCCGAGATTGGTCATCTTCGAGGTAATCAGATGAGAGGAGTAGAACGCACCGCCGCCTTCGTTTGACCAGATCACATTGTCCGCATCGAGGCGGCGATCTGGAAAGGCGCGCAATGTTGCGTGCGTGTTGTCGACCACCGCCTGCGCGCCGACGACGTCGCCTGCCGTCGTGTGGATGACGCAGTCCGGCGCATAATAGCGCAAGCATAAATCAACCCGGCGCTGGGCCCAGATTTCTTCCGTTATCAGCACGATATAATGCGGGAAATCGACGAATTTGGCGTCAAAACCCGGCAGCGGCATGCGCCGCTCCGGCCCGGGGCTTAGCATGTCGGCAAGGTCGGTCGTCGCGACATGGGTCACGGACGCCACTTCGACGTGGTGGGGTAATGGCCGGGTCACGATGCGACATCCATGGAGTGCTCTGCTTCACCGCCCCGCACCGCGATAACCACCGCCCCTTTTGGGCCGGACGTCGCCCGGCGTGCAGCACGGCGCGGCACAGTGAATGTGTCGCCCGGCCCCATGGCGAGGCGCGTATCTTCGATCTGCACATCAAGGTTCCCGAAATGCAGAAACCAAACATCCGGCGCGTCCAAGCGATGCTGCGGCAATTGCGCGCCGGGCGCGCAGCGCCATTCGCGAACCGTAAAGCCATGGCCCGCACCCAAGGGCGCATCGGCGCCAATCAGGCCGCGCTCAACGACGCCGGCAACAGGAGATGCATCGGGAAGAACCGGCTGGTCATGGCGCACAATGCGTGCCTCGAGTGCGCGACTATCGAGCCGTTGCAAGCCAGCGATCTGAACAGGGCTGGTGCGAGGCATCGGCTGCTGACCTACCGGCACGGTCTCACCGTTCGCGGTATCGACCAGTCGGCCGCTGTCCAGCAGGACCAGCCCGTAATCCCTGGCCATGTCGAACACATAGGGCGCCCAGAGCACGCGGCCGGGATCGTCGCCGCCCAGCACTGCCCACAGAAATCCGACATCCGGCCCGATGTTTTCAAACCCGCGAAACGCCCGCGTGGGCAGCGAGATGATGTCGCCCGGGCCCATGCGTGCGGCGCCGTCTTCGCCGGTTTCGCCCGACTTCATCACCCATGTGCCGGAGTGAACGAAGAACACTTCCGCAGTGTCGTGGCTGTGCTGGGAATTGTGGCAACCGGGCGGTTGGCGTGCGGCGCCTATGTTAAAGCCGTGCGGCTCTGCGATGTGGACGTGCTGTTCGGGGTTTTCGGACACGCCTGGGCCGATAATCGTGAAGTTCTCTTTGCGGTCTGAGCCTGGCGTGCGGGTGTCGATGAAAGCGTTCAAACATGGGCGCAGATCGCCATAGCGCACAAGCCGCGCGGCCATGGCCTCAGCGGTGGTCTCGAAACGAAGGGCAGTTTCCATAACGGCCAGTCCCTAAACGACAAGACGACGCTGCGGCAAGGGCGCAGCGGCGCCAGCTCAGCGCAACTTACGCCCCCAGCGCAGCCAAGACGCCCGCCGCAGACCGGCGATCTCTCGCGTCGACGATCTCGGAAATTGCATGCCCATGCAAGCAACAATTGCGCTTTCTTGCCCTGATTTAGTCGGACTTCTCCAGCCGGGTCAGGGTCAAACAGGAAGGCGTCTTGCCTCCGCATGCAAAGGCGCGTTTGATGGAGGTCAGTCACGCCACGGGCGGCGGGCGGGAGGGCCAGGCCATGTTTTCAGCGCTCGATTGGGCCATCGTGCTGGCTTTCCTGGCGGGCAATTTGGTGCTTGGGGCGGTCCTGGGCCGCAAAGTCGTGTCGGCCAAAGAATTCAATATCGGCTCCGGTAAAACGCCGTGGTGGGCGATCGGGCTGTCGGTGATGGCCACCTATATCAGCGCTCTGTCGTTCCTTGGCGCGCCGGCTTGGGCTTACAACGACGGACTGGCGGCGCTCGCGATCCATTTGAACTACCCGATCGTAATTATCCTGGTCGTGGCGTATTTCCTGCCCTTCTTTTATTCCAGCGGCGTCGCCTCGATCTACGAATATCAGGAGCGCCGCTTTGGCCAAGCGTCGCGGGCGGTGATGTCGGCGATTTTTCTGGTCACTCAGGCGCTCTCCACGGCGGCAATTTTGTATGCGACGGCGTTGGTGCTGGAATTCGTCACCGGCATGCCCATTCTTTATGCGATCATCGCGATCACCATTCTGGCGCTGATTTACACTACGATGGGCGGCATGCTGGCGGTGATCTGGACGGACGTTTTCCAAGCAGTCGTGCTGCTCGGCGGAGCGCTGGTGATTTTGGTCGCTTTGATCACGCTCATGCCGACGCCGGTTGGCGAGGTGCTGGCGAATTTGAAGAGTCTTGATCGCCTCAATGCGATCCGAACGGATGTAGACCCTACACAGACAACGACCATCTGGGCCGGCCTATTCGCGATGACGCTGTTTCACGTCACCGTCTATGGCGGCAACCAGATGATGGTGCAGCGTACGCTGGGCGCCAAGTCGATCGGCGACGCCAAGAAGTCCTATCTGATGATGGGCTATATAGCGTTTCCGCTCTATTTCTTGTTCTTCTTCATTGGCGTTTTGGCTTACGGTTATTACCAGGGCAAACCCTTCGACAATCCCAACCAGATCATGCTGCAGTTCGCTGCGGATGCGCGCATTCCCGGCTTGCTCGGCATTCTGGCGGCGGCGGTTTTGGCGGCCGCGATGTCGACGCTGAGCTCGGCGTTCAATTCGCTATCCACGGCGACAATCGTTGACTTCTACCAGCGTTACCTGCGTCGGAACGAAACGGATCGTCATTATCTCTTAGCAGCGCGTATTTTCACGATTGTCTGGGCTTTGATCATTATCGGGCCAGCCTTGATGTATGCGCAGGCCGAGGGCTCAATTCTGGAAACATTATCGAAAATCGGCAGCTATTTCGTCGGCGCGAAACTGGGCATGTATGCACTCGGCTTCTTTTCAAAGCACACGACGGAGCGGGGTTTGCTGGTCGGCGTGGCGGTGGGATTTGGCGTGGTGTGGTGGACGGCCACGCAAACCAAAATCGCTTGGCCATGGTATTGCCTGATCGGCGGCGTTGGCACGATTGCGGTGGGATGGGCCGCCAGCGTCGCGCTTGGCGGCCTTCAGAAAGACTGGCATGCGCTGACGATCCCCGCCCAACGCCGCCTCGCGGCGGATGAGGCGCCAACAACATGGAGCGCGATCCCTGGCGTGATAGACCGGCCAACCTGGTGGCTTCTGGCCTATCTCGCCGCGACCCTGATCGGCCTCAAGCTGTTTGAAATGGCGTTCTAACTAGGGCGTGTCGTCAGTTGAGCCACAGGACCACGCAAACGAGCATGACGCCAGCCAGAAAAGTGTTCGCCAGTTTGTCGAACCGGCACGCTATTGCTCTGTAATGCTTGATCTTGTTGAAGAAGCGCTCGACGAGGTTGC
>JBEIHY010000159.1:0-5247 GCA_040381035.1 Hyphomonadaceae bacterium
CCCGTTTGAGCCAAAGCGCGCGACCAAACGTTAGATGCATCAGCTACACTAGAGCTTGGATTTTTCTAGTGTTCCTTATGGTTCTGACATTTGCTCGGCGTCTGTGGCAAGCGGTAGCAAATGTCAGAACCGGAACACTAGTTTCACCAACACGCCATACTAAGTGTGATTATTCTACTTTGTTTATTGCCGAGACGGCCAGAAATAAAAACTTAACCATTTGGCGCAGCCCTGAAAAATCAGGGGTTGTTATGTCGTTTCGGAATCTCAACGTCCTGGTGGTCGATGACTGTCCGCACATGCGCAACATTGTGTCGGCCATTTTGCGCGGCGCCGGGTTTGGCCGGGTCGGCGAGGCGAATGACGGCGCAGCCGCACTCAGTGAATTGAGCCAAGCCGCCTATGACATCCTGATCACCGACGTTGCGATGCCGACATTAGACGGGCTTGAGCTGACCCGCCTGTTGCGCACGGCCAAGGACAGCCCAAATCCGCGCATTCCCATCCTGATGATGACCGCCCATACCGAACGCGCCAAAGTGTTCGGCGCGCGCGATGCAGGGGTCAATGAACTGGTGTCCAAGCCGCTGTCGGCGAAGACATTGCTCGACCGCGTGATCGCGCTGATCGACCATCCGCGCAGCTGGGTGCTCGCCAAGCATTATGTCGGCCTGGACCGTCGCCGCCGCAAGAACGCACGCTATGACGGGCCGCTGCGGCGCGAGGACGATCAAGGTTTGGCGATTGACGATTCATGGGGCGTTCGATGAGCCGCCCCCCCGCATCGAGCCGGCGAGCCACAAGCTGCGCCAGAAGATCGGCGGCTCGGCCCGCACGCTGATCGGGCCACAGGCTTACGCCGACACCGAAGCAGCCCTGCAAGCTGTCGCTGATCAAGTCCGGCCGCAATTGCTGGCGCAGATCAACCAACTGGAAGCGTTGTCGCGCCAGCGCCCGTTCAATGCGCCAAGCGCGCTGTACGCCTATGCCCATAGTATCCGCGGCCTGGCAGGCACTTGCGGGATGCCGTTTGTCGGCCAGGCGGCCGGCGCTTTGTGCCGCCTGCTCGTCGGCGTCGATGACGGCGCACAGATCGACGCCAATCTGGTCACCTCCATTGCGGTGACGATGATCCATGCCGTCAAGGCGAAGGCCAACGATCATGAGCTGCTCGAAGAACTGATCGCCACCTGCTTTGAAGCCGTCGATAAGGTGCGCCCGCAGGCGGCGTAACATCGTCGCGGCGACTTTCTGGAGCAGCGCGCAGCGCTAAGCCCGGGAGCCAGGCTTTTTTGCGACGATTGGAAGCCAGGCTTCTGTGCTTGGTTTTGCCAATTCAGAATGACGGTGGCGCTATCGAGGCGCCTGCAAGCGGCATAGGCCGCCACACTGTGAGCGCCCTTGCCGAAGATCGATAAAGCTGGTCAGACACAGCCAAACCCCTGGGAGCTGTCCATGACCCGCTTTTCTGCATCCCTTTTGGCTGTCGCCACTGCGCTCGCCTTGCCTGCCGCCGCCCAAGCGCCAATGGCGCAACCCGCCCAAAGCCAGCCGAGCGTCAACCGCGTTGAGCGCGGCCAGCTAATCCTGGAAAACGTCCCCGCAACCCCGGCGGCGATCCGCGAGCGGCTGCGCCAATATGTCAATACCCGCGGCGCCGGCTTCCAGGCCTTCACGCCCGACGGCGGCGTGCTGATCACGACCCGTTTCGGCGACGCCGCCCAGATCCACAAGGTCGCCATGCCGATGGGCATGCGCCAGCAGCTGACCTTCTATTCCGAGCCAATCGGCGGCGCCTCGATCCAGCCGGGCGGGTCCGGCAATTTCCTGTTCGCCAAGGACCAGGGCGGCGATGAGTTTTTCCAGGGCTGGCTGTTTGATCCACGGACCGGATCGGCGGCGAGCTTCACAGAAGCCGGCACGCGCAACCAGTCCTTGGTCTGGCGCGATGACGGCGGCCAAGTGGTCTGGGCGCAAGCCACCGCCAAGAGCCCCAACTATGACATCATGATCGCCGACCCGGCCAATCCGGCGTCGCGCAAAGTGTTGTTCAAAGGCAAGGGCGCGCTGTCGCCCGTCGATTTCAGCGCCGATGGCAAAACCATTCTGGTGCAGGAATCGATCTCGGTGGCGAAGTCGAAGCTGTTCACGCTCGATGTCGCAACCGCCAAGCTCACCGAACTGACGCCGGAACTGAATGTCTCCTATGACGGCGGCGAGTTTACGCCCGACGGCAAGGGCCTGATTACGATCAGCGATGAAGGCAGCGAGTTTGCCCGCCTGACCCGCATCGATCTGGCCAGCGGCGCGCGCACCGTGTTGACGCCGGGCGTGGCCTGGGACGTCGAAAGTGTCGACCTCTCCAAAGACGGCGCCACGATAGCCTATACGATCAATGCCGGCGGCGCCTCCGAACTGAAGCTGATGGATGCGCGCACCGGCAAGCCGATTGCCGGCCCGGCGCTGGCGCCCGGCGTGATCAGCGGGCTGGAATTTGACGAAGCAGGCGGCCGGCTTGGCTTCACGCTCAATTCCGCCACCGCCCCATCAGACGTCTATGTCTTTGATCTGCGCGGGCGCAAGCTGACACGCTGGACGCAATCAGAAGTCGGCGGCCTTGATCCCGCAAGTTTCGTGGCGCCGAGTCTGGTGCGCTACCCGACCTTTGACAGCGCCAAAGCCGGACCGAAGGAGATCACCTCTTGGGTTTACATGCCCAAAGACGGCAAGCCCAAAGGCGTGATCGTCTCGATCCATGGCGGCCCGGAAGCCCAAACGCGGCCGACCTTTTCGTCGACCGCGCAATATTGGGCCAATGAGCTTGGCATGGCGGTGGTGTTTCCCAATGTTCGCGGCTCGACCGGCTATGGCAAAACTTTCGTGTCGCTCGATAACGGCTTCAAGCGCCTCGACAGCGTGAAAGACATCACCGCCACGCTCGATTGGATCGACAGCCAGCCGAACCTGAAAGGACTGCCCAAGATCGCCTATGGCGGCTCCTATGGCGGCTACATGGTGTATGCGACGATGATCATGGACCCAGACCGCTGGAGCGCCGGCGTCGATATTGTCGGCATCAGCGATTTCCGCACCTTCCTGGCCAACACGATGGGCTATCGCCGCGATCTGCGCCGCGTCGAATATGGCGATGAGCGCGATCCGAAGATGGCCGCCTTCATGGCCGAGATCGCGCCGCTCAACAACGCTGCGAAAATCAAGAAGCCGATGTTCGTCGTCCATGGCGCCAATGATCCGCGCGTGCCGGTGTCGGAGGCCGAACAGATGGTCAAAGCCTTTCGCGGCAATGGCGTAGAAACCTGGGTTATGATCGCCAAGGACGAAGGCCACGGCTTTGCCAAACGGCCAAACCAGGAAGCCCAGCGCGAAGCCGAAACGCTGTTCTTCCAGAAGGTGCTGAGCGCGGCGAAATAACCAACGCCAGCTGCCGCGCTTGGGGCGTCCGCGGGCGCGGCGAGCGGCTCTTTTTCGCGCACAAAAGGCGGCCCGGACGCGCGCCATCCCGCCTGTAAAACGCAGCATCGCCCCACCCTCTTCTCCCAGCAGGAGAAGCTGCAGGGAATGAGGAGAAGAGAGCGGATGTGGGGATGTGAGCGGGTGAGGCCGAAAACATCCTCACCCAGCCCCCTTGTATCTCGAAATCACGCGCGTCGGTGTGAGCTTGCGTCGGCGGAGGCGGACGGGTGCGCGATCAGCAGATAGATGGGATGAAGGGCGGCGGCGGTCATCATGGCAGGACGGCGTTTGGGGCCCAAAGGGACGCCCAGAACCTGCACCAGCGCCCAACCGCGCCGGATTTTTTTCGCAATCGCCCTGGCCGGCATGGAGTTTTGACGCGCTGCCGCGCGGATTGGCGCCTTGCTTATCCCGCCTGAGGCGGCCAGCGAAGGCTGGTAGGCCCTGCAGGGATCGAACCTGCGACCAGACCGTTATGAGCGGTCAGCTCTAACCACTGAGCTAAGGGCCCCCAAGGGGAGCCTTTAAGCCGGCTTCACCAACCGCTGCAAGCGCGGTCGCACGCGCAGGAAGGCCCGATAGAGCCGCTCCAGCACCCAGAGCAGCGGCGCCAAGCGGGCGAGATGGCCAAGCGGCGACAGCAGCGGGATCGCGCGCCACATCGCCGCAAACGCCGCAGCACCCGACACGATCGGCCGGCCGGCCTCTTGGGCGTGGAAGCGGGCGAGCAGTTCGGCGCGGTCCAGCGGGCAGTTTGCGCCGGCCCCCGACGCGGCCAGATCAATGAACGCGATGTGCTGGCGTTTGCGATCAAGCCAACGGAACAGCGCGATTTCGCGCTGGCACAGCGGGCACGCGCCATCGAACCAGACTGTCACCACAGGGCTCATGGAACCCCAATTAGGGCTGTTCGTTGCGCCATCAACCATGGCGCTTGTGGGCAAAGCGTCGCGGGCTTACCTTAGCGCTATGCTGCATCGGTTGATCTTGTCTGCGTGCCTGCTGCTGGCGACCACCTTCGGGCTCGCCGGGCCGCTCGGCGCCTGCTCGATTGCCCATGCAGCGCCGGCTGCAGCCGAAGCCCCGCCCTGCCCGTTCCATCCCGCGCCCGCCCTGGCGCAAGCAGACGGCAAGGCCAAGCCCACCGGCCAGTTCGTCAAAGCCGCCTGTTGCTGCCCGGCGCCGGTTGCGCCCGCCGCCGTCAATGCTGCGCCGGCGCCCTCCTTTCTGACCCAAACGATCTCCGCCCCGCGCACCGTTGCTTTTGCCAGCCACGCGCCGGAACGGGCCAAGAAGCCACCGAAAACCGCCTGATCGACGCCCCTTCTTTCGGTTCGATCAGGAGCTTTCCATGAACCCCCTATTCTGGCTTGCAGCGCTTGCTGTGGGCCTCAGCGCCGCCGCCGGCGCCCGCCCGGTCTCCTATCCGGGCGGCTGGACGCTGCTGCAAAACAATGACGGCATGGCCAATTCCCTGTGGGTCCATTATTCGCCCACGGCGCATTATTCCCTCGGTTACTTCGGCGAGTATGACCGCGCCGAGGAACATACCGCCCATACCGTGCGCGCCACCCGGCTCGTGCGGCGCTGGAACGAGAAGGCGAGCCAAGGCAATCTCTATGCCTGGGGCGCCCTAGCCCGGAAATTTCAAAGGTAGGAGGTGCATCGGGGCGCGAACTCTGAGAATTTCGTTTTGCCACAAAGTCAAAGCGCAGAGCGAAAGGCCACCCCGATGCAAACAGAATGTACCTCCGATTTGTTCGGCTTTTCCAG
>JBEIHY010000160.1:0-5166 GCA_040381035.1 Hyphomonadaceae bacterium
ATGAAGTGCGCAAGGTCATCGCCCGGAAGCCAGTCCTTCAAATCCGGCGGCAACAAAAACGCTTGGTCGCGATCAAACGGAACAAAGTTAGCCATGCCATAAGGCTACACTGATTTGCCGTTCAGTCCGACAGGCTGCTAGAAGCCATGGCCAACACGCACGGGCCTTACCTTTTCCCCGCCCGCGCGCTTGGCGGCGTGTCAGACGGCCCGATTGAGCCGCACAGCCTCACCAAATTTATGGCTCGCCTTCGCACCCGCTTGCGCATCCGCGACATCACCGTCCATGACCTGCGCCGCACGGGCCGCACGATGTTGACCGACGATGAGCGCTTCGACGGCGAAGGCGTCGATGAAGCCACCGCAGAACGCGTGCTTAACCACCGCGTCGGCTCCGACGCGCAGGCGGCTTATGATTGGAACGCGTATCTGGGCAAGAAGCGGCGGGCGCTGGAGCTGTGGGCGGCGGAGTTGAGAAGGATCGTGTATGCGGATGCGCCCGGGGCGGGGCGGCAACGGGGAGTTACGGGTAGCGGCTGAGGCCAAGGCGGGAATTTCGTGGTTGGGGCAGAACTCGCCGGTTTCGCCGGCTCGGACCAGTCTGTAAGCTGACAGTTGGATGACGGGTCATTCGGTCAATCGTTGGATCCCTTTTCGGCCAGTCTCAGGCACCTTTCTGGACCCCTCACAGGATATATGATTAGCTCCGCACCAGAGCTGGGGGCTGCCTTTGGACGTGTTTATTTCCTACGCGCGGGAAGCGTTCGACAAGGCCGAGCGTATCAAATCCGCGTTAGCGCGATTTGATCTCAATCTGTTCTTTGATGTCGAAGCAATTCGCAGCGGCGATGATTTTCCTCAAGAAAACGATCGCGCAGTCAAGTCTGCGCGCGCGGTACTGGGGTGTTGGAGTCGCGACGCATTTCAGAGTCGATGGTGCATGAACGAGTGTCGCGTGGCGCGGATGCGTGGAGTCCTTGTGCCGGTCGCTATCGAACCAATTAGCGAGCTTGATCTGCCTGTCCAGTTTGTTGACCTGAACTATACCGACCTCTCCGATTTTGACGGAACCCCATTGCATCGAGGTTGGAATTCGACGTTGACACGGCTTGGTGAACTGACACTCCGTCCGCTGTTGGGGCAGGCTTCGGTGACAAGAGGGGAAGTTGAATCCCACAAGCTATCCGCCCTGGGCGATCTTTGCTTGGACGTCGCGGTTCGCTGACGACTTCCCCAAGCCCTTCGCGATCGCGCAGCTGATTGTGTTCGCTGGCTGTGTCGCCGCGTCGTGCGTGTTTGCGGTGGCGGTGAAGGGCAGGGCGAAACTGACGCCCTTCGGTCAGGGCGCCTGGGGAAAGTTCGAGGACGCCGAGGGTGCAGGACTTCTCGCGCCAACAGGCGTCGTGCTCGGCAAGCTTGACGGCGAGATCCTCTGCTTTGACGGGCCGGAGCACCAATTGCTGATCGGCGCCTCGCGCTCCGGCAAGGGCCGTGGCCATGTCGTGCCGACTTTGCTCGCCTGGCCGCGCTCCGCGCTGGTACTCGACGTCAAGGGCGAACTCGCCGACGGCGATCCGCGCCATGAATTTCCGGGCACGGCGGGCTTTCGCGAGACTGTGGGGCCGGTGCTGCGCTTTGCGCCGACGCGCAGCGAGTCCGCCGCGTTCAATCCGCTGTTTGAGGTGCGGCGCGGCGCCAACGAGGTGCGCGATGTGCAGAACATCGTGGAGATCATTGTCGATCCCGCGGGCGATGGCCGCCATCAGGATTTCTGGGACCGTTCGGCCAAGCAGGTGCTCGTCGGCGTGATCCTGCATGTGCTCTACGCCGAGCCGCAGATACGGAAAACGCTCTGCGTCGTTCGGGAAAAACTCCGCAATCTGCAGGCGACGTCCGACGAGATGCGCCGCACCTTGCATCGGAACAACGCCATCACCGGCGCGCCGGAAGTGCATCCCGAAGTGCTTCACGCGGCGGAGAGCTTCCTCGCCGGGGAGGAGCGCCTCCAGTCCGGCGTAAAGGCCACGGCGGAAAGCTTCTTTGGCCTGTTCGCCGATCCGATCGTCGCGGACAACACCGCGCGCTCGGATTTCCGCATCGCCGATTTGATGTGCGGGGCGAAGCCCGTCTCGCTGTTCCTGCAACCGCCGCCCTCGGACGCCGCACGCCTCATGCCGCTGATGCGCTTGATGCTCAACCAGATCGCGCGCGGCCTGATGGAAGACCAGACGCGCGCCGCCGACGGCCGCGAGAAGCGCCATCGCCTGCTGATGTGTCTCGACGAGTTCCCGCAGCTCGGCCGCATGCCGTTCTTCGAGACCGCGATGGGCGCAATGGCGGGCTATGGGCTCAAGGCCTATCTCGTCTGCCAATCGCTCAACCACATCACGCGCGCCTATGGCCGGGACAATGTCATCCTCGATAATTGCCATGTTGTGACGGCGTTCGCCGCCGCCGACATGGAGACCGCCAGGCGCATCGCCGAGATGGCGGGCGAAGTCTGGGAAGTGCGCCCTCAGGAAAGTGTGCAGCGCCCGCATGCCATCTTCGGGCCGCGCAAGGGCGCCATCACCTATCGAGAGGAACGGCGTCCGCTTTTGTTGGCTGGCGATGTGCGCCAGCTCGCGCGCGACGAACAGCTGGTGTTCGTATCGGGCGCCAGGCCGCTGAAGACCAAAAAGCTGCGGTTCGACCAGGAAGTGGTGCTGGCCAAGCGGATGCGCCGCGCTTTGTCGGCCGCCGTGGCCCTGACGACCACGCACGATTGGGACAATGTCGCACCGCTGGGGATGCTGCCCCCTGCAATCAAAACCGGCGAAAGCAAGCGGCCGGTGAGATCCAGCCGACCCGCCCTCGATCCCGCTCCGCTCGGGCAGGGCGATCTTTTCGCGCAAGCCGCTGAGCGAAAGCTGACCATTTCGGAGCGCGCCAGCGCCGGCCTGCGCCCGCCGCCGGAAGCGCCACAGCCGCCAACCGAAACGCCCCGCCGCCGCAAGGCGTGGCGCACGGGGGTCTGACGCCATGTCCGGGAAAAAACCAGGATCATTCCAATGAGCGCCATCGCCATCAAGACCTATCTCGAGGCCGATGTCGCCCGGGAAGTGGCGCGCATCGCCCGGGCGCAGGGGCGCTCGGAATCGAGCCTCATCGCCGACGCGGTGAGGGCGACCCTGGCCAAGGGCTCAGAAGCGGTGGCCCGCGCGGCGGCGGAAACGCAAGCCCGCCGGCTCAACCGGATTGAACAGCGGCTCGACAAGCTGTTCCGCGACCAGGCGCTGATGAAGGAAAGCCTGCTGCTCTTCGTGCGCGTATGGCTGGAACACAATCCAATGCTGGAAGACGCGGTCGCGGATGCCGCGGCCGCCAGCGCCGAAGCGCGGTTTGAGCGCTTCCTTGATCTTGCCGCCCAAACGCTGGCGCGGGGCGGCGCCGAGCGGCTGCATGAGGCCGCTTATGCCAACCAGGATGAGGGGCAGGATGCGGAGATGATGGCATGACCTCTTGTCCGACCGGGCTGATCCCTGACAAAACAGACCGGGCTGATGGCTGACACTATTGCGGTTGGATCAGAGTGTCACGGCCGGTTCTGGAGCTTTGCGCCGCCGCGCGCGCGGCGGTGCGAAGCGGAGGAAGCGGCCGTTGCGGTCGATGGCGCCGAGGTCATGGTTGAAGAAGCGGGCGGCGAAGGCGTCGTTCGGTAAAGGGCAAAGCCCGATCCATTCGCCGGCCAGCGCTTCGCCGATAAAGACATGCGCGCCGCGCCACTTGATCGTGCCGTCGGTGCGCACATGGCGCACCTCGTGTTCCGCATCGTACCAGGGCTGAAGCGGGTGCGCCGGCATCTCGCGTGCGCTCGCGCGCCAGACACGCGCTGGCGTTTGCTGGCCGAGCGCTTCGTGCGGGCGTTCGGTGTTGAAGTGGCGCTGGAAAGCCGCGAAGCGGCGTTGTTGGGCGCGCGCATCCGCGGCCGGCGGGGTGCTGGTCTGCTGCTTCAGGGTGAGATGCATGCGCTCATGATCGCCGCTGTCTTGCGGGCTCGCCGGCGGGATGAAGCGGGGCGTCACGCCATGCTTCAACAGCCATACTGAAAGTCGCGACAAGCCGCCCGCACCGCGCGATCCGAACGGTGCGCCATTGTCGGAGCGGATCGCGTCCGGCAGGCCGCAATCGCGAAAAACCCGCGTCAACACGCAACAAACGCCGGCGGTGGTCATCGGCGCGATCTGCACGGCCAGAAGATAGCGGCTCGCAGCGTCGGTGACGGTGAAGGGATCGCAGCGCTGGCCGTCTGCGGTGCGAAACCAGCCTTTGAAATCCATCGCCCATTCCGTGTTCGGATGATCCGGGAGCGGATGAAGATCGCCCTGCGGCGCAGGGCGGCGCGCCCGCTTGCGCGCCTCGACCAGCCCCGCGCGCTTCAAGATATCGCCAATCGTTGACGCCGCCGGCCAGGCAGTCTGCGGATGATGCTCCATCAGCCAGCCGCGGATTTTCTTCGGCCCAAAAAATTTGAACCGTTTGCGTGTCGCGATCACGATCGCGGCAATCGCCTCGGGCGTCGCATGCGGGCAGCTGTCGACGCGATGGCTGCGATCTTCAAACCACCGCGGATCGCCGCTGTCGCGCCGCGCCTTCCATACATAAAAAGTCTCGCGGCTGATCCCAAACTGATCGCACAACGCTGTCGCCGTGAAACCGCCGCTGTCCAACAGCCCAAACAGCCGAACACGCTCTTCCATCACATTGCTTTCCCTGAACGGCACGGCCACACCTCGCAAGAACAAGGCGTGAACCATCACTGTCAGGGATCAACCCGGTCTAAACTGTCAGCCATCAGCCCGGTTTGGACCCTCTGGTCTTGCCACCGCCGCCGAACTGCGCGCGCTGCCGCAGGCCAGACGCCGGTCTGCGCTCGAGCGTGCGCTCGGGCCCGCCATCGCCGCCGCGCTCGCCGAACCCGATGTGGTCGAAGCGCTGATCAACGCCGACGGACTGCTTTGGATCGACGAGCTATGCTTTAATCTGGGTGACGGGGCCAAATGAGCAAATCGGCGTATCGTGGCTGGTGTCCAATCCGCCATGAACCCTCTCAAGGAGAGCGATACGCCATTAAAAAAGCTAAAGTTTTTCGCCTGGTTCAGCCAGTAGAATTTGAAGATGCGTTGAC
>JBEIHY010000161.1:0-5103 GCA_040381035.1 Hyphomonadaceae bacterium
ACGACGGCGCACTCGCGATGGAACGGATCTTTGTGGTATGATCCGACATGGCGTGGTCTCCAAGACCCCGCAAGCGATGACACGCTGGCGGAATCGGTTGGTTGTGGAACCCGCAGGCTACGCCATCCCCACTTTTCTACCACTCCCGCGACGGGACCCGCCGACGAGGCTCCGGCGTCGGCCTATCGACGCTGACTGCTGACAGGCTGACGAAGGGGGCCAAACCCAAGGGAAATCGTTCCGGCGACGGTGCTCTTCGTCACTGGGCTGATTGGGCAAACGTTTTCAGTGTCGCGCCGCAGCGCTGTCATGGCGCGCTTGCGTCTTGAGCTTGAGTAGATTGACCATCGCTAAGGGCCCATCCTCAGGCGCTTTGTAATGAGCCTGGGCCTGGTCCGAGGACGGGACAATCGGCATTCACGACCTGCATCGGCGGGCATTCCGGGTTGTTGGGCGCAACGATTTTCGGCGCGCTTTCATAGCCGCGCGCAGTTGATGTTCCCGGTCAATCAGAGGCGCGCTTGCAAGCCAGCGCGCGCTTCAAGCCAAGCGATTGCACCGCGTCGCCGCGAACGCGCCCCAGCAGCTGACCAGCGGGCGCCCGCCAAGTCCGATCACATACTGCGACGCCACGACGTAGTTCCTGTATTCGCCCTCGCCGCCGACCGCAGCGCCGAGGCTTTCAACGCCTTCCGATAAAGTGCGTGGCTTCTCCAACATCGCGTTGGCTTGCGTCTTCATCACTGTTTCGCTTGGCCGCGTGGCGAATGCAACCAGACCAATAAGGGGGACAACGAGGAGGATGCCGATAGATCTCATTCCTGGGCCTTTCGTGCAATTCTTTGGTGAGCGGCCGGCAAGCGCGGCCTGGTCGCATTTGTCAGCGCCGGCGCGCACCTCTTAGTTGGTCGGATAGCGACCGCAGCGGCGGTAGTAGTCTTGCCGGCTGGCGTTTTTGTCTTTCCAGATCGGTGCGCCAAGATTCAGCGTGCAAGGATCGATCACGGCGCCAGCCGCGGCCCCAGCGACGCCGCCAATAACGGCCCCGGTGGCGACATTCCCGGTCGCAGCGCCAACAGCGGCGCCTGCGCCGGCGCCAATAAGGCCGCCGGTCGCGGCGCGTTCGCCGGGTGTCGTGCCGCACGCAGACAGCACTAGCGCTGCGACGGCGGAAATCAAGAAAGTGCGGGTCATGGCTTTACCTCGGGGCGCCGGCGCTGTCGTCGGGCTGACGAAAGTGCGGGTGCGAAAAGCCTAGTTCGATCGGGTCGGAAGGCGTGTCGTTGAGGCTGCGCCCAACACCCGCCGTCCCAGCGATCGCGGGATCTGGCTTATGCAAATGTGCGCCCATTGGGCACGCTGCGCCAGGATCGGAATCTACGCACCGGCGCTGCGCCGCCGCCCCCGGTTGACGCCTGACCTGAGCCCCAATCATAGCCCAGCCATCAGGTAGGATTCGAGATTGAATGGAAGCGCTCACGCGGCCTCCAAGGCAAGCGTGGTGCGTGCGGCGCATGCGTTGGGCGTGAGGTTGCCGAGCCCCGAATTCGGGCGATTGGCGTTATGATCCTCCTTCCATGCCGCAAGCACTGCGCGCGCCGAGCTCAGCGTCGAGAAGAGCGCTTCGTTCAAGAGCGAACCGCGCAGGCGGCCGATAAAGCTCTCGGCGGGACGTTTTGCTGTGGCTTTCCCGGCGCGATCTCATGCCATTCGACACCGGTCTCTTGTGTCCAACCAAGGAAGGATCGCCGTTGAGGTGAGCTCCGGGGTGATCTTGGCGTGCCTGTCCAACGTAAACGCTGCATGCACATCGCGATCATTGGCGCCGGGTTGGCCGGCCTTTCTTGCGCGCGCCGGCTCCAGGCAGCGGCCTTCCCTGTCACCGTCTTTGACAAAGGCCGCTCGGTTGGCGGGCGGGTGTCCACCCGGCGGGTTGAGCTGGCGCACGGCGTCGCCCAATTCGACCATGGCCCCCAGTTCTCCACAGCGCGGGATGAGGCGTTTGCCGAGGCAGTTTCGGCTTTGCCTCCCGAAGCTTCGCTGCCTTGGCAGGCCAACCGCGCCAAAGAAGATTGGCGCGTCGCCGCGCCTCGCATGTCGGCTTCACCCAAAGCCTTGACTGACGGGCTGGTTATTCGGGTGTCGCCGAAGGTGGAGGCGCTTGTCCGCGATGGGTCGGGCTGGGCGCAGGTCGGGGAAAACGCGATCGCGCTCGGCCGCTATGATGCGATCTTCCTGGCGGTTCCCGCTGAGCAGGCCGCGCCCCTGTTGGCGTCGATCGCTCCGCGTCTGGCGCGGGAGGCGGCGCACGCGGTGACGGCTCCGTGCTGGGCAGGGCGCTTTGCATTTGCCCGGTCTGGAGACACACCGCCGGGACAGCCAGAGCTGAACGCCCACCCGATCTTGGCCTGGCTGGCCAGCGACTGCGCGAAACCCGGCCGTCCTGCGGCGCTTGAATGCTGGGTTGCGCACGCCCATCAGGCCTGGTCGCGCGCGCACATGGTCATGACCCCAGCTGCGGTCACACCCTTGCAGTTCGATGCCGTGCAAACAGCGACAGGCCCGCTTCCGCCTCCGATTGCGGCGCAGGCGCTCCTCTGGCGCTTTGCGAAAGTGGAGCAGGCTTCGAGGACTGCGTTTGCCTTTGACGCGGATCTGCGCTTGGGCGTTTGCGGAGATTGCCAATTGGGCCCGCGGGTTGAGCTCGCGTGGCGCTCCGGCCATGAACGCGCCGGCGCGTTTCTGTCATGAGCGTGGAAGCGCTGCGCATCGTTCTCGGCGATCAACTGACGCCCGCTCTGTCCGCGCTGCAAGGCGCAGACCGACAGCGCGATGTCATCTTGATGATGGAAGTGGCGGAGGAGACCGCTTCTGTCCGCCATCACAAAAAGAAGATCGCTTTCATTTTCGCCGCCATGCGCGCCTGTGCAGACGAACTCCGCGCCCTGGGCTGGCGGGTCGATTATATTCGGCTCACCGATCCTGAAAACGAAGGCGCGTTCACGCGGGAAGTGGCGCGGGCGATCGAGCGGCATGCGCCCACGCGCATCGTGAGCACAGAGGCCAGCGAGCACCGCGTGCTTGCAGCCCAGCGGGATTGGGCAGCGTTGTTCGATGCCCCGGTCCACGTGCTTGCCGATGATCGTTTCATCGCCAGCAAGGCGGAGTTCGCCGCTTGGGCCGAAGGGCGCAAGCAGTTGCGCATGGAGTATTTCTATCGCGAGATGCGTCGCAAAACCGGCCTGCTGATGGACGGGGATGCGCCCACAGGCGGCCAATGGAATTTCGATCACGACAACCGCAAACCAGCGAAGGCGGATCTGTTTATGCCGTCGCCATTGCGTTTTGCCCCCGACGCGGAGACACGCGCGGTGATTGATCTTGTAAGCGCCCGGTTCGCCCATCACTTCGGCGATCTAGAGCCGTTCTGGTTCCCGGTCACCCGGGCGGACGCGGAAAAATCCGCCGCGCATTTCCTGCGCGAAGCGTTGCCGCGCTTCGGCGATTTTCAGGACGCCATGCTGCGCGGGGAACGCTTCCTGTTTCACAGTGTGCTCAGCCCACTGATCAATGTGGGGCTGCTGGATCCATTGCGCCTATGCCAAGCGGCGGAGGGTGAATATCACGCAGGGCGCGCGCCGCTCAACGCCGTTGAAGGCTTTATTCGCCAAATCATCGGCTGGCGGGAATATGTCCGCGGGATTTATTGGCTTAAAGGCCCCGATTATGTGCGCAGCAATGCGCTGCAAGCGACGCGGCCTTTGCCGTGGATGTATTGGAGCGGTGAAACCGACATGCTCTGCATGGCGCAAGCAATCGGCCAAACCAAGGAAGAAGCCTATGCCCATCACATCCAGCGCCTGATGGTGACCGGTAACTTTGCGCTCCTGGCCGGCATCGATCCGCATCAGGTGCATGAATGGTATCTGGCGGTCTATGCGGACGCCTTTGAGTGGGTCGAAGCGCCCAACACGATCGGCATGAGCCAATTTGCCGATGGTGGGGTTCTGGGGTCAAAGCCCTATGCGGCGAGCGGCGCCTATATCGATCGCATGAGCGACTATTGCGGCTCGTGCCGTTATGAGGTGAAACAAAGAACCGGGCCGAACGCCTGCCCGTTCAATGCGCTTTATTGGGACTTTCTGGTCCGCCACCGTGTGCAGTTTGAAGGCAATCCCCGCATGGCGCAGATGTATCGCACCTACGACAGGTTCAGCGACAACGCCCGTTGCGCGCTGCACGCGCAGGCAAGCGCGTTTCTCGCCCACCTCGACCAGCATGGAACCGACCAATGAGCCTGGCCAGCTTGCGCGATGGCTACAGGGCGGTGGTGTTTGGCGCTTCTGGCGGGATTGGCGCAGCGATTACGCGTGTGCTGACAGAAGACCCGCGCTGCGCGCTTGTCTCTGCAGGAGCCCGTTCGCCGCTCGAAATCGGGGCCAAGGCGAGCGCCTTCACTTTCGAGTTGACCGATGAAGCAACGATCGCAAAGGCCGCAGAGCAAATTGGCGCGCAGGGCCCAATTGATCTTGTGATCGTGGCGACCGGCATGCTGCACGGGGCGGGCTTGCAGCCTGAGAAAACCATGCGCGCGATGGACGCCGAAGCCCTTGCGCGCAGTTTCGCCATCAACGCAGTCGGACCGGCCCTGATTGCCAAGCACCTACTGCCGCTTCTACCGCGGGATAGGAAATCGGTGTTCGCTGCACTTTCTGCGCGGGTCGGCTCCATCGGCGATAATCGCAGCGGCGGCTGGCATGCCTATCGCGCGTCCAAGGCCGCGCTGAACCAATTGATCCGCACCTGCGCCATCGAACTTGCGGTGAAAAACAAACAGGCCGTGTGCGTGACGCTCCATCCGGGCACTGTCGATACGGGCATGTCAAAGCCGTTCTCGGCTGCTGTGCCGGCTGGGGCGCTCTTCTCGCCCGACACCAGCGCGCAGCACGTGCTGCAAGTCATAGATGACTTGTCGCCGAAAGAGACAGGTGGGTTCTTCGCCTGGGACGGCAAGGCCATTCCCTATTAAGGCTTGACGCCCTTAGCGCGGCACTTGTCGGAACAGAATTTCACCTGGTTCCAATCCCGCTCCCACTTCTTTCG
>JBEIHY010000162.1:0-5083 GCA_040381035.1 Hyphomonadaceae bacterium
CTGTGTCCAGCGACCGGGAAATCCGCCTGCAGACCACCAAAACGGCACAAAATCGGCGCTCAGCACCCGACTTTTGCGACCGGCTGACGTGAAACTCTGTATAGAGCGCTAGAATGGATGCTTCTGCAGACTTTCCCTGAGTGCTCGTAGCCTCAAGCCGCTTTGGCCATCGCTGGCGCCACCAACATAACCGGCGCTTCCAGCACGAAGGTTGCGCCATGGCCAGGCGTGCTCGATACAGTGAGATCGCCGCCGAGAAGCTGGGCGATAGAGCGCGACAAATAAAGCCCAAGGCCGGTGCCGCCATAGGCGCGCGTGGTCGAAGCGTCAGCCTGCATGAAGGGGGTAAACAGGCGCGCGATCGCGCTCTCGCTCATGCCAATGCCGGTGTCGCTCACTGCAAAGCGCAACCAATCGCTGTTGGCGCGCGTTAAGCGTTGGGCCGTCAGGGTGACGGCGCCGTTTTCGGTAAACTTTGCTGCGTTCGAGAGCAGATTGATCAGGCACTGGCTGAGCTTGAATGCGTCGGTCTCGGCCACGCCCAGATCGCCGTCTATGGTGACGGTAAAGGCGTTCCAATTGGCCTCCACGAGCGGGCGCAGCGTGTCTTCGACATCGCTCACCATGTCATTGACATTAAAGCGCTGGCGCTCGGCCTCCATCCGGCCGGCCTCCATCTTGGCGACGTCGAGCACTTCATTGATCAAGCGCAGCAAGCGTTGCGCAGCGCCATTGACGCGGTCGAGATCGCGGGCGTCGTCCTGGCGGTCGTCTGCGCCCGCAGCTTCGCGCAGCAGCTCGGTGTAGCCGATGATGGCGTTTAAGGGCGTGCGCAATTCGTGGCTCATACTGGCAATGAACTGCGACTTGGCGGCATTGGCGGCTTCAGCCTGGGCCTTGGCCGTCTCCAGTTCCGCCGTGCGCGACGCCACGCGCTGTTCAAATTGTGCGGCAACGTCTTCGCTGTCCAAGCGCGCTTTGATCTCGGCCTGTGCCCCTCTAAGTCCGCCCCGCGCCAACACAAATCCTTTGGCAGTGACGACCAAACCAAGCACGGCTGTAAACGGCGCAACGGCTGGCGGGCTCAACATCCAAACACTGACCGTGCAGATCACCGCCGGCCAAGGCAGAGTGAAGAACGCCAAGCGCTGCCTCAGCACGTGCTGGCCAATCATCGGCGCCAACATGCCGGCAGCAACGAGGAGCGCGATCAAAGCCCCAGGCGCCGGCGCGAACGCCAGGGCCAGATAGGGCAAGCCGTAAGACGCACAGATCAGGCCAATACCATGCTCCGCCCGGGCCGAAGCGGCATGCACAGCGCCGGCGTCCGCATGGTCAAGCGCAACAATATCGGCGCGCAGACGCAAGGCGGTGCAATGCTCAAGCCATAGGGCCAAGCAAGAACCGAACGCCACTACCCCGGCCCAAGCGGGGCCAACCAACCCCGCAACCGCCAGCGCCGTCAGCGCCAAGGCCGCGACCCGGAAGCGGAAATGCTGACGCCAGGAGCTCTCGTCAAACTGCGCCAACGCCATCTTCGCGGCGCGCTGAACGCGCCGGTCGCTGGTCATTTGGGGAAAGGGAAGAGACATGTCGGCGCAAACGAACCTATCGAATAGGCAGTTAACATGGCTCAAGACTGCTAACCGCCGGTTTCCTGCCCGGCCGCTCAGTGCAAAAAGTTTGATTTATTCCGTCACCGGACGATTAACGCCGCCGCTCATTCAGGTCTTCATCGAGCGCCTGCTGGATCAACCGCAGCTCGACATCCATTTCCCGCGCATCGACGCCGGCGAGATCAAGAGCGGTCTTCTCAAACAGGTTTTCCATCCGCGCCAGAACATGGCGAGCGGCCTGACGGCGGGCGGGATCAGCGCCGGAGACTTCAAGGGCTGCAATGCTTTCAGCAACGTAAACGGACTTGGGCAAATGATAGGTAAAGGCGCGTTGGGCCATGGCGAGCTTCTCGGGCGCTTGGGCGACCTGCGCGCTCAAGCGCTGGCCGGCGCCGACCAGACGGCCGGCGATCTCGCGGGCTTCACTGTCGGCCAGGCGGCCGGCGGCGGCGTCGAGTTTCTTGAGATCGCTTGTGGCTTCATCCAACACCTTGCGCACGAGCTGCGCGCGAGCGTCGTTCAAACCGTTTTCCTCAACGCGCGGCGCCGCGATCTCCGGGCGCGGCTTGGGCCGGGCCAGGCGCGGGGAAAGATCGGCCTCTGCAATTTTGCGCAAGGTCCAAGCGGCGGCACCATAGGTGATAATCCCGGCGCCAACCGCGACCAAAGGAAAAATGCCGGTCGCGCCAACCAGCCCGCCGACCAGCAAACCGCCGCCGATCGCGATCACGCTGCGCTGGCTGCGCCTTTGATAGTCCCGCCGGCGGCGCTCTTTCTCCAGTTCGCGCATTCGCTGGCGGGTTTCCCAGTCGATGTTTCGGGCCTCTTCGCCGGGGCGACCAATGGTCCCGTTGCGCACGGCGTCCAAGGCCATTTCGATCAGATCATCCCGGACGCGACGGCTGCGGCGGCCCATGCCGATCCCCTCAAAGCCGGCTATTTGGCCCCAGCGACGGCCCGGCGCAAGGGCGCCAGGCCGTAACCGACAGCTTTAGCCGAGGCTGGGATCGGCCGCCTTACAGGCGTCGACCAGGCTCTGCACTGCAGCGACCGACTTCTTCATCATTTCGGCTTCGTTCGCCGACAAGGGCGCTTCAACGATCCGCTCCACGCCGCCGGCGCCGATCACGGTCATGACGCCCACATACATGCCGTTGACGCCATATTGGCCGGTGCATTGCGCCGCGCACGCCAGCACCCGCTTCTGATCCTTCAGATAGGCCCGCGCCATGGCCAGGGCGCTTTCGGCCGGGGCGTAGAAAGCCGAGCCGGTCTTCAGCAAATTGACGATCTCGCCGCCGCCCTTACGGGTGCGCTCCACCATCGCGTCAAGGTCGGCCTGGGTGCACCAGCCCATCTGCACCAAAGTCGGAAGCGGGATGCCGCCGACGGTTGAATTGGAGATCAGCGGCACCATGTCGTCGCCGTGGCCGCCGAGCGTGTAGGCCTGCACGTCTTCGGCCGCGACATTAAACTTTTCGGCCAGGAACCAGCGGAAACGCGCGCTGTCGAGCACGCCGGCCATGCCAACGACTTTGTTGGCCGGCAGCCCGGAATATTTCTGCATCGCCCACACCATCGCATCAAGCGGATTGGTCACCACGATCACAAACGCATGGGGCGCAAATTGTTTGATGCCTTCGGCGACCGACTTCATCACGCCGAGATTGATGCCGATCAGATCATCGCGGCTCATCCCCGGCTTGCGCGGAACGCCGGCGGTGACGATGCACACATCGGCGCCGGCAATAGCGGCGTAATCGGCGGTTTCCTTTACGGTGGCGCCTTTGATTGCAATGTCGGAGCCGAACACCGGGCTCGCCTCATCGATATCGAGCGCCTTGCCCTGTGGGACGCCATCGGCGATGTCGGTGAGGATCACGTCGCCCAATTCCTCGCGCGCCGCGATATGGGCGAGCGTGCCGCCGATCATGCCAGCGCCGATCAGGGCGATTTTTTTGCGGGCCATGGATGCCTCCTTCATTGGAACGGGTTCGATTTCGCGGGATGCAACAAACGGGGGCGGCGCGGCGCTGGGCGGAGCCGCTTCAACGGCTTTCTTCTTGCCAAACAACCAGCCGAACACGACCTCTCCCCTATCACAGCGCCAAGATGTGGCCGGGTTCCTAGCCCGCGTCGCTGGCCGCGGCAACGGCGAAAGCCGCCGCCGGCAGCGCTTGCAGCGCCGCCGGGTTTGGCTTTAGCTCTGCCCAACCAAGGGGAAACGCCATGACCAAAACCTTCTTCGTCGCCCTCGGCGCTGTGGGCTGCTTGCTTGCAGGGTGCTCCCAACCGATCGAAAACGAAGCTCCGGCGCCCGAACCGGTCAAGGAGCGCCCGACCTATCCCCCGGCCGCCAGCGCCCGCGAAGCCATCCAACAGCGGATCGACAAGTCCGATGCGCTGGGCATCTTCGAAACGCTCACCGCCGCTGTGCGCGATGCGCCGGGCGGTCCGCGCGGCTGCGTGCGCGTCCAGCGCCAAGAGTATCTCGGCGATGTGCCGGCTGACGCCAAGCCGGCCAGGTTGCGCGCGTATGCCGGCGCCCAGGCCATTGCCGTTCACTGCACCGCCGACCCCGCCAAGCCCGATCCCGTTCTTGGCCAGTATCTGGTGATCTTTCCGAAAGACGCCTTGGCGCCGGTCGTGCTCGATTGCTTTGGCGCGGGCGAAGACCCGGTGACCAAAAACATCTGCTGGACCGCCTGGGCGAGCCGCTGAGCTTACCCCTTAATCCGGCGCAAACCGCATCGCCACATCGCAGCGCTCATAGCTCGCGCCATAGCGGGCCATGATCTCGCGATCATGGCGGAAGCCAAGCTTTTCATACAGATGGATAGCCGGAGCGCACTGATGATTGGTCAGCAGAAACAAGTTGCGGCCTGCAAACGCCTGCGCCCGCTCCAGCACGGCGGCGAGCAGCGCTTCGCCAACCTTGCGCCCGCGGGCGCTTTCCAGAACGCCCATTTTGGTCAGCTCCACCGCGCCGTCATCGGTCGGCATGAGGGCGCAAGCGCCGACGATCCCGAGATTGGGCGCCACCGCAAACAAGACATCGCCGCCGCGATCGATGATAAACTTTTGCGGGTCTTCCAGCACGTCGCGGTCATGCGCCTCCACCGCAAACATCTGTTCAATCCAGGCGATGTTAATGTCGTGAAAAGCGCGCGCGCGCTCGGGCGCCCAGGGCAGAATTTGCACCGCCGCGCTGAATCGCTCGGTCATTGTCTGTTCGCTCATCCGCACCTCCATATTGGCAATGAATGTCAGAAGCTCACGCTCGCGCCCGTCGCACAGCGCACGGACCGCTTGGGCAGGCCGGGGCCAGATGGTCGGCCGTGAACAATGCGACTTTCGGTCTAGCGCCAAATGCTCCGAGACAATCAGTCGCTTGAGCAGCGCCCCGCAGGTCGCTTGGCTCAAGCAGCGGCCATTTCAGGAGATGCTGAGGGAAAGCAAGCCGCGAA
>JBEIHY010000163.1:0-5058 GCA_040381035.1 Hyphomonadaceae bacterium
CGGTTTCAGGCCACGTACGCCCACGGGAGCAGGTCATCGATGCGGTTCGCGGGCCAGCCGGCGACGATCTTTTCGAGGACGTCGGTGATGTAGGCGTGCGGCTCAACGCCGTTGAGCTTGCAGGTTTCGATGAGCGAGGCGGAGCTACCCTGCCGTTCGCCACATCGACACGGAGGGGCCGGACCTCGCCGGGAACGGTCATTCCCAAAGAAACTCAATCCGCCCCTGACAATCGTTGGAGCATAGCGCGTTGGTGGTCCTGCCCACCGAAGAATATCGCGAGCACTCGCACGAGGCGCAGGTCATCATCGACATCGAAATAGAAGATCGCCCGCCGTCTTGTGACCGAACGCAATCCGGGAAGAAGATCTGGGCGAAGCGTTCCCTGGTGGGGCGCGTTGCCCAGAGCAACCATCTCAGCCTCAATCCCTTCGATGCGCTTAGCGGCGCGCGCTACAGCCTCATCGCGCTCATCGCCAAATTCCGTGTAACTTTGGAGCAGGAATTCAAAAATAACAGCCAGATCTTTGTCCGTCTCGAACGCACGTTCGACGCGATAGGGCATTAGTCCGCCTTCTTGGCGCGGATCATACGTTGGGTGCGTTCGCGGCCGTTTGTAACCTCGATGAATTGGCCGCCGCGCCGCGTCTTCAGCAAAGCGCGTAGCGCCGCCAATTCTGCGTCTTCAAGTTCCTTTTCCGAACGCAATAACTCCAGCCCGTGCTGCAAAACTGCGCTTAAACTTGGATAGCGGCCCCGTTCCACCAATTCCCGCGCAAACGCCTCTTGGCTATCCGTCAGTGAAATTGAGGTCTTGACTGTCACGTTTTCCTCCGATGCGGCGGTGCTACTAAGTAGCACCACCCGCAGCTTGCGTCAAACGTTTGCGCGAGTTCAGCGCGAGAGACCGTTTCGGGCCATCGACAGCCGATCGCGCTTTGGAAGCGGATGGCAGGATTGCCTCCTTATCCTGACAGATGAGCAACGGCGTTTTTGCGCAGCGCACAGCGGGAACTAGCCGAGCAACGGCGGCACTTCGATGTGGATCATGCTGGATCACGCTGGATCACGTTCCTCAACGGGCCGCATCCACGAACACGGCGGTTCCTCCAGTCGCCCTCGCGGTTACGGTCCGCGCACCACCAAAACCGTGGCAAAAATGCTCCAGGTTCGGATCAAACTGGATCACCCTGTCATTCGAATCCGCAGCGAAAATTGGGGTACAATCCGGGACTCAAAAATTGGGTAATCAAGTGCACATTTATGTTTTTTATCACTATTTGCCTACGTTCGAATCCCTCCCTGGAAGAGCTGGCCAAAGATAATCCGCAAAAGCTCAACTGGAAGACCTCCATCGTCGACCTGATGAAGCTGCTCGACATGGATTCCAGCCTCGCCAACCGCAAAGCGCTGGCGGCCGAAATGCTGTTCCTGGGCGACATGGAGAATTCCGCCGAAATGAATGTCTGGCTGCACAAGGCGGTGTTGCGCAAACTGGCGGAGAATGGCGGCAAGGTGCCGTCTTATCTGCTGGACTAGCATTGCAGGCTGACGGCCCATCGCCCTTCCCCTGCTTGCGGGGGGAGGGGGCGGGGATGGGGGAAGAACAGTGCTCCGCGATGTGCGGCTGCGCTCAATTTCCAAAATTGATAGCCCCCTTTCCTACCCCTCCCCCCGCAAGCAGGGGAAGGGGATAGCAGCATGGCGTCGAGTTGAGCGCTTTTTGTGGATAATCGTTTCATCACCGCCAGCTTGAGCAGGCCAAAAAGCCAAGACCTTCCCCCGCGAAGCAGATAGTCTCTCCCAAACTCGCGGAGACGCCGAATGCGCAGCCAAGCCCCCGATGCGCTGAAAAGCGCCCCGACCGCCCATGGCCTACGCGGTGATTATTCCGCCATGCGGCCCGATTGGACGGTCGAACAACCGGTGGCGGCCTATAGCGCGACGGACCATGCGCTGTGGCGGCGGCTCTATGAACGCCAAACCGGGCTGGTCAAGGATTTGGCCGCGCCGGTGTTTGTGCAATCTCTGCACGCAATGGACTGCGCTGAAGGCATCCCGAATTTCGCCGCGCTCAACACCCGTTTGCGCCGCGCCACGAGGTGGGAGCTGGTCGCCGTGCCCGGCTTGTTGCCGAACGAGGTGTTCTTCGATCACCTCGCGCACCGCCGCTTCCCGGCAAGCTGGTGGATCCGCACGCCGGAAGAGATCGACTATCTGGTCGAGCCCGATGTCTTCCACGACGTGTTCGGCCATGTGCCGCTTTTGTTTGATCCGGTGTTTGGCGATTATCTGCAGGAATATGGCCGCGCTGGGCCGAAAGCGATCGCGCACAAGGGCGTGGATTATCTCGCGCGGCTCTACTGGTACATGGTCGAGTTCGGGCTGATCCTGGTTGACGGCAATGTCAAAGCCTATGGCGCGGGCATGTTGTCGAGCTTCGGTGAAACCCAGTTTTCGGTGGCGAGCGACCAGCCCAACCGCATCGGCTTTGCGCTCGAGCGCGTCATGCGCACCCGCTATTGGATCGACCGCTATCAGAGCACCTACTTCGTGCTCGACAGTTTCGAGCAGCTGTTTCGCGCTTCGATCGACACCGATTTTGCACCCCTTTATCCCAAGATCGCCGCAGTCGAACCCTACGCTCCCGATCAGGTCGTCGATGGCGACCGGGTGATTTGGCGCGGAAGGGATGAAGCGTGACGATCGATCGGCGACTGGTTGTGATGGCCGGCGCGAGCTTTTTGGCGCCGGCGGCGTGGGCCGCGCCAGCCGGCCTCAGCGGCGCCTGGAAGGGCGCATGGGTCTATAGCCTGGACCCGACAGCGTTCCGCGACCCCCAGATGCGCAAGCCGTTCATTGCGCTGCTGCGCGAACGCAACGCCCGCTTTGGCGGCGAAACCGACGAGCCGAACACCTTCGCTGATCCGCGCCTGAAGCGCCTGCGCGCCACCGTGGCCGGAGCCCGCAAAGACCGCGACCTCAGCTTCGTCAAAACCTACGCCACCGCCGAAGTCCGCCACAGCGTCGACTATCGCGGCCAGGCCGACCGCGCCTTCACCAAGGTGGAAGGTATCTGGGCCATCGGCGCCGACGGCGGCCTGTGGCGGATGGTTCGCACCGAAGCGGCGATCTCCTAGCGGCGCCGGCGCTTGCCCAGCGCGCCCAAGCGCTTTAACCACAAACCCCAATGAACGCGCCCGTCGTCCCCCGCAGGGAGCTCTTCCCCGCGATTGAGCCTTTCCGGCATGAGATGCTCAAGGTGTCCAACCGCCATACCCTTTATGTTGAGGAGAGCGGCGCGCCGCATGGGCTGGCGGTGGTGGCGCTGCATGGCGGGCCGGGCGGCGGAGCAAGCCCGGAAATGCGGCGCTTCTTCGATCCGCGCCGCTACCGCATGGTGCTGTTCGACCAGCGCGGCTGCGGCCGCTCCACGCCCTATTGCGAGACCCAGGACAACACCACCTGGGATCTGGTTGAGGACATAGAGAAGATCCGCAAGCGGCTCGGGATTGGGCGATGGCTGGTGTTTGGCGGCTCCTGGGGCTCCACGCTCGCGCTCGCTTACGCCGCCACCCATCCCGAACGGGTTGCGGGGCTGATCCTGCGCGGGGTGTTTCTGCTCACTGCGGCGGAGATTTCCTGGTTCTACCAATCCGGCGCCAGCCACATTTTTCCCGACGCCTATGAGCGCTATGTCAGCGTCATACCGCCGGCTGAGCGCCATGACCTGATCGCGGCGTTCTACAAGCGCCTGACCTCGCAGCAGCGGGAAACGCGCCTGACGGCGGCGCGCGCCTGGGCCCGCTGGGAGGGCGAAACGATCTCCATCGCGGGCCCTTCGGCGCTACCCTCGCGCTTCAATGACGACCGATTCGTGGAGGCTTTTGCCCGCCTGGAATGCCATTACTTCGTCAATAAGGGCTTCTTTGCCAGCGACGGCTGGTTGCTGCAGCAATCCCACCGCTATCGCCGCATTCCGTGCCGGATGATCCATGGCCGCTATGATGTCTGCACCCCACTCTCCAGCGCCTTTGCCTTGAAGCGGGCCTGGCCGGAAGCGCAGCTTGATGTGATTGGCGATGCCGGCCATTCCAGCCTGGAAGCTGGCATTGTGGATGCGCTTATTCGCGCGACGGACTATTTCTCCGCCCTGCACAACTGGTAACGCGGGTGTGGCTTGTTCGTGATCGCCGTTACATTGTAACCCCGCCCGAATGATTGAAATCTCCTCTTTGCGCGTGGAGGCCGGCGGCCGCACGATCTTGGACCTGCCGAAATGGCGCCTGGACGCCGGCGCTGCGGGGCTGCTGCTGGGGCCGTCCGGTTCGGGCAAAACCACCCTGTTGAATGTCATTGCCGGCCTGATCCGGCCGAGCGCCGGTAGCGTGAAGATTGGCGGGGAAGACATTGCCGCGCTGTCGGGCGCGCGGCTCGACAAGTTCCGCGGCGCGCGGATTGGCGTTGTGTTCCAAACTCTGCGCTTGATCCGGGCTTTGAGCGTGCGGGAAAATCTGGCGCTGGCCATGCGGCTCGCCGGCGCGAAACCGGATGCAGCCCGCATCACCCAAACGCTGGAGCGGCTCGGCATCGGCGCATTGGCCGGCGCCAAGCCTGCACGCCTCAGCGTCGGCGAAGGCCAGCGCGCCGCGATTGCCCGCGCAGTAGTAACCCGGCCGTCGTTGCTGCTCGCCGATGAGCCGACATCCGCGCTTGACGACGCCAATGCCGAAGCCGGGATCCGCCTCTTGATGGAAGAAGCCGCCGCCTGCGGCGCCACCCTGGTGATCGCCACCCACGACCAGCGCGTGAAAGACCGCTTCGCGCAGAAACTGGTCCTGGAGAAGCGGCCATGAGCAATCTCGGCCTCATCTTCGCGTATGTGCGCGAGCGCTGGTTTACCAGCCTTTTGCATCTGTTGATGCTGGCCATCGGGATCGCTGCGGCGACCGCTTTGCTGCTGTTTTCGGCGCAAGCCAATGATCGCCTGGCGCGCGATGCGCGGGGCGTTGATCTGGTTGTCGGCGCCAAGGGCAGCCCCTTGCAGCTCGTTCTGTC
>JBEIHY010000164.1:0-5040 GCA_040381035.1 Hyphomonadaceae bacterium
CCGGAGTTTTATCGCGATTGCCTGCAGAAATCCTGTGAGGCGATGGCGAAAGCGGCGTGCGTGAAGCTTAAACCGTCTTTGCCCGCTCAACCCAAGCCCGCCGCCAAATCACGCAAAGCGGCCTCAACAACCACCGGCAAATGTCCGCGCAAGCGCGCTGCGCAAAAGGCGCCGGCCTGATTTGACTTTGCCCTGCGACACGCCCCAGCTTCGCCTTTGCTCAAGAGGGCAATCGCCAATGCACGCCGCCACTGAAGCCCGGCCGCCGCATCTGTTCTGGACGCTGACCGAAGGCCGCGCCGCCCTTGAGCTCGGCGGGTTTGCGCTGCTGCGCGCGGCGATGGGGCAATTGCCGCGCGGCGATGGCCACCCGGTTCTGTTTCTACCCGGCTTTCTGGCGGGGGATCGATCGACGCGCCCGATGCGGCGCTTGTTTGGCGATCTCGGTTATGAGCCGCACGGCTGGGGCTTGGGCCAGAATCTGCGCTTCGATGAGCATCGCGAGCGTGACATGGCCGAGCTTGTCACGCGCCTGCACCGGCGCGCCGGGCGCAAGCTGTCGATCGTCGGCTGGAGCCTCGGCGGGGTGTTCGCGCGCGAGCTGGCCAAGATGCACCCTGAGAAGATCCGCTTCGTCATCAGCATGGGCAGCCCGATCAGCAATGAGCGCGGTCATTCCAGCGCGCGGCGCCTCTTTGAAGCGATCAATGGCCGGCAAACCAATCCGCAGCGCATGGGCCGTTATGGCCGCCTGGACGAAGCCCCGCCGGTTCCCACCACCAGCATTTTCACCAAGACCGACGGCATCGTGCATTGGCGCGGCAGCGTGCAAAAGCCCGATCATCCGTACACGGAGAATATCATCGTGCCGGCCAGCCATGTCGGCCTCGGCGTCAATCCGCTGGTGATGCTGGCGATCGCCGATCGTCTTGCCCAGGCTGAAGGCGCGTGGGCGCCATTTCATCGCTCCGGCTGGCGGGCGGCTGTGTACAAGACGGCGTGACCGCTGAAGCGGCGGCTCCCTCGGGCGGCGGGTCCATTCAGTAAAAGAACCGCTCCTCCACGATCTTGCCGTCGCGTACGGTATACAGGCCGAGCTCTTGCATCTGCATCCGCTCGCCGGATTGCATGGGCGTGACGTCCATGTCGAAGCGCACGGCGAATTGGTCGCCATTGACGAACGGGCCATGCGCGGCTGTGCTGTGTATCTCGTGGTTGGCGTACCACCATTCGCTTTTGCCGCGCACCGCCTCAAGCCCCTTGGCGACCTGCATGGGCCCGGCCGTCGGCTCGATGCTGACGACATCGGCGGCCCAGTATTTCTCCCCGGCCTTCTCGAATTCGCCAGCGGCGCACAGCGCGGTGAAATCCCTGGCGACGGCTTCTATGGACATGGTGGCCTCCTGTTGCTGGGGCAACGCTGCAGCCGGTCTGACGCAGCGTCAATGCGCGATGCGGTAAGGTTGCGCCGACGCCGAAAGAGACAGGACAACGACCCGTGCGCTACCCGCTGCGGCTGCTTCCTTCCGGACCTGACCGGGTTCACAGGGCGACCGTCCGCCGCCTGCCTCCGGGCGAAGATATGGGGCAGGTTGGGGGCTGGGCGCAAGGGGGACGTCTCGGCGCGCGCGGGTCGCAGACCAGATCGGGCCGGCATTTGCGCAGACCGATTATCAGCCCAACGCCCACCACACGAGGTCAGCCAGGATCGCAAAGACGCCGAATTGGGCGGTCGTCCAGCAAAGTCGCCGCACACCCGGCGGCGCAAAAGCATAAGCCGGAATATAAAGGACGCGCGCGATGACAAATGTCCAAGCGCCGATAACCGTCAAAGCGTCTGCGGCCTGCGCCGCGTGGACGACAAACAGCGCAGCGACAAATTGCGGCAAGGTCACAAGCAAGTCTCAATGCGCGCGCACAAAGCGTTCGCTCAAGCCTGTCACCGCGCGCGACGCATCGCGCGGCCCCGCGACCCAAGCGCCGGCGAGTTGGCGCAGCGTCAGCACGCTTGCGATGGTCAGCGGCGCACTTGCCAGGAGCAGCGCCGCCATGAGCGCCCAATGATCGCTTGTTATGTCCGTTCTTCCTGCGCGCCGCAACGCAATGAGACGCTATAGGGATTGTTCACACCGGGCCCTTGATGGCCGGCCGATCATTGCAGCGTCAAGGACGATTCGGCCTCGTATTTCAGCCGCTTGACCTTTGAGAACTGCTCCATGCCGGCTCTCCGCCGGTGCGCGTCATGGCTGTCCGCACCCATCGCCTCTAGACCGATCGGTCTAATCGCGCTACATTCCCGCCATGACCCAGCACCCTGAAGGTTTTGCCCCGCATGACCGCTCCAGCCCCGTTACCGATCCTTGGGCGCCGCTCTTCAGCGCCCGTGGGCCTGGCCAGGTGCGTATCGCTTTTCATCTCGGCCCCCAGCATTGCAATGCCCGCGGCATGTTGCATGGCGGCGTGATTGCGGCGCTGGCGGACAATGCCATGGGACTGTCGCTCGGCGCGGCGCTGGGTGAGCAGGCAAAGGTCGCGGGCGTGTCCGGCATCGTCACGACCAGCCTCAGCGTTGACTATCTAGGCGCGGCGCAGATCGGCCAATGGATCGAGATTGCACCGCGGGTCGTGAAGGCGTCGAGCGGGTCGGGCGTGGTCGATGCGCTGATCACCGCCGATGGCGCGATCATCGCCCGCGCAAACGCCAGTTTTCGGATTTTGAAATGAGCGGGCTGGATATAGGCGTGCCCGAGGCCAATCGCGCTTTCGTGGAGCTTGCCTTTGCCGCGCAGGCGCCGCTTGCCGGCTTTGGCTGCCGGCTCTCCTGCATTGAACTCGGCCGGGTGACGATCGCGTTTGACGCCGCCGAGCATCTCACCACGCGCGGAACGGGCGCGGTGATGGGCGGGGTGATCGCAACGGTCGCGGATGTCGCGGCGGGCTTGGCGTTGATCACGCGGCTGGAGACGCCGGGCCCGGTCGTTACCATGCAGATGAACAGCCACTTTCTGCGCCCTGCGATCGGCGGAACGATTACTTGCATCGGCGCGGTGGAGCGCATCGGGCGCGGCTTTGCCACCGTGTCGGCGCGCGCGTTTCATCGGCTGGGCGACAAACAGTCCGAATTGGCGCTGCTCACTGCGCAGTTCCAAATCCTGTGAGTGCAGACGCCCGCGCCCGGCTGATCGCGGCGGCGGTGACGGTGGTGCAGCTGCGCGGCTATGACGGCGCCGGTTTGAGCGCGATTTTGAGCGCGGCTGGGCTGCCGAAAGGTTCCCTTTATCATCACTTTCCCGGCGGCAAGGATGAACTGGTCGCGGCGGCGGCGGATTTCGTGGCAGGCGAGGTTGAGGCGCGGATTGGCGAGCTGATCGGCGTCGGTTTGAGCCTCGATCAGATCATCGCGCGCCTGATCGACGACACGCTGGCCTGGATGGCGGCGACCGGCTGGCGTTCGGTCGGGTTGCTCGGCGCGCTCGCCGCCTGTTTGCCAAGCGATGCGCCGCGGACCGCGCGGGCCTTGCACGCCGCGCAGGCCCGCTTGCATGCGGCATTGTCCAGGACTGGCGCGTCTCCTGTGGCAATTAACGCCGCCACAGGTCTGCTGCACGGCCGGCTGGCGCTCGCGCGGCTGGCCAATGACACGCCCGCCGATCACACAACCGAAACTTGACGTCGAGCGCGGCGCTTCATAGCTCACAGGGATGGCCATTCGACCGATCCTGACCGTGCCCGATCCGCGGCTGAAGCTGAAATCCAAGCCTGTTGAGGGCGGCGTGACAGACGCTATCCGGCGCCTGATGGACGACATGCTCGACACCATGTATGACGCGCCGGGCATTGGGCTGGCCGCCATCCAGATCGGCGAGCCGCTGCGCCTGATCGTGATGGACCTTGCCAAGAAGGGCGAGGAGCGGGCGCCGCGTTTTTTCGTCAATCCGGAGATCATCTGGGCCAGCGAAGAAACCTCCACCTACGAGGAGGGCTGTCTGTCGGTGCCAGAGTTTTTTGATGACATCGCCCGCCCGGCCAGCGTCAAGCTTCGCTATCTGAACTATCAAGGCGAGATGGTCGAAGAAGACGCCGAAGGCCTGTTCGCCACTTGCATCCAGCATGAAATGGATCACCTGGAAGGTATTGTGTTTATTGACCATCTGTCGCGGCTGAAGCGCGATAGTGCGGTGCGCAAGGTCAAGAAGGTGATGCGCGAGCGCGCTTTGGAAGACGCCGAATAGCGCTTATGGAAACTTGAAGCGCGCGCCGGGCGGCTTTGGAATGCGCCCAGTTTCGCCCATCGGCCGCGCGGGGTTGCCGACCATCGTCGTTCCCGGCGGGACGTTCTTGGTCACCACCGCGCCCATGCCGATCACCGCATCGCGCCCAATCACCAGCGGCGCACCCGGCAGGCCCTGTTTCAAGCAGGCGCCGGCGCCGATATAGGCGCCGTCTTCAATCATCACTCGGCCATTGCAGTTCACCCGCGGCCCGAAGGTCACGAAATCGCCGATATCACAATCATGCTCGACATAGGCATAGATGTTGCCGTGGAAGTGGCGGCCGATGCGGACATTGGCGGTGATCACGGTGTTGGCGAGGAACTGGCCGCCTTCGCCGACACTGACATCGTCATAGCGAATATGGTTGGGCGCGATGATGGTGAAGAAGCCGAGGCCTTCGTCTTGGCAGCGCTTTACCAGCAGGCGTCGTGTTGCCGGCAACGCAACGGCAATGTTGAACAGCCGGCGTTCGGCGGCAGCCTGGGCAAAGCTCATGACCGGCAGGCCATTCACGCAGCCGCCATGTAAAAGCGGATTGTCGTCAACAAAGATAAGATCAGCGTCCGGCCCGAGTTGGGCGCGGGCGGCGGGCGCTGCACCCCGTCCGCATCCCTCAGCCCCGTATACAGCGTATCTTTCTGGCACAGACAGTGTCCTTCAGGCTGGCGCGGGGCGACATGCTTGAGGCATCGGTGCAAGTCTTGTGCGCCCGCCTTGCAGTCGTCGCTTGCGATTGACGCAAACGTAAAGCCGCCGCAGCCACAAC
>JBEIHY010000165.1:0-5013 GCA_040381035.1 Hyphomonadaceae bacterium
GCGGTGTTTGGCACCTCGATGTCGGCTCATCACATCCTGGGGCTGGAGCAGGTCCCAAGGGTATGGCTGTTCGCCATTTAAAGTGGTACGTGAGCTGGGTTCAGAACGTCGTGAGACAGTTTGGTCCCTATCTACCGTGGGTGTTGGAAACTTGAGAGGATTTGTCCCTAGTACGAGAGGACCGGGATGAACGCACCTCTGGTGCACCAGTCGTCGTGCCAACGGCGCAGCTGGGTAGCTACGTGCGGACGGGATAAACGCTGAAAGCATCTAAGCGTGAAACCCACCTCAAAACCAGGTTTCCCTTGAGAGCCGTGATAGACCATCACGTTGATAGGCCAGGTGTGGAAGCGCTGCGAGGCGTGGAGCTGACTGGTACTAATCGCTCGATTGGCTTGATCGTTTATAGTGCCTGTGCATGGCGATGACGTCGTTGACGTACGCTGTGACTGCCGGGCCATGCTGGAAATCATGTCGACACGAACTTAGGTTCGTGACCTATGCGCGTCGCGCCGAGCTGGTGGCTATGCCGGAGGGTCCCCACCCGATCCCATCCCGAACTCGGCCGTTAAGTCCTCCAGGGTCGATGGTACTACGTCTCAAGGCGTGGGAGAGTAGATCGCTGCCGGCTCAGCGCGACGCGCATATTAATCCCTCCTTCAAAATGTGGGCCCTGCGCCCAAACGCTGGCCCGTCGCTTCCGCGGCGGGTTTTATGTTTTGGCGCTGGCCGATATGGTTCGATCAACGGGGTGAAGCAGCCCAGCTGTGCGGCAGCGCGGCCTCTTGTGGAGGTTTGGGCAGCTGCGCTACGTTGGAAAGTCATAACGCGGGGTGGAGCAGCCCGGTAGCTCGTCAGGCTCATAACCTGAAGGTCGTCAGTTCAAATCTGGCCCCCGCACCCAATTCCGGACCTTCCAACAACCCTAAAGCTCCAGTTGCGGGCGGATCCTCCTCTTAATCCCGCCCCATTTGGCATGGCGCGCGAACCCGTGGCGCACTCATGCCTTACTGGTCATGCTTTTTCATCACCGGAGCGCCAATGTCAGCGGCGCCTCCGTTACACAAAAGGCCACGGCAACAGTTCATCTAGCCGCGCCGCTCTCCAGTGAGGCGCCCCCCTCGGATCCCACGTTCGATCGGATGTTTAATCGCGTCTAGCCGGTTTTGAGCGCCGACGGTAGAGTGGGCGGCTGGATCCGCCGCCTGACAAGCCACTCCTGCCGCCCACGGCGCTCGCGCGCATTTCGGCGGGTGTTGCGCCTCTATGGGCGCGGTGTGGGCGCACGTGATTATGGTCGTGACGCCATCTCGCTTGCGTCCGGCGGGCGTGATCGAAGGGCTCGCAAACCATCTCGTTCAGGCATTCGACGCGGCATCGGTCGATGAAGCCCTCGGCATGTGCGTTTTGCTGCGGCTTGCCGGGGTCGATGGAGCGCCACGCAATGCCCGTGCGGGTTTGCCAATCAAGGATCGCGCGGCTGGTAAACTCGTTTCCATTGTCGTACCTTCCTTTATTGGAGGGCTCTCCGTTCAAGCGCTGGACCAAACGGGGCGCTTCAATCGCCTGACGCAAGCCAAAGGGGGCTGATGTAAGGCCGTTCTGGGCAGCGCGTGCGGGCGTGGATCACGGCGTTTCAGCTGCCTCTATTTGTCAGATGGGGCGCTTTCGAAGCTGCGGCAGCGGGCCTTATCGACCTCCGGAAACAGTTTCGGAAACTCGCTTGAGAATTGCTCCTTGCTGATGATTGCCACGCGCAGCGCGTTGATCTTTAGATCGCCATCCTCGTTCAGCTCAATGCCAGTTTCCATGCGATAGAGCGGGCGCGGCAGATCTTCGCCGTTTTCGTCTTTGCGCGCGGCGGCGCGGGCGAGCCCGATATAGCCATTGCCTTCGCCGTTCCGATACGCGCAGCCGACCGCTGAAAGCGTGATCGGCTTGAACAATTCGGTGAGATCATCACGGCTGACTTGACCGTTCAGCGTTTCGGAGAAGCCATCGTCCCGGCGCAGGTTCACTTCCACCTTGCCGCGAAACAGTCGTTCAAAATCGCTTTCCCGCTTGTCGCTGGGCGGGGATGTTAGCGCCGGGATGACTTGCTTTTCCCAGAACTTCCTCAGCTCTTTAAGCGGATAGTTCGCCGGCGTGGCGATCGGCGGTTGCGGTTTGGGCAATTCGAAATTGTAGCTCGCGAACGCGGCCTTTTCATCGCCGATGCATTCGGGCGCGTCTTGCAAATCTTGGCGGTAAAGCTGGCGCGTGTCTTTCAGCTTGGCGAAAAACGCTGCATAGCGATCATGGATCGACAGCGGCAACGGGTTCCCGCCACTCAAGCCAGCGGCTTTGCGCAATTGCCGGCAGCCGTCCGTGAAGGTTCTCACTTGCAAGTCCGGCTTGATCGCATCGAGGTTGACCATCGTTGAATAATCGCGAAAGTCGGAATCGATTTTTTCGCCAACGGAACCGCCGGCTCCCGGCGCCAAGCGCACACTCAGCACCCGGCCGATACCGACCGAGCCAGAGGCTTCATCCAGCCGAAAATTAGGCCTTCCGTTGAGCACGCTGTTGCGGCCCACGATCAACGAAGGAACGCGATCCAGCCGCACGGAGATGGACCCCGCGGTGACTGGCTTGCGCGTTGCATTATCGGCTTCGCACACGCGAAGCCTTTCCCTCTTATTGAAGACCAGGTTTGCAAATTCAGCTTGGCAATCGCGTTGCGCCGCGGCGAGCGAAAGTGTGTAGATCAACGCATTGCCAACTCCGCTACTGCCAGCCCTGCCATTGCCAACCCCGTCAAAGCCCAATTCGAATCCGCTGTCATTGACCATATCGCTTTTGCGCAAGCGCTGGTTGACGCCTCTTTCAAGCGATTTGAAGGTTTGCCCAGCAATTGGCGAAAGCAGTATGCCGCTGCCGGTTGCTTCGCCCGCCAAAGATGCGATGGGGCTTAACACGTCCGCGATGTTTGTGCCGCCATCGGCAGTCTGCACGACCTTTATTTGCGCAGTGATAATCATCCCCTCCTCAACGCGAAAGCGCGGGGTGACGAGACCATCGGCGAAATTCTTCTTTTCGACCGCGCTGACGCCGCCGCTGCCGCGATCGTAACGGTATTCCATCAATGGAATGATCGCCGCCGGCACCGCTTCGACGCCCAATTGCGGCGAGCGCACGCTAATTTGCATCACCACAAAGGCGCTGGAGCTGGAGCTGGTGAACAGCTTCTGGAACAAGCCAGACGCCTTAAATCCCTGCGGCACAGGCGTCGCGGGCGGAATGAAGCGGATGGCGACCCCGCCATAATCGTCACCGTCCGTGACGGTGGGCTCCAGCCGGCAGCGCAACACAATCGCGCTCGCAAACGGATCGGCGCCGAGTTTTAAATCCGCGTTGGTGCGCACTGTGCAGCCCGACATTTCTGGATCAACAGCCGCCGGCGTCTGCGCCTGCGCTGCCCCGCCAATGCCCATGCCAAGCGCCGCCGCCATCCATATTGTGCGCACCATCGCTCACTCCCCGCCGTTTGGCCTATTTTGCATCCGGCACAAAAAAATTATAGCGCTTGAACTGCGCCAGATCGCGCTGGACAATGTTGGTCGCCTGCAGGTCTTTGCGGTACAATGCACGCTGCTTCATCAGCATCAGATAATAGGCCGCGAATTGATCGTGGCTCGATAGGCCAAGATCGCTGGAGCTGAGCGCGTCCAACACTTTGCCAGCTGCGGCTTCAAATGCGGCTGGCGTGGTTGCTAGATCGCCGAGCTGTTTTGCTTCAGGCGCCTGCGCCAAAACGTATTCGTTCAGTGATTGCATTTGCCCGCCGTCGCCCTTCTTGCCGACGCGCATGTTCAAAAAGCGGTTGAATTGTGGTGTGCCGGCTTCGCGCGCCAGTCCATAATTCGGCGCGGCATCGGCTTGTAGAGCGCTCACGCCTGAAAATGCGGATGGCTGGCGCTGCAATTTGAATTGCAAAACCCCGAGATCTATCCGGGCGTTGGCCGAGCCATTCTTGGTCAATGCCGGCGGCGCGCCCACATTGAATTGGTAGTTGAGCTGATTGGCGCTGGCGTCTGCAAAGCGCAGATCAACGGTGATATCGCTTTCGTAATTGCCCTGGCGCAGGCCCGTCAGCGATTGTTCGATGGTGGACACGGCCACGCGCAATGAGGGTGATGTCAAGGCGTTCATCAAGCCGCCTTGCGCACCGAATTCCTGAGCGAGCGAGATATATGGATCGATTGCGCGCAAGACGTCCGATCGATCGCGGTTGGTGTACAACAGCTTGACCCGCACGCGGATCACCGTATCCGGGCCGATGCGGAAGCGCGGCGTGACGAAGCGATCGGCCTCATTCACCGATTCCGTCACAGCAACCGGCGCGATCGGCGTATCGCCCCGGGCATTCGGACGACCGAAGGTGAATTCCGCCAGCGGCACATTGGCGGCGACGACGGGGCCCAGCGTTCCATCGGCAATTGTCACCTCACCGATCGCAAAGGCGCGGCGCGCTTGATCATTGCCGGCCAGCCGCAGCCATTTCGACGCCGCTGCGCCTTTGGGAATGATCGGGGCGATCGATGGCGGCGCAAAGCGCACGCTTATCCAGCCATAATCTTCTTCCCCTTCGACCGAAGGCGCAAGGGGGCAGGCGCTGCGTGTGGCGGGACCAAAGAGAAGTTCGGACCGACTGAGCTCGCGGCAGGCATCTTGCGCTTGCGCTGCTCCGAAACCAAACACCGCGGCCACCGCACTGGCAATCGCAAAACGCCAATTCCATTGCAGCTTCATAACGACCTCCCGCTTACCCGCAAAGATAAACCGTGTTTCAGGCGCCTGCGCAAGCCTGCGATCCCCAGCCTAAAATTTGGCGCAAGCGCCTTTGACCGCGCAGGTGGATAGATCGCTGCCCCCTGGGGCTCTTCGCTCAGCGCGATGGCGCGCCGGCTGCATTGTCTGCGCCAAAGTCTTTCAGCCGGCAGAGCGTGGTCTTTGCAAACACAGCCTGCGCGA
>JBEIHY010000166.1:0-4909 GCA_040381035.1 Hyphomonadaceae bacterium
AAGAATGGCGAGCGCCGTGATGTCCGGCTCAGCCGCAAACCAGCCTTCTATTTCGGCCAGATGTGGATCAAGCTTCGAGGGCGTGCGCATCCGCGTCTTATACTTTCGCTTGGCTTGGCGATGCGTCGCCCGGACCTCGGTCTTCATGGCGCCAAGTGATTTCGCAAAGACACGGGGCGCAGTGCTCCACACCTGGTTGGGGCCAGTCGGTGCGTTTGGCCCTGGCCGGCTTGCGGAAACGCGGTTGCGGCTATTCTTGCGCGGCACTTGCAGCTCGGCCTTGCGCCACAGTCGATGCGCGCGGCCAAAACTCATCGCGTGGCCGTCGCGGCCGAGGAAAATTGAAATCCGCCGGTAGCCGTAGCGAGGATATTGCGCTGACAATTCAGCCATCTTCGCCAGTGGCGCGGCGCCCTGCTGCTTGAGCCGCGAAGCGTATTGCAACGCTGAACGCGCCGTCTTCATCAGCGTGCAGGCGCGGCGTTGCGACAAACCCTTCGTCGTTGCGAACGCCACAGCGGCGCGTTTTGCCGGTACGCTCACCATTTTTTGCGGCGATCTCTTTCATCACCTCGATCTCGAGATCGCGCTCGGCGACGAGCTTCTTCAGCCGCGCATTTTCCTGCTCCAGCTGCTTCAGCCGACGCACATCATCAGCGCCCGCCGCGCCGAATTTCTTGCGTCAAGCATAGATCGTTTGCGCGCTGACCTTATGACGCTTGGCGACAATGGCCGGCTTCTCCCGATCGTTCGTCCGAAAATCTCTGCCCCGCAGAGATTTCTATCCGGCCTCACCACGCAGGATCGCCACCATCTGCTCATCTGTAAACCGTGACTTGCGCATCTTAACCCTCTTCCCAGAAGGCCAGCTCTCAAGCAAGTTCTGGTCCGAAATTCCGGGGGCAGGTCACGGCGGCTTCTACGCTGCGAACACAGGCCGAACACAGGGCCGCACCAAATCAGGCGCGCAATAACGTCATTTCCCCTTGCAACGCAGGAGCCATCCACACAGGACATATCGCGTGTCACCGACACGCGCAGACCGGGAAACTGGCGCCGGGCTAAACCTTCCTTAAGGTCTCCATGGGAGGGATCAAAGAGAGAGGGGCGCGCGCATGTCCGGAGCCATAGTCTTCCGTAACCGTCGCTTTGGCCTTGGTCCGCACAATGTGCGCGCCTGCGCTGAACGCGATGTCCTGGCGGCGGCGTTTTACGCCGGTCTGTCGACGGCGTTCCCGGAAGGCGAGCGGTTTTTCGTGCAGAGCGTGAAGGCCTGCGCCCAGGGCGTCGACCCGGAACTGGCCGCTGCGGTGGCCGCGTTCGCAAGACAGGAGGGGGCCCACGCCCGCGAGCACATGGCCTTGAACGCCCAGCTCGCCGCCAGCGGCTACGCCATGGATCGCATTCTGGCCCGGGCGGATCGGCACCTCAACGCATACCGCGCCAAGCCGCCGCTCAAGCAGCTCGCCGCGACCATTGCGCTGGAGCACTTCACAACGATCCTGGCGCGGCGCCTTCTGTCGGACCCGCGCCACCTTGCGCACTGCGATGCGGCGACCGAGGATTTGTGGCGGTGGCATGCAGTGGAGGAACTGGAGCACAAAGCAGTCGCCTTCGATGTGTTCGCCTGCGCCACCCGGACCATGTCGGGGATGCGACGCTGGTTTCTGCGGGCCTCGACAATGACCGATGCGCTGGTGCGTCTGGCTCGCGTGGCGTTCGCCAATGTCGGCGACATTCTGCGCGCGCACGGTGCGGCCGATGTCTTCTGGCCGGTTCGCCTGACCTGGTTTCTTGCAGCCGCGCCCGGATTATTGGGCCAGATGCTCGCTGACATTGTGGCCTTCTACCGACCGGGGTTTCATCCCAATGAGGCCGATGACGCCGGCCTGATCGCAGCCTTTGCGCCAGCCGTGGCCGCATAAAACCACCCGCAGCCTCGCCTTGCCGGCGCGGCGGGCGCAACACGCCCCAGGCGCATGCGGCGCTGGTTCGGCGTCTGGTCTGACGTCTGCGTGCGGGGCGCCGGCGCCGGCCCCGGGCGGCGCAGCGCAGCCAGGACGGTAATCGCCTCCCGGTGGGAGAGCCGCAGCCAGTGCCGACGCAGTGCGCCTGGAGCGTGCGCAGATTGAGCGCGCACACGCTCAATCCGGTGCAGCACGGCCTCACTTTAAATCGTGCAAAGCCATTGCCGGCGCGCGCCGTGGGCTGCATTCGCCAAGGGGCGCGTCGGGATGACGCCCATGACACGCCCACGCGGCGTGCGGCGGCCGCACTGGTGACAGGCTCAGGTATTCCGGCGCGGCCAGTCCGGTCGCCCGGGGGTCAGGCGGCGCGGGCGCTGGGGGTCTTGCGCGCCGCAGACAGCGAGGCTGAGATCGTCAGCGTGAAGGTGGAGCCCTGGCCGGGGGCGCTCGTCACTGTTACGTCGCCGCCGAGCAGGCGGGCGAGCCGTCGGGAAATGGTGAGGCCAAGTCCTGCCCCGCCATGCTTGACCGTAACATCTGGGCTGGCCTGGACGAACGGATCGAAAATCGCTTCAAGCCGGTCGGCGGCTATGCCTATGCCGCTGTCGCGCACCGCCACCGATACAATGCCGTCAGTACGGCTCGCGCTTACCTCGATCACCCCGTCGCGGGTATATTTAGCGGCGTTGGACAACAGGTTCAGCAGGCATTGGCTCAGGCGTTTGGGGTCGGACCTGACGATACCGGCCCCTTCGTCGAGCGAAACGATGATGCGATTGTTATTGGCCTGGATTGCCGGGCGCAGCGTGTCGACTGCATCGGCGACGACGCGGCCGACATCGAACGCCGTCAGGTTCATGTCGATGGCCCCGGACTCGGCCTTGGCGACATCAAGCACGTCATTGATGAGCTCGAGAAGATGGCGCGAGGCGCGTAGCACCCGGTCCACATCCTCCGCATCGGCGCGGCGGTCGTCGTCGACCGCGTTCTCGCGGATGATTTCGCTGTATCCGATTATGGCATTGAGCGGGGTGCGTAGCTCATGGCTCATATTCGCCAAGAAATCGGTCTTGGCCTGGTTGGCGGCGTCCGCCACCTCGCGCGCCCTGGCTTCGCGCACCGCTTCGGCCCTGGCGACGAACAAAGATCGGTAAGATCCGGCCGTGACCATGGCCAGCGAGATCACCTGCAGGGTAAAAACGAACATCAGGGTCACGAAGATGACCGTATGATCAGGAAATCCGCCGACCGCGAGGTGGTAAGCCGACACCGCCAGCGCCAGGAACGGCGCGGGTATGGTGAAGAAAATCATCGAGCGGGTCAGCACATGCTGACTCAGAGCGTTGATCATGACCGCGACCGCAAGAATGACTGAGAAGGTCGCTCCGGCCAACCCGAAGAGGCTGAGGCCGAATGCTGGCGCGACATAAATCGCCGACAGCCCTGAGGCATAGGCGTACGACCAGGCGCTAATCTGGTCGAGCCGATGCAGATCGGACCGGTCAAGCTCGGTCTCAAACGACTTCACGCGCTGTAGGATGTGGAACTCCGCCAGAGCGATCGCCGCGAGCCAGGCGATCAGCCATGGCCCGGACGCGGTCCCGACCACCAGGAGGCACGTGACCGCAAACATCGACGCGCCAGAGACGCGCATGCCCAGATGGCCGCGGTGGGTGCGCTCGAAGAAATAGCGCAACAATTGCGCTTTGATTTCGCGTTCGTCCATAAAGCCGCACCACCTCCTTCGAGGATAATGCCGGGAAATCGTTAGGGCATGATGAACCCAGACTGGGGCCTGGTGGCGCCAACGTCCCGCGCGGCTGGACCTGACGCTGGAGCCGGCGGGGTCCGCTCCAGGGGCCGGCGTGCGCGGATCCAGGGTCTGGGCCGATCCTTCCCGGTCCGCGGCGCGACGAAACCGGTTAGCGCGAGGCCGTCATTACGGTCCGCCGGAGCGGGGCGTGTCGCGCCCCATCGGCTCCTGCCCAAACCCGTCCGGCCGGGCTTCGCTCGCCGCCGCCCCGGCCGCCGCAAGCGGCGCGCCCGCATGCGCCAGCGGGCAGGCGCGCGCGGAAAGGCGCGCGGAAAGGCGCGCCCCTAAGGGCCAGTCAGGCCCGGGTCCAGCGCCCCCACCGGGGCGTCGGCCGCGGCTGACCCCGCGCGGTCAGGTCCGCCGGCAGCCGCGGGTGAAGCCTGAACCGCCCCCGAGCCGCCATCGCCCCGCTGCGCGCCCGGGGGCCGGTTTCGGCGCCGCTTCAATCAAGCCGGGCTCCTCCCGGGTTTGAAAACGCCGGGCCTGTCATCGCGCGGGCGGTTCGCAGGCCCATGCGGCGGCCGAGACGGCGCACTGCTCCGGTGCGCCGCGATAGACCTGACCCCGCTTCATCACGAACGCAATTTTTTCCATCGCTGCGATATTGGACGTGGGGTCGCCGGCGACCGCGATGATGTCGCCATAGGCGCCGGGCTTGATGGCGCCGATCGCGTCGGTCATCTGCAGCGCTTCCGCGCCGACCCTGGTCGTAGCGGCGAGCGCCTGCATCGGCGCGCATTGCCTCATCGAAAATGTTACCGAAGATAGTCCGCCGATAGGTGTGGCGGTGTCAGCGAATCGGATCGCTGGCGCGGATGGCAGACGGGATCAGCATGGGCGCGCGGCGCGAGGTCGTAGCAGCGGTGGCGGAGCGGCATGCTCTCGCGGGGCGGCGCGAAAAGGGTCGAATACGCGATAAGCTGACGGCGGTGACGGGGTGGCGCCGCAAGCATGCCGTCCGGACGCTGTCCGCAAGTCGGTCGTTGCGGTCGGAAGAGGCCGCGGCGCCAGGCGATTCCCCGGCCAGTGATGAAGCGCCAGCCGCCATAGCCTCGTCCGGCAAGCGTCAGCGCAAGTATGACGCCATCCATGATGCACTGGTTGCTTTGTGGGAAGCCTCGGATCGCAT
>JBEIHY010000167.1:0-4857 GCA_040381035.1 Hyphomonadaceae bacterium
CATCGTGTCGGCCAACACAACGAATCACAACTCGGTTTACCGGCAAAGCCCCTGCGTGTACGCGCGCGCGAAATCGCAAGCTTTTTGACCAACTTCCCAAGGAACCTTGCAAATCCGAATACTTCAAATCCGACGAAACAACCGCATTCCTGGGGCCTTCAGCGTTTTTCACGGGCGACCCCATAGCAGCGGCAGAGACGGTTGCGGCGCGCATCGAGCGGCTGCAGCGACATTGGGATGTCTATCTCCCTGCCGGCGACGGCCCTTTCCCGGTCGTCGTGCAAATGCATGGCTGCGGCGGAAAAAAGCCGTTTCAGAAAACCTATGCTGAGGTGGCCCAGGCCGCTGGCGCCGCGGTGATCGTGGTCGATAGTCATGGGCCGCGCGGCATCGGCGTTCTAGCGGCCTATGCTTTTGTTTGCACCGGTCTGCGGCTGTGGGGCCGCGAGCGGGCTGGCGATCTGTATGCCGCGTTCGCCTGGGCGCGAACGCAAAGCTGGGCCGACCCGAACGCCTTGATCGCGGCCGGCTGGAGCCATGGCGGCTGGACGGTGCTGGACGCCTTGGCGCTCCAACCGGGTAAGCAGGCGGCGGCGGCCACCGGATTGAGCGATCTGGCCGATGATCCCTTGGCCGGCCTTGCTGGCGGTTTTGTCGTTTATCCCTATTGCGGCTTTGCTTGCCTGGCCGCGCAGCGCCCAATCCGGGAGGTCGCCGCCCTGTATGCCGTGCTGGCTGGAGAGGATCGGGTGGTGGGCGTACGGGCGCCGCGCGTGGCCCTGCTGGCCCAGATCAATCGCGGCCGGGCCGTAAAGCTTCTGGAGCTGCCCCGCGCCACCCATGGCTTTGACGAACCGGAAGCCAAAGACGTCCGTCAGCGGTTTGATCCAGCCGCCACAGCCCAAACTCAGCACTTTTATACCGCCTTGATTCAGCAAGTCGCCGCGCAGTAACGATTTGCTTGCCATTCTGGCGCAGCAATTGATCCGTGTTCGGAGCATTCCATGTCCCGCCCCCTGCTTGATCCGCCTGATGCGGCTGACCGGCAGGCTTTGGCGCTGCCCGCCCTGAAAGAGGGCGCATGTTACCTTGATCAAGGTGATGTGGGTGCGGCTGCGGTGGCCTTTGCTGCGGCCCATCAGGCCGCGCCCCAGTGGGCGACGCCGCTTGTGGCGCTTGCCCGAGCCTGGCGCCTGTCGGGCGATCTGGTGCGCGCCGAAGCCATGCTGCGCCAGGCCTTGGACTGCGATGGCGCCGATGGCGATGCGTTAAACAATCTTGCTGGGATGTTAAGCGCCCGCGGCGCATTGAGCGAAGCCATCGACCTATACCAAAAGGCGTGCGATTTCCGACCGCACGACCCGGCGGTCCAAACCCATCTGATCGCTGCGCTGTTGCGTGCGCGGCGCAGCGATGAAGCGCGCAGCGCTGCAGAAGCCTGGACCCGCGCCGCGCCGGACTCCGCGATCGCGTGGATTATGTTGTGTGACCTGCTCGTGCGGGGGCGCAAGTTTGATGCGGCGGTGGCGGCTGGGCGTGTTGCGGTGGCCTCCGGCGCCGACAGTCCGGCGGCCTGGACGGCGCTGTCGCGGGCCTTGAACGGCCTTGGCGAAGCCTTTGAAGCGCGCAGTGCAGCGCAGCGTGGTCTGTGGTTGCGCGGCGATGATCCGGGCGCGCGCATGGCCTTGGCGCAAGCGCTGATCAGCTGCGGATTGCCGCGCGAAGGGATGGCCTTGGCGCAAGGCGTGCGTGCCGAGCGCCCGAACGCCGAAGCCGATCAGGCCATCGTACGCGCGCGCTTCCTGCTTGGCGATATGGCTGGCGGCTGGGCGGATCTGGAAGTCGCTGCGCGCGGCGCAGAACGGCCGGCCGGCGCGGCCCAGCGCTGGCAGGGTGAGGACCTGGCTGGCCGAACCATCGCCGTGCGCTGCGATCAGAGTTTGAGTGACGCTGTGCACTTTGCGCGCTATGCGCGCCGCTTGGCCGATCGCGGCGCGCAGGTGGCGCTGATTGCGCCGCAAGAGCTGGCGATGCTGAATATCGACCTCGGCTCCGGGATCGAGATGGCCGATGCGCAGGCGCTTCACCGCGCCGACTTCTGGGCCCCAGTCTTGGCCATTCCGGCGCTTTTGGGCGAACCGATTGTGGCGATGGAGGCGGCCTATCTGGGCGCCCCGCTCGGGCGTTTGGCGCCGCCGCCCTTGTGCGCGCCGGCGCGCGGGAAGCGCATTGGCCTGGTTTGGGACGCCGGCCCCCGCGAAGGGATCGACGCCAATCGCGCGCTGCCGTTTGAGCGGGTTCTCACGCTGGCGGGAGTTGCCGGAACGGAGCTGTTTGGCTTGCAGACTGGCCCGTCTGCGCGCGCGATTGGCGCCCACGGCGCGCTCAGCCTGGTCACCGACCTCAGCAGCGACATTGGCGACTGGGGGGATCTGGCGGCGGCGATCGCGGCGTTGGATTTGGTCATCAGCGTTGATGCCGCGACCGCCCATCTGGCGGCAGCCATGGCCAAGCCGGTCTGGTTGCTGACGCCGTTTGCGCCGGACTGGCGCTGGGGCTTGGGCAGTGACGTCAGCGCCTGGTATCCGACGCTGCGTTTGTATCGCCAGACCGAGCCGCGCAACTGGAACGCGCCGATGGCGCGGGCGCGCACCGATTTGACCATTTTCGCGCTGACCGGCCGCGCGTCAACATAGTCGGCTGCGGCAAGCGGCGTGTCAGCCGCCCGCGGCTTTGGCGAGCTTGGCTTTGCGCGCAACGGTGGCGGCCATCGTCTTGAACAAAGGCTGCATGGCGACAGGCTTCATCAAGAGATCGTCGGCGCCCTGGCTCAAGCAATCGGCGCGAATATCGGCGGAGGTGTCTGCGGTCAGGACGACGATCGGCACATTGGCTTTGTGGTCTGTGCGGGCGCGGATCTGACGAATGGCTTCCAGGCCATCCATGCCGGGCATTCGCAGATCCATCAGCACCATGGAATACTCGCCCTGATCAATCATCACCAGACCGTGGCGGCCATCGGTGGCTTCTTCCAAAGCGATGCCGGCAACGGTGAGCATGTCGCGCACCACCCGGCGATTCATCGGATCGTCTTCGACAAATAAAACGCGCATGATCATAACCTTGAGATGAGCCTGCTTTGTGCCACAAAGCTGGCTAAGGAAGATTTAAGTTCTGGCTGAAAGCGTCATTGCCGCGGTTAGGCGGCCGTGGCCAAGTCCGACGGGGCGATATCGTCGAGCACAGCTTCGGCGTCGAAATCGCTTTCCAGCACGCGGTCAGCGCCGGCAAGCCGCGCCATAGCGGCGTCAAGCGGCTCGGCTTCGGCGATCTGGACGATCAACGCGGCGCTGGGCGCCAATTCGCGGATTTGAATCATGAGCGCGATGGCTTCGCCCGGCCCTGTGGGCAGAGCGTCAGACGCCACAAACGCTTTGGCCGGCGCGGCCGCGGTCAAGGCGGCGATGAAGGCTTCGCTGTCGTCGAAAATCTGGATTGCGCGTCCGCTTTCTGCGCCATGGGCCTCCAGCAGGCAGGCATGCATCGGGTTGGCGATCAGCGCGATCATGTCGGCGGCTTGCGCCTGGGCGATGCCGGTTTCGTCGGGCGCCACGCCCAGCGGCAGGCGCAGCGTGAAGCGCGAGCCTGCCTGCGGTTGCGATTGAACGCTGACATCGCCGCCCATGGCGCGCGCAAAGGTGCGGCAGATCGACAATCCCAAACCGGTGCCGCCGAATTTGCGCGACTTTGATCCGTCGACCTGGGTGAAGGGCTCGAAAATCATTTTCTGTTGATCGGCCGGAATGCCAATGCCCGTATCGACGACGCACACGATCAGTTCTTCGCCCTGATGACTGACTTCGATCCTGACGCCGCCGGTCTCGGTAAACTTCACGGCGTTCGACAATAGATTGAACAGAATTTGGCGCAGGCGCTGCTCGTCGGCGTGAACCAAGCGGGGGCAGGCGCTCATATCTTGGGCCCAGTTCAGGCCCTTGGCTTCGCCATTGTGGCGCCACAGCTTGCACACGCTGTCGATCATCGGCGCCAGCGCAAATGTTTCAGCGCACACGGTGACTTCGCCGGTTTCGATTTTGGCGACGTCGAGAATGTCATCAACAATCGCGCGCATCGCTTCTCCTGCGCCCTGCACGATTTGCACGCGCTCGGCGAGATCTGGCGCTAGGGTCTTGTCGCTCAGCAATACCTGCGTCATTCCCAGGATGCCATTTAGCGGGGTGCGGATTTCATGGCTGGTCATGGCCAGGAAGTCGGATTTTGCCTTCAACGCCTTTTCCAAGGCGGTGTTGGTGGTGTTGAGCTGCGCGTTGGCGGCGCGCACACGGTCGCGGCTGCGGCGCATCGCCAGGAAGGCAAAACCGCCCGCGATCAAGATCACCATAATGAGCGCCAAGGATGCAACGAACACGATCCGCTGACGCTGCGCCTGCGCGCGCAGGGACTGTTCGCGCAAACGCGAAATCTGCAGTTCTTGATTGGCGAAATCGAATTGGGCGCCGATGAGCGCGGTGTTTGCAGAAGCGGCGATGTCGCGAGCTTCATCGTCCAAGCGCTTGAACGCTTCCAGATGGCGCAAGGCCAAACTCTGTTGGCCGCGCATCTGATAGATGCGATAGGCGCTGGCGTGAAATTCGCGGAAGGTTGTTGTGGTTTTGGCGATGTCCTGGCGGGCAAATGTTTGCTCGATCAGGCGCGCGGCGCGCTCAACATCGCCGCGGGCAAAGGCAGCCTGGGCTTTCCTGCCAAACAGAAACGGCCGATAGGCCGCGTCCGCCAGCGTCAAGCCCTGCGCCAGGGTGGCCTCTGCTTCTTTCGCTTTGCCTTGGGCGATTTGCA
>JBEIHY010000168.1:0-4851 GCA_040381035.1 Hyphomonadaceae bacterium
CGGAATCAGCGCCTCGAGCGTTGGCCGCATCTGGGCGGAAGCCGGCTTGAAACCGCATCTGACGCGCAGCTTCAAACTGTCGAACGATCCGCTGTTTGAAGAGAAAGTGGAAGACATTGTCGGCCTCTATCTCAACCCGCCCGATCGCGCGCTGGTGCTGTGCGTGGATGAGAAAAGTCAAATCCAGGCGCTCGATCGCACCCAGCCCGGCCTGCCGCTGAAGAAGGGCCGCGCCGAGACCATGACGCATGATTATAAGCGCCATGGGACAACGACTTTGTTCGCCGCGCTCGATGTCAAAAGCGGGCTTGTGATTGGCGAATGCCAACCGCGCCATCGCGCGCGCGAGTTCATCAAATTCCTGCGCACGATCGACGCAACCGTCGATAAGCGCTTTGATCTGCACTTGATCGTCGACAATTATGGAGCTCACAAAACGCCCGCCGTAAAGGCGTGGCTCGCCAAACATCCGCGCTTTCATATGCACTTCACGCCGACCAGCGCGTCGTGGCTCAATCTGGTCGAACGCTTCTTCGCCGAGATCACCCGCGAGCGCATCCGCTGCGGCGTGTTCACCAGCGTGGCCGCGCTGGAGGGCGCGATCGAGACCTATCTCGCCGAGCACAACAAAGCGCCCAAACCCTTCGTCTGGACCAAATCCGCCTCCGTCATCATCGACAAAACCAACCGCGCCCGAAACGCGCTTGCGGACAGCGTTGGCGGGAACCAAGCGTTAGACTCGGAACACTAGGGCTGCGGCGCCGCTGCTTTTGGAGGCGCAAAGCAATTCTTCATCGTCCCGCTTTGCTGAAGCGCATCATATTCGCCCCTGAGGCGGGACAGTTCCTCGCGTTTGTCATTATCAGACGCGAGGAAAAACAGGGCCGGCCAAAAGATCACAAGGCCGACGCCCATGGCGACGGCGTCGTTGTTCGCTGCTCTTTGCTGTTGGCCAGAGACTTCGGCGACGCGGGCGCCGATCCGCTGGAGTTCCATGCTGATCTGCTCGCAGGAATAGCCCTGATAGACCATCGGCGACACATAGAGGGGGGAGATATTGGTCGGCGAGGAGGCGCACCCCGCAAGACCAAGGCTCAGGCAAGCTAACGCGACAATTCTTTTCATGCCAAACTCCACCATGAGCGATGCCGACACCCCCAAATGGGCGGGCCTTGAAAAAGGGAACGGGCTGAAATCTGTTCGACAGAGACCCGACCAAAGTGATGCCTACCAGAAAGCGGAGCGATGAATCAAGTAAAACGATCCATCGTATAAAAGCGGTCAAGGGGGTGATTTTGGCGCGGAGCGGAGTGCAGGCCTTGGCTTATGGCGTTGGCGTTGGCGGGCGGCAATTCCCCCAAAGGGCGCATATCGATCGGCGTAGAGATGGGGCCGCTCCTGCATGGTCTTGAGGGGCTGGTGCGAGGCAGCGTTGAAGCGCCGCCCAAAAGACCCTTGCAACGAAGCCAGCGAGGAATGCGACAAGTGTTCCCCGTCAGCACCCGTGAGACATTCCTAGCCGTTTCGCGAAGAGAGGATTTCTGGTTCATCGCAGCCGCAAGGAGCGAAGATGAAGCAGGTGAGGACGACGAAATCTGTCCGGCGACTGTGTTCTTCGTCAATTGCCTTGGTTGCTCCACGGCCGGTTTTCTTTGATCATGGCGTTGGCGATGACGCTGATTTTCCGAGCGATCGCGATGAGGGTGCGGATTCCGGGCTGATGACGCCCACCATTCCGGGAAATTGACGCCCACCCATTCCGATTAATCGACGCCCACCTGTTCCGACAAATCGACGCCCACCCCTTTTGGGGGTCTGGAGCGCGCTTTGGAGCGCCGCCGGCCGAGCATGCCCCCCTTCGTGATTTGAAGGAGTGGCCTGATGCCAGCTGCGAGGATGCCAATGCGCCGTGCGCGCGAGATACTGGGAATGAAATTCGAGGCGGGCCTCGCGGTTCGCGAGATCGCACGCCGGACTGATGTGCCGCGGCGGACAGTGCGGACGCTGTTCGCGCGCTTCGCCGCACGCGGACTCACCTGGCCGATCGCACCGGAGGTAAGTGAAGCTGATCTCGAAGCCCTAATGTTCAAGGAGGCTGGCGCCAAAAGCGGCAGCCGTCGCCGCGCCGAGCCCGATTGGAGCGCGGTGCACAAAGAGTTGAAGCGCAAGCACGTTACGCTGCAGATCTTGTGGGACGAATACATCGAGCGCCATCCCGACGGGTACCGGTACAGTCGGTTCTGCGAGGTCTTCCGTGCTTGGGAAGACAAGCTCTCCGTAACGATGCGCCAGAATTATCTTGGTGGGGAAAAGCTTTTCGTCGATTACGCTGGCGACACTGTGCCGGTGATTATCGATCGCCAAACCGGCGAAACGCGGGCCGCGCATATTTTCGTCGCAGTTATTGGCGCGTCGAGCCTGACCTATGCGGAGGCGACGTGGACGGAAGGTTTGTCTGATTGGATTGGCGCGCACACGCGGACGTTTTCGTTCATCGGTGGCGCACCCAAGCTCGTGATTCCGGACAATCCCAAGGTCGCGGTGATCAAAGCGTGTTTCTACGAGCCAATGGTCAATCGCACTTATGAAGACATGCTCAAGCACTACGATACGACAGCGCTTCCAGCGCGGCCACGAAAGCCACGGGACAAATCAAAAGTCGAGGCGGCTGTCAGAATTATGGAGCGCTACCTGCTCGGGCGGTTGCGCAACCGTCTGTTGTATTCACTGGCCGAGCTCAATACCACGATCAGAAAAATTCTTACTCATCTCAACGACGAATTCAAGATCCGTCGTCTTGGCGTCACGCGCCGCGCGCTGTTTGAGGAGATCGACAAGCCCAATCTGACGCCGCTCCCGGTGGAAGGTTATGTCTATGCCGAGTGGCGTATCCGCCGCGCCAATCTGGATTATCACGTCGATGTCGACGGCAGCTTCTATAGCGTGCCGTTTCAGCTGGCGCGCGAGAAGATCGAAGCGCGCATTACGGCCCGTACCATAGAGCTTTTCGTCAAAGGCCAGCGCGTGGCCGCGCACGCGCGGCTAGCGACCTGCGGGCGCCATACCACCGTGCCCGAGCACATGCCGTCAAGCCACCGCCGTCATGGCGGCTGGAGCGCTGAGCGCATTCAAACCGAAGCACAATCGATTGGCCCAAACGCGGCGCTCTATTGCACGCTTGTGCTCGCGCACAAGCATCATCCCGAGCAAGGCTATCGCGCCTGCCTTGGGATCGTGCGCCTGCCGAAGACCTATGGCCGTGATCGCGTCGAGGCGGCGTGCGAACGCGCGCTCGAGATCGGCGCGCGCACCTATGCGTCAGTCAAATCCATTCTCGAACACCGCTTGGATCAGCGCCCGACCAATAAAGCCGCCGCGGACGAGGCCCCGATCCAACACCCCAACATCCGTGGCCGGCGCTATTACGAATGAGGCTCAAAAATGCTTACTCATCCCACGCTTGATCAGCTGCATACCTTAGGCCTGCACGGCATGGCCAAGGCCTTCCTCGACGCTGGCCCACATGCGGATATGCAGATGCTTTCCCACGCCGAATGGCTGGCGATCCTTTTGGATCGTGAGATCGCGCTGCGGGCAGACAAGCGGCTGAGCGCACGCATGCGCCATGCGCGGCTGAGGCAGCAGGCGACGCCGGAGGACGTAGACTATCGGAGCGCGCGTGGGCTTGATCGCGCATTGTTTCAGAGCTTGTTGTCGTGCGCGTGGATTAGGGCTCATGAAGGGATTTTGATCTGCGGCCCGACTGGCGTTGGGAAGAGTTTCTTAGCCTCTGCGCTGGCGCAGAAGGCGTGCCGAGAAAATCATTCAGTGCTGTATCAGCGTGTGCCGAAACTCTTCACCGAATTGGCACTGGCGCGCGGCGACGGACGCTACGCGCGGATGATGCGCTCTCTTTGCCGGGTCGACGTGCTGATCTTGGATGATTGGGGATTGGCGCTTCTCGACGCCGGCGCCCGCCACGACCTTCTGGAGCTGCTGGAGGAGCGGCACGGGCGCCGGTCGATCATCGTCACGTCGCAGCTGCCGGTCGACAAGTGGCACGACATCATCGGCGATCCAACCTACGCTGACGCCATCCTCGATCGCCTAGTGCACACCGCCCACCGCATCAATTTGTCGGGTGAGTCGCTGCGCCGAACGCGTACGCGCAGCGCACCAGCCTGAGATTGGTCACGCGCTCTTGACGAAGCTCGATTGAACAGGCTTGTCCACAAGGCCTACGTCGCTCCAAGGGTGGGCGTTGAAATATCGGAATGCCCGGGCGTCGATATTTCGGAATGCATGGGCGTGATCATCGGAATCGGCAATGAGGGCGACCTTGGCGGGTTTGCCGGCTTGGCGCATGGCTCGATACTCTGCTTTGAAGCCACGGTCCGATCGGGCAGCGCTGAGAGCGGCGAGGTACAGCGCTGCACGCACGCAAGGTCGTCCGGCATAGATGTGGGCGCGCGCTGGCCCGGCGCCGCTTTGACTGACATGGGGGGGCGACGCCCGCGAGACTGGCGATTGATTTGCGATCAAGTCCGCCCAGTTCGGGTAAGTCCACAACCAAAGTGGCTGCGATCGTTGGACCAATGCCGGGAATGGTTTGCAACAGAGCAAGCTTTTCAGCGCCGGCGCGATCGGCCCGCGAGCGCGCTTCGATATGAGCGTCTACGCGCGCGCGCTTCGTCGTCAGCAGAGCAATGAGTGTCAATCGGCGTACAAAAATGACCCCGCGTATTGCCTCAGGAAGAATTGTTACCCTGGGGATCGGCATAATCATGCGGTGAAAGGCAATGCGCTCGCGGCATTACTGGCGGTGACGGACCGGAAGGCGGGCGTAGCCCG
>JBEIHY010000169.1:0-4819 GCA_040381035.1 Hyphomonadaceae bacterium
AGCGCGGCCAGCCGCATCGCGATGAACTCCGCCTTGACCACGTTGTAGAGGTCGCGGCTTGCGGAGAATTTGGCGATGAGCTTGGCATCGCCATCGGTAATCATCGCCTTGGGACGTGCGCCGCCAAGCGAAGTCCCGTGCTGGAGGGCCGCATCCAGCTCCGCGCTGAGCGGCACGCCATGTTCCACCATGTCAGCGGCTTGCTGCAATTCTGCGAGCGTCGCGCCTTGCGATTGGCGCGGCGTGTAGGTCTCGGGCGAGGTTTGGAAGTCCAGACCGCCGATGCGGTCGGAGCCCGATTCCAAGAGGTAAGTCAGCTCATCGAGTTCGACGGTCGCAGCCTGGTCCGCTTTCACCCCGAGCTTGCGATTGATCAGGACGCGCCGTCCCCACGCGTCGGGAGAGGCGTCACGAATGCAGCTTGGCATCGACAGGCCCGGAAGCAGTGGAACGGCGCCGGACTGCAAAGGCAGTTCGGGCGCGTAAAGCGGGATCGCATCTTTGCGCGCCAGATAGGAGCGACCATAATTGAAAACCAGCTGTGCGCCGCGACGGCTCAACCGCCCAGCGACGACGGGTGCATCGGCATCGGGAAGCCAAATCCAGACAAAGGCTTCTTCATAATGCGTTCCGGGCGCGCTCGAATTAGAAGTCATCCTTCACCGCCTTTCGAGACGCGCGAACCGATTTCGGCAGCAGCGCTATTTTTTCCGCTTGGCGGGCGAGGCGGGCTGAGAGCAGGCGCTCATCCATCTCAAACAAGGGCACGCCGACGATTGCCGCGACCTCGAAAACTGCGCCGATCGCGCAGCCAGGATCGCCGCGCTCGATCCGCTGCAAGAGCCCGCGCGATATGCCCGCACGTGTGGACAGCTCCGTGGTCGTAAGCGTGCGCGCGAGCCGCGCTTCACGGATGAGCGCCCCCAGCAGCGATAGGGCGTCACGGCTGTATTGTGACAGGGTGTGAATTATGACCTTGGGCATTTCTGACTCATTTATGAACCGCAAAGGCACATGTGGTTTATTTATGAACCATTTTGCTCTTTTCGTTGCTTGCCGTCAAGCTTGTGGTTCATAAGCGGATCGCGAAAGGCTTTGCGGGCCATTTATGGGGCATTTAGACTCGCTCTCTGCGCCCTGGCTGGGGTCGATGGGGGCGCGGTGCGATGTCTGAATTGCAGCCTCGGGCTGAGCGCGGCTCGCCGCGTGGGTTTCGCGGAAAGTGGCCTGAAGGCTGCCTTCGCGGTTCTCGGCTTGATAACGAAGCTGCGCGGCTTCGCGATAGAGCATCAGGACGCGCTTGGCGTTTTGCCGCCGTGCGTCGCGGATGCGGACTTGAAGCGCATGCCGTTCGCGGATCTGCGCCAGAACAAGTTCGTCACGATGTGTGCGGTCGCGTTGCAGGCAGAAAAACGCCTCCATCTCATTTTGATGCTTGGTCTTGCTGTCAGCGCCGGTGAGGCGATCCCACAGACCGACCGCGCCCTTTCGAAAGCGGTAACTTCCGCGCGGACGGCTTCGGTTTGCGGCGGGCTGAGCGACAGAGAGAACAGATACTGGCCGCCGCGTGCCCTTGCTGATCGCCTGTGCTTCCTTCATCGCCCCGAGAACAGACTCCAAAACGAAGCCGCGAACCTCGTACACTTCGAAGTGACCAAACTGAGGTTTTAGAGCGGGCGACAGACGAAACCGTAAGCGGAAATCTGAACGGCGAACTGTTGGCAGCCGGTCCGGTTCAGTCATCGCCTTTCTGACTTGACGGAGAACGGAGCAGACCTGCCAGCGCGCGTTCTCGCGTGCGCCCAGGCTTTCAACTTGAGAACAGAAACCAACATTGCGGGCAGTTTTCGATTTTGCGCGCACTCTGGTCGATGCGGGTTTCGCCCCTAGTTGGGGGGCGGGCCTGCGACGATTTTGGCGTCATGGAGCTTGCCGACTTCGGCGGTGGAATAGCCAAGCTCGCCAAGGATTTCGTCCGTGTTCTCGCCGAGGCTCGGCGCACGCTGCGGCGCGATGCGCGCGACGCCGGAGAACGCGATCGGATTGCCGGGCGTCAGATACGAGCCGATCCCGGGATGATCGAGCAGGGAGAACATCGGATTCTCGATCGAGCAATCGGGATCCTCAGCCACGACTTCGCCGAAGGAGCGGTACTTCGCCCAAGTGACGCCGGTCCGGTCGAACTCGGCGGCGAAGCTCTCAATCGTGCGGGACGTGAAGAAAGGCTCCAGCACCTTGGTGATTTCAGCGCGGTGCTTGAACCGCTCGCCTTCCTTGTTGAGATCGGCGTTGAGCCGCCGCGAGAGCGCTTCAAACGCGCCATGCGTGTCGGTCGCGCGGCGCAGATTGTCCCACTGCCGGTTGGTCAGCCCCACGACAATGACCCGCCTCCCGTCCTTGCAAACAAAGTCTTGGGCATAGGCGCCATACAGCGCGTTGCCCATTTTGGGGCGGTCGTGCTTGTTCACTGTGACCTCGCCAATGATGCCGAGATTGCCGAGCATCGCAAGCGCCATATCTTTCAGGGCAAGCTCCACCAATTGGCCTTTACCAGTCTGGCTGCGGTATCGTTCGGCTGCAAGAATGCCCAGCGCCGCCTGCTGACCGGTGATGCAATCCCACGCGGGGAGCACGTGCCCGACGGGGTCATGGGAACCTTCTGGCCCGGTCGCGGTGGGAAATCCGATCGCGGGATTGACGGTGTAGTCAACCTGCGGCCCGCCGGCGCGGTCCCCCTTGATTGACATCATGATGAGGTCATCGCGGTGTTGGCGCAGCGAGTCATAATCCATCCATCCGCGCACGCGCAGATTGGTGAGGTAAATGCCCGCTTGTGGACCAGGTGCGCAGATGAGACGGGTTACGATTTCTTGTCCCTGTGGCGTTGTCATGTCGACGGCAATGCTGCGCTTGCCCTTGTTGAGGCCGGCCCAGAAAAGGCTGCGCCCCTTGTCCGTAACAGGCCACCTATCATTGTCGAGGCCACCGCGGATGCGATCAAACCGAATGACGTCTGCACCCATTTGAGCCAGCGTCATCCCGGCCAGCGGCGCCGCGACGAACGCGGCGCCCTCGACGATGCGAAGGCCCTCGAGAATCTTGACCATGCAATCCCTCCTGTTGGGCTTTTCTCTTTGGATGATCCGCGCTGCCCTGCGCGCGGGTTAGACACGGGCGGCACGCGCGCAGACTGGCGTCATTGATCACTCTATCGGCGACGTTCATGGCGCCGCGCCCTTCGCCCAACCCCGTTTCGATCAGCGCTTCAAGACCAATGGGCTGCGCGATTGCGCAGGCCACCCCGATCTGATCGAGCATCTTGGCGGTGATATCGCGCGACCGCAGTGCGCCGGTCAGGTCCTGTCGTGCAGCGTCATTCTGATCTCGCGCAACGGCGTCTTTTCGGTCGATGCAGACTGGATCCGCGGTACGCGCGTCCGCTTTTGCGATCATCGCTGGGCCCGACCTTGGCACAAGCCGGATCGCTCCTGCAACCTTTCGCGCGCCTGCATCACTCATGCGGCCCACGTCAGGCAAGCCTGCATCGCAATGGCGCCATCTGCGTTGGCGGTGAAAAGATCCATTCCACCATCCGTTCGCGGCGCCCCGTTGCAGGTTGTTTTGTCGAAATCAAACAAGGGGCGAATGCCGCGAAAGGTGAAGGTGCTCGGCGTCCGGTCAGCATAGCGTCGCGTTGCCGCATCAATAAGCAGAACCGCCTGCGCCGGTCCGTGGACGACAAGTCCGGGATACTTCTCAATTTCCGTCGCATAGGTCCGGTCATAATGGATGCGATGTCCGTTGAAGGTTAGGGCGGAGAACCGGAAAAGGAAAACGGGATCGATATCGACGGGCTCGCTCCACGCGCATGGCGGCAGAGGTGTCGCCGCCGGGGCCTTCCACTCCGTTGGAATGTTCATATAGACGAGGTCTTGTTCTTCAATCACTGCGAGGCGCCCCATCGCGCTGACCTCGTGGCGAACTGTGATGAAGACGAGCGCGCCAGCATTTCCGACTTTCTCCGAGACCTTCACGATGGTTGATGTCTTTTGGATCTCGTCGCCGATCCGCACCGGCTCATGGAATGCGCACCTGCTGCCGGCCCACATACGCCTTGGCAGATCGATGGGCGGCAGAAAGCCGCCGCGCTTCGGGTGGCCATCGGGGCCGACTTCGCCCATCGGCGCCAGCGGCAGAAAATAGAGCCATGTCCACAGCTGTGGCAATCGCGCGCCGGGCGTGAATTCGCCTGCCGGTTCGCCGCCGAGCGTCGCGCGCAGCGCGCGCGCCGGCGTTGGCGAAACCGTGTCAAACGCTGTCTCGGTCCGGCCTACCCAATCAGACCAAGGCAACCCGCTCATGACGTATCCTGACGCAACGCTCAGCTAAAACGCTACACCAGAACCGGACAATCCCCAAGAGTGACAATTTGGCCGTGTCAACGACACGCACAGATGTCCGGTTTTAAGGGTCGGGCCGGTCGGTTTCTTGGTTCGGCTAGAGAGCAGGCCGTTTCTTCATCACGGCGGTCCTTTTGTGTTGAGCGTCGCGCGCAGCGGCGGTCAAGGCCGGCGCGCGAGCGCTGCCCGCAGGGCTTGGCCTTGAGGGCCGCGAGCACGGCGCTGCACTGGCGCCAGCCGGGTCGGGCCGTGCGGGTGCAGCCGCATCCTTTGAAGGCTCGGGGAAGCGCGCGATCTCGCGCGGGCCGCTGAAAATCGCAAGCGCTTCATCGGGATACTCATGGACGCAGACATTGGCGCGCACGAAATGGCGCCGGTGTTTATGTTCCGGGATCTGCAGCACGCGCCCGCCATAGCGC
>JBEIHY010000170.1:0-4805 GCA_040381035.1 Hyphomonadaceae bacterium
ATGGTGCTTCGGCAAAACCCCGCTGCAGACATTCCTTGATTGCGCGCTGCTCGCGCGCGAAAAACACAACCCAGGCCAAGCCGCATGAACGGTTGCGTCTGACACTTTCGACCCGGCGGACACCCGCCACGCCGGGAGCGAATGTCAGATCAAATAGATACTTATACAGAATGTTCGAAAAGCCAACCGATCGAGCTCGTAAGCGCCGCGTTTAGGGATGGCGATAGCGCGAATGGGAACCCAACGTTGAATCAGAGAAACCGGCTTCTCGAAGGGTTCGGCTTGCGATTGAGCGGGGAGAAAGCTGGGCGGCGCAGGGGCAGAGCAATCCCAAAAGCGGCCGGCAGCCATTCCCTGCCCCTTGGCGGACGCTCGATTTCCAAACAAGACGATTCTCTAGCTACCAACCCCTTCTGCTGCTCCCATCAACTTGCAACGCAGCGTCGAAAGTTAAGCACCATATATCGGGCGCCGGTGTACCCTTTGCCCCTCGCCCACTTACTCTTCCGCGCGCTTGCGGCCGTCGATCATGGCCCGCGTCAGGTTTTCGCGATGTGCGAAAGACGCCAGCGCAACACCCGCAACATGCAGAAGCGCCAGCGCCAGAACGAGATTGGCACATGCTTCGTGGATCTCTTCCCAAGGGCTCTCCTCGCGCTCGCCAGCTTCAGGGGCTTCGCCAAACTCTGCGCGTTCACTGCCTTCGGCGGCGACCAACGGCGCCATGAACGCCGGAACGGCGATGCGGTTTTCCATCGCAAGGCCGGTTGCCACCGTGCCCGACAACGCGACCAGCAAAGCGATGACCATCCAACCGCCGGCAGGCGAATGCCCCACATGGCGTTTCGCTTTTCCGCTGACGAGATCGGCGAGATAGCGCAGCGCGTCGATGGGCGATCGCACGAATGTTTCAAAGCGCACACGTTCAGGCCCCGCGATGCCCCACGCCACGCGCCACACGACGTAGGCCGCGATCACATAGCCTGCGCCTTGGTGCAAAAGCTCCGGTTCGCCACGGGTGATCAGCGCGATCGCCACCGCGGCAAGAAGCGCCCAATGACCAATCCGCACCAGCGGATCCCACACCGCTACGAGGGCAGGTTTCGCTTGAGCATCCGTGTCAGTCATAGTCCCGCTCCCGTTCGCTGGCGCCGTTAACGGACTTGATTTCCTGCTTCACCACCGCGCCGGTTGCGGCGTCGAGATAGGTCTCAACGATCCGGCCCTGGGCGTCGCGATGCTTAATCTCGATGCGGCCGTGTTCCCGCTCGATCCGGATCGGATCGGTAATGCCGAGTTTTGCGAGCGCTTCTGGCGTTGGCAAGGCGCCGGGGCCTGCGAAGGTCTGCAGCGGCGGTGCGGATTGTGCGCGTGATGGCGAGGCTTGCGCTGGCGCCGCGATCTGTTGGGGGGCGGGCGTGCGGCCGGCGAAAGCGCCGGACGCTGCAGCAAAGCCCAGAATTACGAGCCCGCTGGCGGCGGCGGCAAGTGTGAGGCGCAACGGCGAAAGTTTTGCCATGATCAACCCCGAGGCAAGGCAAGGAAAGGCGGACGACCCGCCGTGGTGGAGCTTGTTTTGACCCGGCTTGCCTGACGCCAGGGCGCCGTCGCCCGTCAGCCGCGCGTCAGCTAGGGTGGCGTTGGATGTATTCTATGCGCCCAAAGCACACCGCCCTCATTGCCGGCCTCGCCTGCGTGCTCGCTGCCTGTGAGGGTGAGCCTCCTCCCGCGCCTCCCCCGGTCGTTGCGGAAACCGGACGCTTATCGTTCGCGGCCATCCGCGAGGCGGCGCTTGCGGCGGCGCCTGGCGATATCCTGGAAGTCGAGATGAAGGAGAGAGGCGACCGCAGCCTTTACGAGTTCAAGATCCTGTCGGCAAACGGACGGGTGATCGAGGTCGAATTGGATGCGGCCACCGGCGTCGTTTTGGAACTGGAGCAGGAGTGATGCGCGCACTGCTTGTCGAAGATGATCCGGTGATCCAGCGTTCCGTGGCGACAGCGCTGGAGGCATCCGGTTTTCGCGTTGATCGCTGCGGCGACGGCGAAACGGCGTGCCGTCTTGGCATGGATGAAGCCTTCGATGTGATTGTGCTTGATCTCGGCTTGCCGCGCCTTGACGGCTTGACCGTGCTGAAACGCTGGCGGGCTGATGGCATGCAGGCGCCCGTGATTGTGCTGTCTGCACGCGGATCATGGGCGGAGAAGGTCGAAGGCATTGAAGCCGGAGCGGATGATTATCTCGCAAAACCTTTTGAGCCGGCAGAATTGATCGCACGCGTGCGCGGTCTGATCCGGCGTGCGTCTGGCCGCGCTGAAACGATCCTACACTTTGGACGGCTTACGCTTGATCTGTTTCGCGCCCGCGCATTGCTTGATGGCGCGCCGCTGAAGCTCTCCGCCCTCGAGCACCGCCTGCTCGACATTCTCGCCCATGCCGATGGCCGTCCGGTTCCGGCCGGTGAAATCGCAGAACGCTTGCACGGGGTCGATGCGCTGGACGCCAATGCGATTGAAGCGCTTGTGGCGCGGCTGCGCAAAAAGCTAGGCCCCGGCATCATCGAAACCCGCCGCGGTTTTGGCTATCTGTTGGTAAAGCCGGACGCATGAGGGCGAAATCTCTCCGCCTGCGGTTGATCGCAACAGCCGCCATCACGATCGGCGCTGCGTTGGCGCTGGCGTGGGCGGCCTTATCTCTTTTGTTTGAGCGCCATTTGGAGCGCCAGGCGCAAGCCGATTTGGAGCGCTTGGGCGGCGTTCTTGCAGCCGGCATCAGCCTTGATCGAAACGGCGCGCCAAGTCTCGCCGCGGCGCTAAGTGATCCACGCGTTCAAAGGCCAGGCAGTGGGCTCTATTGGCGTTTGAGCACGCCAGCCGGCGCACTTGCTTCGCGCTCGCTGTGGGACGGAGCTTTGCCGAACGACGAGACAGTGCGCGGCGATGCATGGACATCAATTATCGCCAAAGGCCCCTTTGAAGACGAGGTGCTACAGGTGGCGCGCCGAATTCGCCCGAGCGCGGATGGCCCTGCAGTGCTTGTGCAAGTCGCCGAAGATCACGCCGCCGTAGATGCCGCGCAAGCCGCTTTTGCCGGCGAACTGGCGCTGTACCTTTTTGTTTTTTGGGCTGCATTAATGACAGCCGCTTGGGCGCAGATCGTTTGGGGTTTGCAGCCGCTCCGCGCGGTGCAGCATGCGCTCAATGCGCTCAAGTCCGATCCGTCCGCACGGCTGACGCAAACCGATTTTCCCGCTGAAGTGGCGCCGCTTGCCGATGAAATCAATAAGCTCGCCGATGCACGCGCCGCCGATTTGGTTCGCGCCCGATCGCGCGCACAGGACCTCGCGCACGCGCTGAAAACGCCGCTCACCGCCTTGAAACTCCAAGTCATGGATTTGCCCAACCATCAGCGTGCCGAGTTGGACCGCAGCCTCACACTTCTGCAGCACGCCATCGGGGCGGAGTTGGCGGCAAACGCGCCAGCGCGATCGGCCCTTACAACGAAAGCAGAAGTCGCTCCTGTCATTGATCGACTGATCGCCGTCATTGGTCGCGCGTACGCAGAGCGGGGCGTGATATTTTCCAACAACTGCGACCGGTCGCACGCAGCGCCATTGGCGCAAGATTCGGCGCTCGAACTATTCGGTGCGGTGCTCGACAATGCTTCCAAGCATGCAAATGCGGCCGTGGCGATCTCTTCGCGAGCCGTGGACGGACGACTTCACGTTGCGATTGACGATGATGGTCCGGGCATTCCAGACGATCAAATCACCCATGCGCTGGCGCGCGGCGCGCGCTTGGATCAACGCACCGCCGGCCAAGGCTTGGGCCTCGCCATCGCAACAGATCTTGCGCAGAGCACGGGTGGGGCGCTTCATCTAAGGCGCAGCCGGCTCGGCGGATTGTGCGTCGAGGTTTCCTGGCCAGTTGGCGCTCAAAATGGAATGCAGCCATGACACAAATGAAAGCCCATACGGAACGCCACGCCGTCGATCGCATCGGTTGGCTGCGCGCCGCCGTGCTCGGCGCCAATGACGGGATTGTCTCTACGGCGAGCCTCATCGTTGGCGTCGCCGCGGCTTCGCCAGACAAAGGCGCGGTGATACTCGCGGGAACAGCGGCGTTGGTCGCGGGCGCGATGTCGATGGCGGCGGGGGAGTATGTGTCGGTGTGGTCTCAGGCCGACGCCGAACAGGCCGATCTGAAACGTGAAAGACAAGAACTGGCGAACCATCCCGACATCGAACTGGATGAATTGAGCTCGATCTACGTCCAGCGCGGCTTGGAGCCAGACCTCGCCCGAAAAGTCGCCGAACAACTCACCGCGAAAGATGCGCTAGGCGCCCATGCGCGCGACGAATTACATATCACCGACATGACAGCCGCGCGCCCGCTCCAGGCCGCGATCACCTCCGCTCTGACATTCGCCGCCGGCGCTATTCTGCCGCTCGTCATCGTTCTTCTAGTGGCGCCGACAACGCTGGTGTGGGCGGTGTCGCTTACTTCGCTTGTGTTCCTCGCCGCACTCGGCGCCCTCGGCGCGCGCATCGGCAAAGCCGACATGGTCAAAGGCGTCGTGCGCGTCACCTTCTGGGGCGCGGCGGCGATGCTGCTGACCGCTGGCATCGGGGCCATGTTTGGGGCGGTGGTTTGAGGCGGTTCGACCTAGGGAAAGTCTGCAGAAGCATCAATTCTAGCGCTCTATACAGAGTTTCACGTCAGCCGGTCGCAAAAGTCGGGTGCTGAGCGCCGATTTTGTGCCGTTTTGGTGGTCTGCAGGCGGATTTCCCGGTCGCTGGACACAGC
>JBEIHY010000171.1:0-4733 GCA_040381035.1 Hyphomonadaceae bacterium
CGATCAAGAGCGCGCTGACGAAATCGGGCCATGGCCAAGGCGGTCGAAGTGGTCCGCGAAAACGCGATTGTCCGGCTGCGATTGGAAGATGAGGCCAAAGCCGCCACGGCCGCGCAATTGCAGCGCGCCGCGCAAGTGGAGCAAGTGTCGACGAGTTTTGAAAACGCCTGCCGCCAAATGCTCGACACGCTGGCCGCGGCCTCGACCGAGCTGGACGCCACCGCCCAGGCGGGCGATGGCGGGCGCTGCCGGGCGGACGTCTTCGATGATGGGCAATGTGGCCTCCGCCACGCAGGAGAGTTCCATCAATGCCGCTGCTGCGGCTGATGCGGCGCGGGAGCTGGCCGGGGCGGTCGGCGCCATTCAGCGCGCGGCCGAGACGGCTGATGGCGAAGTCGCCGCCGCCGCCCGCCGCGCGGAAGAGGCCAGCGGCGTGGTGCGCCAGCTGGACGACGCCGCCAAGCGCATCGGCCAGGCGGTCGGCCTGATCAAAGACGGCGCCGACCAAACCAATCTCTTGGCGCTCAACGCCACGATCGCGGCTGCCCGCGCTGGCGAAGCTGGGCGCGGCTTTGCGGTGGTGGCCGCGGAAGTAAAGGCGCTGGCTGGTCAGACCTCACGCGCCACTGAAGAGATCGGCGGCCAGATTGCGGGCATTCAAAGTGCAGTGGCCGCCGCCGTCAGCGCGATCAACGCGATCGACGATGTGATGTTGAGCCTGAAGCGCAACTCCGCCGATATTGGAGGGTCGGTGTCCGAACAATCGGGCGCGACCTCCGAAATTGCCGGCACGGTTGGGGAAGTGTCCAATGCATCGCGGATGATGGCCGGCGATGTCGCGCCGGTGACGATGACGGCGCAGGAAACGGGCGCAGCCGCCAGCCAAGTTTTGGCCGCAAGCCAGGATTTGTCGCAGCAGCGCGAAAACCTGTCGCGCGAGGTGCGTGACTTCCCGGCGGCGCTGAAGGCGGCTTAAGCCGGCTCCGCCATTTCCAACCCCAGCGCCTGGGCGGCAAGCACCGCCTGGGCGCGATTGCGGACATTGAGCTTTCGAAACACCGCCGTCATGTGGGCCTTCACAGTCGCTTCCGAGATCGCCCTGTCGTAAGCGATCTGCTTGTTGAGCCGGCCTTCGAGAAGACCGAGAAGCACTTTCAACCGCGCCGGCGTCAGGCTGGAAATGCGCCGCGAAAGGTCATCGCCGCTGGCGGCGGCGGCCGGCGCCGGGGGATCGGCGTTGAGGCAGGCCGCGCCATCAAGCGCCTGGCGCACCGCGCCGGCGATGGCGTCAAGCTTGGCGGTTTTGCGCAAGAACCTGATCGCGCCATATTCGCGCGCCCGCGGCGCCATCTGCGCCGCGTCAGCGGCGGACACGACGATGATCGGGGTTTGCGGGCGCTCTGCGTGGAGCGCGGCAAGGCCGGCAAAACCGCGATTGTCCGGCGTCATGAGATCAATCAGCAGGCGGTTCAGATCGCGATCGCTGCGGGCGATTTCAAGGGCCTGGGCGAGCGAGCCGGTCTCGATAATCTCGGCGTCCGGCGCCGCGCGCTCCACCGCCAGCGTCAAGGCGTCGCGGAACAAGGGGTGGTCGTCGACCACCAGTACGGTGATGCGTTCCATCTGCGGCTCCTGCCCTTTATTGTTGTGGGCGCAATAGCCGTGATTTCAGCGGATGCACCGTGACGAATTATCAGCTCGCGCTGAATAAATATCGGTTGCGCCTATACTTTCGCGCCCGCCCGGTTGGCGACGAGATCATCGACCACAGCCGGATCAGCGAGCGTGGAGGTGTCGCCCAGCGCTGCGATATCGTTTTCAGCGATTTTGCGCAGGATGCGGCGCATGATTTTGCCGGAGCGGGTTTTCGGCAGGCCGGGCGCGAACTGGATCACGTCGGGGGTGGCGATTGGCCCGATCTCGTGGCGCACCCATTTGACGAGATCCTTGCGCAGTTCTTCGCTCGGACTTTCATGGGCATTGAGGGTGACATAGGCGTAAATGCCCTGGCCCTTCAATTCATGCGGCATACCGACCACAGCGGCCTCGGCGACTTTTTCGTGGGCCACCAAGGCGCTTTCGATTTCGGCCGTGCCGAGGCGGTGGCCGCTGACATTAATGACGTCATCGACGCGCCCAGTGATCCAGTAATAGCCGTGCGCGTCACGCCGGCAGCCGTCGCCGGTGAAGTACATGCCGCGATAAGTGGAAAAGTAGGTTTGGAAGAAGCGGGCGTGGTCCTTGAACACGGTGCGCGCCTGACCGGGCCAGCTGTCGAGCATGACGAGATTGCCATCGGTCGCGCCTTCAAGGATCGCGCCATTGGCGTCTACCAGCGCGGGTAAAACTCCAAAGAACGGCTTGGTGGCGGAGCCGGGCTTGAGGTCTATCGCGCCGGGCAGCGGCGAGATCAGAATGCCGCCGGTTTCGGTTTGCCAATAGGTGTCCACGATCGGGCAACGGCCGTCGCCGACGACGCGGTGATACCAAAGCCAGGCTTCCGGATTGATCGGCTCGCCGACCGAACCGAGCAGCCGCAGCGAGGCGCGCGAAGAAGATTTTACTGGTCCTTCGCCCTCGCGCATCAGCGCGCGGATGGCGGTCGGCGCGGTATAGAAGATCGTCACCTTGTGCTTGTCGACCACTTCCCAGAAGCGCGACACGCTGGGATAGGTCGGCACGCCTTCAAACATCACCGTCGTCGCGCCATTGGCGAGCGGGCCGTAAACGATGTAGGAATGGCCGGTGACCCAGCCGACATCGGCGGTGCACCAATAGATATCGCCGGGCTTGTAATCAAACACGGTCTGGTGGGTCAGCGCTGCGTAAACCAGATAGCCGCCGGTGGTGTGCAGCACGCCTTTGGGCTTACCCGTTGAGCCCGACGTGTAGAGAATAAACAGCGGGTCTTCGGCATTCATCGGTTCGGGCGGGCAATCCGCGCCCACGGCAAGTGCGGCGGTTTCATATCGCACATCGCGGCCGGGCGTCATGACCACATCGGCGCCGGTGCGGGTAACGACGATGACGGTTTCGACCGAACGGCAATGGCCGACCGCTTCATCGACATTGACTTTCAGCGGTACGCGCTTGCCGCCGCGCAGGCCTTCATCGGCGGTGATGACCACTTTGCTGTCGCAGTCATCGATGCGGTTGGCGAGGCTTTCGGGCGAAAAGCCGCCAAACACGATCGAATGGATCGCCCCGATCCGTGCGCAGGCGAGCATCGCATAGGCTGCCTCCGGGATCATCGGCATATAGATGGTGACTGGGTCGCCTTTTTGAACGCCATGCGCTTTCAGAACATTGGCAAACCGGCACACTTCGTGATGCAGCTCGCGATAGGTGATGATCTTGCTCTCATTGGGATCATCGCCTTCCCAGATGATCGCGGCCTGATCGGCGCGCCGCACCAGATGGCGATCGACGCAATTGGCCGCGACATTGAGCACGCCGTCTTCATACCAGCGGATGCGGAAATCTTCTTCCAGGAAAGAGACGTTCTTGATCTTGGTGGGCGCTTCCATCCAATCCAGACGCTTGGCTTGCTCGGCCCAGAAAGCGTCCGGATCGGCGATGGCGGCGGCGGCCATGGCGGCGTAATCGGCGGCCGTTACGAGGGCATCGGCGCCGAACTGGTCTGGGATCGGGATGAGCGTCTCGTCTGACATGGGTCTGGCCTCCTCAAGCGCCAGCCGGCACCTTTCCTGAAACCGGCCATGACCGCAAGAAGGCGGGGTGCGCCAATTTGGTCTGACCCGAAACCAACCGGCCTCGACCAAGGTCTATCTACTCTGCAGACAAGACTGGCGAAATGCTCCGAACACAGATGATCGCGCCGAGGGCGCGTGCCGTGAGGGGAGTGAACCTGTCGCCGTATCGTCTTTTCAGAGATGCCCTGTTGGCGAGTGCGGCCACCACTGTGATGGAGCCGGGCTCGGTATTTGCGCAAGGGCGCGCACGCGCGCCAAGCAATGCCCAATTGCAGGCCCGCCTGCAGGCGCTGGAAGTTCAGATGCAGACGCTGCAGAGCGAATTGGCCGCCGCCCAAGCCCAAGCCGCCAGCGCTCAGGCCAGCGCTCAGGCCAGCGCCCAGGCTGCAGCGGCCGCGCCCAAGCTGATTGAGCTGCCAAAGAAAGACGATGCATTCGCTGCCCAGGTCGCGGCGATGGAGAAGAAACTGTCCGCCGACGGCTTCAAGGTCGGCGCCGCCGCCGTGAAGATTTCCGGCTACGTGAAAACCGAAGCGTTGGCGAGCGACTTCAAAGACGGCGTGGTCGCGCGCGATGCGTTCCTGCGCGATTTCTATGCGCCCGGCCAAATCCCGGTGGGCCCTGGCGCCAATGCCGGCCAGGAATTCGACGCCCCCGCCAAGCAGACGCGCATCGCCATCACGGTTAATCGCGCCGTCGATCAGCATTAACTTCGCGCCTATGTGGAAGGCGACTTCCAATCCGCGCCTGGCACGCAGTTTTCCGAGCGCACGACCAACGCCATCGATTTCGCGCTGCGCCGCGCTTATGTGACGTTTGATAACTGGCTGTTTGGCCAGGATTGGTCGACGTTCCAGAATGTCGCGGCCTTGCCCGAAACCACCGATTTCATTGGCCCCACCGAAGGCACAGTGTTCGTGCGTCAGGCGCAGGCGCGTTATACCCGCAAGCTCAACGATAAGGTCACGCTGCAAATTGCTGCCGAAATCGCCGAAACTTCCAGTATCTCGCCGGTCTTAG
>JBEIHY010000172.1:0-4658 GCA_040381035.1 Hyphomonadaceae bacterium
GCGTCGGGAGAGGCGTCACGCATGCAGCTTGGCATCGCCAGGCCCGGAAGCAGGGGAACGACGCCGGACTGCAGAGGGAGTTCGGGCGCGTAACGCGCGATTGCGTCTTTGCGCGCCAGATAGGAGCGACCATAATTGAAAACCAGCTGTGCGCCGCGACGGCTCAACCGCCCAGCGACGACGGGTGCATCGGCATCGGGAAGCCAAATCCAGACGAAGGCTTCTTCATAATGTGTTCCGGGCGCGCTCGAATTAGAAGTCATCCTTCACCGCCTTTCGAGGCGCGCGAACCGATTTCGGCAGCAGCGCTATTTTTTCCGCTTGGCGGGCGAGGCGGGCTGAGAGCAGGCGCTCATCCATCTCAAACAAGGGCACGCCGACGATCGCCGCGACCTCGAAAACCGCGCCGATCGCGCAGCCAGCATCGCCGCGCTCGATCCGCTGCAATAGTCCGCGCGATATGCCCGCCCGCGTAGCCAGCTCTGAAGTGGTGAGCCTGTTTGCGAGCCGCGCTTCACGAATGAGCGCCCCCAGCAGCGATAGGGCGTCGCGGCTGTATTGTGACAGGGTTGGAGCTATGATCTTGGGCATATCCGACTCATTTATGGACCAAAAGGCGTCATGTGACTCGTTTATGAATCATTTTGCCCTCTTCGCGCCTCGCCGTCAAGTCTTTGGTTTATAAACGGATCGCGAAAGTCGTTGTGGGCTATTTATAGCGCATTCTGACTTATTCTCCGCGTTGCGGCTGAGGTCGATTGGCGCGCGGTGCGGCAGCTGAACCGCGGCCTCGTGTTGAGCGCGGCTCGCCGCCTGCGGTGTTGCGGAAGGCGGATTGCAGTGTTCCCCGGCGTGCAAATTTGACGCGCGCATTGCCGCAATCCAAAGTGTTGCCAAAGATTGTCTGCCGAGAAGTGTGGCTCCGTCAGCGAGCCGGAGCGTTGGCGGTCACGTCCACTCGATGGTGAAAATTAGGCTGGCACAGCCCGCGATGCGACCGTTCCATCAATCGCAAGCTTCTAAACCGTGGCCTCTTGAGCGCAGCGCGGCTTGCTTTGGCTTGCCGGAAATCGCCGGATGGCGTGTACCTTTTCTGTACTTCACCTTCTTGAGGCGGTCCCGTGCGGACCCCGTAACCCCCAAAACTTCAAGGCCCCCCATGGTGCCGCTTGCGTGACTCGAACACGCGACCCCCGCATTACGAATGCGGTGCTCTACCGGCTGAGCTAAAGCGGCGAACCGGGGCTGTGGCTATACAGCCAAGCCGGTGGGGCGACAAGCGGGTCAATAGCGATCGCGTTTGCCGCCGCCGCCGCCGGGGCGGCCCGGCGCTTTGGAGCGAGACGGCGCGCGGGCGGGGCCGTTCGACCAGATATCGTTGCCCTTACGGTCGCGGCGATCTCCGGTGTCGCGCGCTGCGTTGTCGCGCGCGCCCTGATCGCGATTGGCGGCCTTTGGCGGGCCACGATCATTGCGTTCGCCGCGCTCGCGGTGGGGGGGGCGGCTATGGCCTTGCGGGCGGGTGAAGCCGCCGGGGCGGCCGCGTTGGCCCTGCTTGGGCGGCGGCGGGATGGCCGCACCGGGAGCGGGGGCAGCCATGCCCAGGGGGTGATCCATCACCGGTACTTTTTGCTTCGTCAGCCGTTCGATGTCGCGTAGATAGGCGCGCTCGTCGGGGGCGCAAAAGCTGATCGCGAGACCGGCCTGGCCGGCGCGGGCGGTGCGCCCGATGCGGTGGACATATTGTTCCGGCACATTCGGCAGATCGACATTGATCACGTGGCTGACGTCATCGACATCGATGCCGCGCGCCGCGATCTCGGTGGCGATCAGGGCCTTCACGCGGCCTTTGCGGAAGTTTTCCAAGGCGCGTTCGCGTTGGCCTTGGCTCTTATTGCCGTGGATCGCTTCGACGGCGTGGCCGGCGTCGGCCATCTTTTCTGCGATGCGATTGGCGCCATGCTTGGTGCGGGCGAACACGATGGCGCGGGTCACCGCCGGATCGCGCAGGATGGCGTCGAGAAGATCGTTCTTGCGCGCGGTGTCGACATGGATCACCGCCTGCTCGACGCGCTCGGCGGTGGAGGCGACGGGCGTGACCGCGACTTCCACCGGGTCGGTCAGGAAGCGGTTCGCCAGTTCCTTGATCTGCGGCGGCATGGTGGCGGAGAAGAACAGCGTCTGGCGTTGCTTGGGCAGAAGATCGGCAATGCGGCGCAGCGGCTGGATAAAGCCCATATCCATCATGTGATCGGCCTCGTCGACGACGAGCACTTCGACCTTGCCGAGCGTGAGCGTGCGCTGCTGCACATGGTCAAGCAAGCGGCCGGGCGTTGCGACCAGAACATCGACGCCGCGTTGCAGAGCAAGCACCTGTTTGCCCATCGAAGCGCCGCCGAACACGACGGCGGTGGACAGGCCAAGATAGCGGCCATAAGCGCGGAAGCTTTCGCCGATTTGGGCGGCGAGTTCGCGCGTCGGCGCCAGCACCAAAGCGCGGCAAGCGCGCGCGCCGATATGTTCTTTCTTCTCGGCGAAGCGCTGCAGGATCGGCAGCGCAAAGGCGGCGGTTTTGCCGGTGCCGGTTTGGGCAAGGCCGACAATGTCGCGCCCGGCGAGCGCCGACGGGATCGCCTGCAATTGGATCGGCGTCGGTCGGGTATAGTTGTCGGCGGCCAGCGCTTTGAGAATCGGCGCGGCGAGGCCGAGGTCTTGGAATTGGGTCACGAGGGGAAACTTTCGCGCGCGCCGGCATAACCTGGCGGACGCTGGAAATATGGAACGCTGCGACGACGAAGGCCAGCGGCCCGCAGAGTGGGGCGTGAGCGTCGGTGGCGCGTATCCGGAAAACCGGCCCGGCGCAAAATGCGGCGCGGGCTGTCGCTGATGTGCATATCGGGTAAAAGGGTGGAGAAGTCAATAACGCAGATTGCGGTGCAGCAGATCGGTCAAGCGCCGGCGCCCGCGCACGGGCAGGCCCGCGGCGGCGGTGAGGCGCTTGCTTCGGCGCATGGTCAAGGCAGGGCGCGAACGTGGTGGATCGCCGGCTTCGAGCCGGCATCATTGGCGGTCAAGGGCTTGCCGGCCGGCAGCTGACGGTCCGCGCGCGCTGTTCTGTTGGACGACAGCGCGGTTGCGGGGCCGCGGTGGTGGCGGGCGGCAAAAGGAAGCACAGCGATTTTGTTCGAACACGGATGATGGCGCGCAAACCAGACGAGCCGGGCGGCGTCCGGCAGTTCGGGGATCGGCGCGCCGTCTTCGATCAACGCCGTCCGGATCGCCTGCGCCAGCGCGCGTTCGGTTTGTTCCAGCCAGCGTACAAACCGCGTCGGCGGTTTTGCGCCGGTCCGCAGGCCAAGCGAGCACCGCAGCAGCGCCAGCCAGAGGCCGGTGACAGAAAAGAGGCGGGCGAGCTTGACCAGGCGCAGAACGGCGCGCGCGCTGGCAAGCCGGTCGGCTTGGCGGGCCGGATGGCGGCAGCGGGCGAAGGCGGCCCTGGCGATTGCTGCGCCGGCCGTCGGGATAAGCGGGCGGCCAATCCGGCAAGCTTGCGTTTGCCGCATCTGATCGGCGGCGTGGTTGCATCAAGCCGGCAGGATCGATTGGTCTTTGCGCCCTTTGTCATGCAAGGTTGAATATGCGGAAGCTGTTGCTGGCGGCGCTTCTGGCGACGCCGTTGGCCATGGCCGCGCCCCTGGATGCTGCGCCCCAAACCCGCTTGGCCGATCAACTGCGCTGCCATCTCGGCGTTTGTGACTTGCGCAACGATGAAGCGATTGTCGTCACCGGCGCCGGGCGCGCGCCGCGGGAACTGATCTAACTTTATCAACGCGCGCGTTCGCGCGCGTGAAAGAGGCGCCAGACGGCTCTTTCACAGCCGGGCAGACGGCGATCACGTTTGGTCCTTGCGCGGCAGGCAAAATCACGGTCGCCACTGGCGCGGGCGTTAAGACTGGCAATCGCGTGGCGCTCATCACGCGCGAAACGGCATTTACAAGCGGGGGTCTGACCTTCCACGGCAAGTTGGTCATGCCGGCGCGAGGCCGCGCGCAGGCATTGGCGCTCTGGGTGGAAGGATAGAACAATAATCCGTCTACGGACGATGCGGTTTGGCCCTATGAGTTGGCGCGGCGCGGGATCGGCGTGTTCGTATACGACAAGCACGGCGCGGGCGCGTCCGGTGGGGCGATGTCGTCTGATGTTTTGGAGCGCGCACGTGATACCGCGGCGGCGGTGGCGCAAGCGCGCCGCTTGGCGCCGCATGTGCGCCGCGTTGGCGTGATTGGCCCCAGTCAAGGCGGTTGGGTCGCGCCGTTGACGGCCGCTTTGTCGACGCTGGATTTCGTTATCCCGGCATTCGCATTGGCCGAAAGCCCGATCGCGCAAGATCAGGCGCTGGTGCAATGACAGTTGCGTCAGGCGGGTCTTGATGCGCAGGCCCAGGCCGCCGCTCAAGAATTGACCGCGTTCACCGCACGGATCGTTGTCCGAACGCCGACGAAGACTTCGCCGCCCTTGACGCCTTCAAGGCCAAAAATGCCGGCGCGCCATGGCTGAAGGCGATCCAACCGCGATCCTATACCGGCTTGTTTCTGATGTTCAGCACCGCGCAGATCAAAGCGGCGGGGCCGGCCATGGCGCAAGGGCTGCGCTTTGAC
>JBEIHY010000173.1:0-4500 GCA_040381035.1 Hyphomonadaceae bacterium
GCGCGGCTCATCTCAGCGGGCTCCCGGGGCAGGTTGTTGGGGCGCGGCTGGCGCCGGGGCGGCGGAGGCGGCGGGGACTTGCGCGCGGCGGCTCATATCGAGCGGCAGAACCGGCACCGCCCCGGTGCGGCCATCGACAATGGTTTTGTCGGCGCCGCCATACACGCGCTCCATGGTTTCCAGATAGAGCCGTTCGCGCGTCACCTTCGGGGCGGCGCGGTATTGCTCCTGGATCAAGCGGAAGCGTTCGGCTTCACCGCCGGCCTCGCGCACGACGCGCTCTTTGTAGCCTTCGGCTTCCTGCAGCATGCGCTGCGCTTCACCGCGGGCCTGCGGCACCACTTCGTTGCGATAGCGGGTGGCTTCGTTGATTTTGGTTTCAGCGTCCTGGCTGGCGCGGACCACATCATCGAACGCTTCGATGACGGTTGCCGGCGCGCTCGCTTTTTGCAACTGGACCTGATTGATCTGTACGCCCGACTTATAGCTGTCGAGGATCGACTGCATCAACGTGCGCACGCCATCTTCAACCTGGGCGCGGTCGCGCGTGATGATGCCTTCCAGTGTGCGCTTGCCGACCACTTCGCGCATCGCGCTTTCAGCGACGGCCTGCACGGTTTCATCGGGGTTGCGGATATTGAACACATAATCCTGGGCGCTCTTCAGCGACCAGATCACGGTAAAGTCGATATCGACGATGGCTTCATCGCCAGTGAGCATCAGGCTTTGGCTGCCGGCGTTTTCGCCGCCGCCAATTTGCAGGCGCCGCTGCAGCGTGACCTGCTCCACGCGATGATCTTCAAACGGCGGCGGCAGATGCACATGCAGGCCCGGACCGGTGATGCGATTAAACGCGCCGAGCCGGGTGACCACGCCCTGCTCGCCTTCGTCGACGATATAAACTGCGGAGGCAAACCAGCCGGCCACCAGCAGCGCGCCGAGCACGGCCAAACCGCCAGCGCCAGGCCCGCGGCCATCGCCATCGCCGCGACCTCCGCGGCGGCCGCCAAATGGCCCGCCTTTCATGCGATCCTGCAGGCGCTTGACCATATCTTCCAGATCACCGCCATTATTGTTGGGCGGCGGGGTCGGTTGGCGCGGCGGGCCGCCCCAGGGGTTCTTGGGGCCTTCGCCCCAGGGACCGCCGGGCGGTTTCTGACCGCTTCCGTTGGACTGGTCGTTCCATGGCATGGGATATTCTACCCTTTGTCGCGCGGCTTCAAACCGGCTTGCGCCGACTGACGCTCTCGCCGGATATGTAGGTTCGGTGCTTAAGGATCAAGCATGAAGAATGGGTTGGCTGGTCTTCGGGCCAAGATAGAAAACGCGCTGGACACCGTTATCGACCCGGTCTGCGGGGTCGGATTGCTGGCCGCGCAGCGGATTTCAGGCTTCGCCGTCACCGAAGAAGGCCGCGTGCGCTTCACTTTGGAGGCGCCGTCTGACGCCGTGGCGCGTTACCAACAGGTGCGCGACGCCGCTGAGACGGCCGTGCGGGCTCAAAAAGGCGTGATCGCGGTAACCGCGGTTTTAACGACCCATGACGCCCCGGCGCCGGGCGTGACGCGCGTGACCAAAGGCGCCACGCCGCCGCCTGGCCCACAAACGGCGCCGCGCCGCGCCGAAGGCTTGCCGGGCGTGGCCGCGATCATTGCTGTAGCTTCCGCCAAGGGCGGCGTTGGCAAATCGACGGTGGCGGTCAATCTCGCCTGCGCGTTCACCGCTTTGGGGAAATCAACCGGCCTGCTCGACGCTGACGTGTACGGCCCGAGCGCGCCAACCATGCTGGGATTGCACGACCGCAAACCCGATCAAGGCGGCGACGGCAAGCTTAAACCGCTGGAAGCCTTCGGGCTGAAAACCATGTCGATCGGATATCTGGTCGATATCGACGCGCCAATGATCTGGCGCGGCGCAATGGCCACCAGTGCAGTGCGCCAAATGCTCGACGACGTCGCCTGGGCGCCGCTCGATATCCTCGTTCTCGACATGCCGCCAGGCACCGGCGACGTGCAGCTCACCATTGCCCAGCGCGTGCCATTGGCGGGCGCGGTGATCGTGTCGACGCCCCAAGAGCTGGCGCTCGCCGATGTGCGGCGCGGCGTGGCGATGTTTGAGCGCACCCATATCCCGATCCTCGGCGTGATCGAAAACATGGCCTGGTTTGAAACCGAAGGCGTGCGCCATCATCTGTTCGGCGAAGGCGGCGCGCGGCGCACGGCCGAAACCTTCGGAGCGCCATTTCTGGGCGAGCTGCCATTGGACCCGGCCCTGCGCGAAAGCGGCGATCGCGGCGCGCCTTTGGTGGCGGCCGCGCCCGATCATCCGATGAGCCACCGGTTTCTGGCCATGGCGCGCAAGGTGTTGGACGCCATGGCCGCCGCCGGCAAGCCAGCGCCCACGATCCGCTTTGCCTAGCCTAGACTATCCGGGTTCGGATCAAATGGCCGCCGCCGCGCTCAGCTGCGTTGATGCGCAATCGCCCAATTGAGGCCAAGCATCAACGCCGCCAAGATCGCCGCCGGATAGACATTCAGAGTTACGTCAAAGGCGGCGTGGAAGGCGATCGCCACGCTGGCAGAAAGCCCAAGGCACAGCCGCTGACGATCGCGCCGCCGGGTCAGTGCGCCTTTGGCGATGCCGCCAATGATTAGGGCCGCCGCCCCGATCATCGCCAGCGCGCCAATCAGCCCAGCCTCGATCAGCCATTGCAGATAGGCATTGTGCAGCGCATCCGCGCCCGCCAGATCCATCCGCGCCGCCGGCGTCACCTTGTCGTGCAGCGCTTCAAAGCCGCCGAGCCCGTAGCCAAGCCAGGGCCGCGCTTCAAACAGCGGCCAGTACAACGCTACGAGATCGCCGCGGCCGCGCCCATCCATGCCATCCGCACCCAGGCGATGAACCATGAATTCGCCAAACAGCGCGAGCGCCAGAACAAATGCGGCCACCAATCCCCCGATCGCCAAAAAGGTGCGCTGGGCATCGGCGCGCTTGGAGGTCGATTTGCGTTTGCTCACCCAATCGAAGGCAAAGAACGTCGCCATGCCGACACCCCAGGCCAAGAGGCCGCCGCGCGATCCAACCAGCATGATCGCCGCCAGGCCAAGGCCGAATGCAAACCAGGCCGGCAAGCCGGCGCCGCGGATCAGCGCGATGACCTGCTGCGGGCGGTTCAAGCCAGCCAGCGGCTCATTCTGCACTGCCCGCCAGATCAGCGCAAAGCCCGAGAGTGCAACCCAAAGATACACTGCCGCGGCCACATTCTGGCGCCCAACCAGCCCGCCATCAAAGCGCCAATCATCGGCGGTAGCGAAGCTGCGCCAGACGCCGAGCACGCAGGCATAAACGATAAAGGCCGTGCCGATGAGCAGGCCGGCCTGCAGCGTGAAGCGTGCGGTGGCGCGCTCCCGCCCGGCGGAAACGCCGATCAAGAATGCACAACCCAGCGCAAACAGCTTGCCTATCTCGGCCTGCGTGGCGCCGCGGTCCAGCGTTGGGAAGGACGGACCGCCCAAACCATATTGCGCCCAGGCCGTAACCGCAAACTCCCTCTGCGGCAACAGCTGAAACACGCCCATCGCCAGCGTAGCGCAAAACAACATGCCCGCCGCTGCCGGCATTTGGCCGTCAAAGAAGACATCGCGGCTGACGGGATTGGACACCACCACGCCAAGCAGCACGATCACCGCGAACGCCAATCCCAGCGCGCCGCTGCGCCCGTCCAGGCCGCCCAGCGCGAACGCCGCCATCACGCCAGCCATCACCAGCACCGCTGCAATGGTGGAGGCATAGACCCCTTCGCGCGGGGCAAACAGCATCGATACGCTCGCCATCGCGGACTGCCCTTGCGCCGGTTCTCAAAAACGGGCGGCGGCCGAAGCAGCCGCCCGCAGCTTTCAATGTCTGCGATCAGTTCCGGTAATACTGCGCATAGGCGCCGTAATAGCCGTAACCAAGGCCCGACCCATAACGCGCCTGGCCGCGCAGATCGACCTGGCTCAAGATCATGCCAGCAAGCGGCGCGCCGATCTTGCGCAGTTCAGCAACCGCCTTGACCACCAGCGCCCGCGGAGTCTTGCCCCAGCGCACATTGACGACCACAGCATCTACGCCGCCCGATTGGGTCAGCGTATCGGCAACCGCCAGAACTGGGGCCGCGTCGATCACGATCATGTCGAACTCACCGCGCAAACGCTCCAGCAGCTTGGTGTAGCCGCCAGACGCAAACACATCAGCCAGCGACAGCTTGCGGTTGGAGCACGGCAGCACATAAGCCGCGCTCTTGGGGTCTTGCAGGATGGCGTCTTCCAGGCGCTTCTCGCCGGTGATAACTTCTACGATGCCGACATCGACGCCGTGGCCGCCGACACGCTGCGACAGGTCGCGGCGGCGCACATCGCCGTCGATCACCAGCACTTTGGCGCCGGAAGCGGCGAGGCTGCGCGCGAAGGACAGCGAGTTGACCGTCTTGCCCTCGCCCGGCAGCGCCGAGGTGAACAA
>JBEIHY010000174.1:0-4469 GCA_040381035.1 Hyphomonadaceae bacterium
AACCGGTTGATCAGCCGGATCCGGCGATCGGTTGCCCCCAGCAGGAGCCCGCCGGCATCCGAGGTGACCGCGCCGCCATCAAAGGCAGCCACAACTTTGCGCTTTTCAACTCTGGAAAAGCCGAACAAATCGGAGGTACACTCTGTCTGCATCGGGGTGGCCTTTCGCTCTGCGCTTTGACTTTGTTGCAAAACGAAATTCTCAGAGTTCGCGCCCCGATGCACCTCCTACCTTTGAAATTTCCGGGCTAATCAGCAAGAGCCCCGCTTTCCTTGCCAGGAGAGGGGACGGCCATTGTTTCATCCTCCTCTCCCAGTGGGAGAGGAGGTGGGCTATCTCTTGCCCGTGGGCGTGAATGGCAGCGTTATCGCGCGAATTCAAACTGCCCGGTGGCGCCGTCGGCGCTATATGTGCCTTTGATGTGGCGCCCATCGGGCGTGACTTTGCCGCTATAGCGCACGGCGTGACTGACGCCGCCCGAGCCGTCATATTGTTTGACTAACACGACATTGCCGTTGCTCACCTTGCCTTGAATGGTCGAGGTGAGAAACAGGTTCTTGGCGGTGTCGCCGATCGTGTTGACCTCAACCATGCCGCCAGAAAGCGTCGCGCCGTTCTGCACGAGGTTCACGGTCAGCGTATTGGCGTCCTGCACATTGGCGCCGACATAGCCGCCTTCCCAGCGGCCGGTGAGATTGGCGGCCGACTGCGCCAAAGCGGGGGCCGCAACGGCGAGCGCGGCAAGCGCGAATAGAGCGCGACGAAGCATCAGCATTTCTCCTTCTAAGCCAATCACGGCTTCACAACAGTCCCGCGCGCCATCACGAAATTGACGTTGCGCAGGGTGGCGACATTGGTGAGCGGATCACCGTCGACGGCAATCATGTCAGCGGCAAGGCCAGGCGCGATGGCGCCGGTTTCGTTTTCCAGGCCAAGATGTTTGGCCGCGCCGATCGTGGCCATGCGCAGCGATTCCGCCGGCGTGAATCCAGCGCGCGCCAGCAATTCAAACTCGCGCGCATTGTCGCCATGTTTGGATACGCCGGTATCGGTGCCGAACACGACATTGACGCCGGCCTTGCGCGCTTCGCCGGCGGTTTTGATCGCGCGGTCGCCGACCTCGATGGCCTTTTCGCGCACGGGCTTGGGCATCCAGGAGGTCGGGTCTTGCGCGGTTTCCTTTACCGTCACGCCGGCCAGCAAGGTCGGCACATAGGACGCGCCTGAGGCTTTGAACAGCTTCATGCTTTCAGCGTCCGCGAAGGTGCCGTGCTCGATGCCGTCAACGCCCGCCCGCAGCGCGGCATTGACGCCGCCAACGCCGTGCGCATGGGCGACAACCTTGCGGCCCATCGAATGGGCGGCGTCGACGATCGCTTTCAGTTCCTCATCGCTGAGCTGTTGGGCAAGCCCCGCAGCGGTGTTCGACAACACCCCGCCAGTGGCGGTGACTTTGACGATATCGGCGCCCTGTTGAATCATTTCGCGCGTCGCGCGGCGGCAATCATCGGCGCCGTTGCAGGCGTTCGGGCCTTTCAGCGCGGCGATCACTTCCGGGCGGTAGCCATTGACGTCGCCATGCCCGCCGCTCGGCGTCATAGCGCGGCCGGCCGCGATGATGCGGGGGCCAACAATCTTGCCGTCGCGGATGGCGTCGCGCAGCGGGAAGATCGCATCCGGATCGGCGCCGAGATCGGCCACCGTGGTAAAACCGGCGCGCACGGTGCGCCCAGCAAACACCGCGCCGTCAAAGGCGAAATCGGCGGCGCGCTTGCTGACGGCGTTCAACCGCCCGGCCGGGCCGCTTTCGCTGGTAATGTGCACATGGCTATCGATCAAGCCGGGCAGGACGGTGCGGGCCTTCTGGTCGATCACGGTCGGGCAGCCGGCGCTTTGATAGCCGGCGGCGATGCCCACAATGCGGCCGTCCTTGACCTGGATGGTCTGTTCGCGCGCGGCAGGCTTGCCGGGCTCGGCGATCAGGTTTCCGGCCTGAATGCAGGCATCGAAGGTCGGCACGGGCGGGGTTTGGGCGTTGGCGGCCAGGACGCCAAAGCTGGCGACTGCAAAGCAGGCAAATGTGCGGATCATGGAAAGCCCCTCCTTGGTCTGGTCCAGAACAAGCCGTGCTTGCGCCTTGGCGTCAATGACGGACGTTGCGGAAGGGCGCGCCGTGGCAGACGGGGGCGCCGCTTGTCCGCAGGCCCGGGCCCTGGCGCACAAGGCGTGTCGCGGACTATCGCGGCTGGTATCTGGACGGCTTTCGGGCGCGACGAGGCTTGCCGGCATGTTCGATCCCGCCGATTCCTATGCCCGCCTGGGCCTTCTTCTTTCGCTTCTGCTGGCGGCTGACCGCAATCTTCATCCGCACATTGACGCCCACGGAGCGCGAGCTTGCCGTGGCGATCCGCGCCCCGCGGGCCGCATGCGGGGAAGCCGTGCCCGAGTTGGACGACATCGCTTTGGTCGCTTGTTTGTCGCTGATCGTCCGGGGGCGAATAAACGCGCGCTCCCTGGCACAGGCGCAAGCGGTCGTGGCCCAAAGCCAAAGCATGCGACGTTTGGCGTCGATCCCGCAGCCATGCCGCTTGGCGAAAATGGGCCGTTTGCGGGCCGTCGGCTTACCATCGGCAAAGCCCAAGCCGGCTGGAAGCGGGTGGCCCGGCGCGCCCACGCGCCGCCCTCACGCAATCGATTTGTCCAGATATCGACCTTTTCACTGCCGTGGGTCCTGCCCAAGCGCGGCCGCCGGCGCTGCTTAGCCGATGACCTTGAACTCAATGCGTCGGTTCTTGGCGTAGGCGTCGGCGGTGTCGGCGGTATCGAGCGGGCGTTTTTCGCCATAGCCGATGGCGGCAAGGCCCGCTGCGTCCACACTTTTGCCGGTGAGATAGGCTTTCACCGCCTCGGCCCGGGCCTGCGACAGCGCGACATTGGCGCCGTCGGCGCCGGTCTTGTCGGTATGGCCGCCAATTTCGATTTTGTGCTTGGCGCAGATCAGCGCCGCGCCGGCGAGTGCATCGAGCAATTGGGCGCTTTCGGCCGAAATCCGCGCCGAGCCGCTTTCGAATGCGATAAAGCGCCCGGCGAGCGTGTCGGCGAAGGCTTTGTTGCATGCGTCCGCGTCGGGTTCGGCGCCAAGTGCGCTCAATGCAGCGCCAAGTGAGGGGCCCTGACCCGCCATTTCAATGGCGTTGACCACCACCTTGATGGCCGCCTTGGCGTCTCCATTGGCGTTCAGCGCTTTGGTTGCGGCGGCAAAACCGGCGTCCTTGGCGGCGAGGTCTGGCGCTGTGCCGGTGACCTTTGCGACGCCCTTGCCGAAGGCGAGCCCGATCCAATCGAAGTTCGCCTTCAGATCGCTGACACTCGAACCAACCCAGGCGGGCGCTTCGGCAAAGGCGCTGACCTGCGTGGCCGCTTTGTGGCCGCCCGCGCCTTGCATCGCGGCAAAGCTGACCACGCCGCCGACGCTCAACAACGCCACGCCAATGGCCACCGACAAAGCAATCCACGGCATGCGCCGGCGGCGCTTCTTCTTGGTTTCGGCGTCCATGGAGCGAACCTCGCGCGGGCGTCCGCATCGGGGGCGAACGCATAAAAGGGAACGGCGCGCCTTTTGGCCGGCTCAAGCCGTGCGGTCAAGGGCGACTCAAAGCGGCGAGGCGGCCATCAAGGGCAGCCATTGGCCGATTGTCATACCGGCAACGCCGCCAGCCATCAGCAGCGTTATGATCGCCAGGACTGCACACATCCCGACGCGGACGCCGGCGCCGCCCTTGGCTTTCACCCGCCAATAGACCTCATAGATCGCCAGCGGCGCGAGATAGGCGCCAAAGCTCCAGATGTCGAAGGCAAGCGCAAACGGCGCCTGCTTCATGCCCAACACACCCAACGCAATCATGCCAAACGCCGCCATGCCAACCCGCAAAAACCACACGCCGCTGACGACAAGCCAAAGCCGAAACGCCCAGCGCTGATGGCTGACAAAGTTGTGCGCGCGCGCCGCGCGCCAGGCGAGCTCGGCGAACCCGATGATCAGGACGCCGTTCAGGCTGATCGCGATTGCGCTGCTGAGGCCGGTTTGCGTGCCGCGCCCCCAAACCAGCGCCAAACCGCCGATCGCGGCGAGCAGCGCCGCGATCACGAACACGCGCCTGCACCAGCGATGCACCCTTGGCGCATGCTTGCGCAGCGCTGGAACGAGTTGGGCAATGCCCAGGCTGGTGATGAGAAACGCCAGACCAATATGGCTTATGAAGCCAAGATTGCCGAGTGCGTCACCGGGCTTGTAGCCGTCGATCAAGGACGCTTTGCGCGTCCACTGAACAAAATCGCCGCTTGCCAAAGTCGGGCCATAAAAGCCTGACATAGAGGCCACGAATATCAGTTGCCCGATGGCGGCGACGATGAACCAAAGCGCCGCCGCCCGGCCAAGCGCCACGGCGCCCAGAGTGGATGTTGGCTTC
>JBEIHY010000175.1:0-4454 GCA_040381035.1 Hyphomonadaceae bacterium
AACTCAGCTGGCGCGGCCGCAAGCGCAACGCAAAGTCCTGAACCCGAGCCCGCCATTAACACCTGCGACCGACCGGCCAACCCGGGCGCGCGCAGACTCTTGCGGTCCGCACGCCCGTGTCGGCCTCACCCAAGCGACGCAAAGTGGGGGGCAAATTTGCAGGCCGATCGGGGTCATTTTTGGACGCCGATTGACACCGATGCGAGGCAGCGCATCGAGTCGCACGACGCCAAAGGCTTTCATCACGGCTGAAAGCGAGCCCGCAGTCATCACAGTCCGGAAAGCGCTGCGGTCAGCGTTCGTTGGCCATACCTTGAAGCTGCCCTCTGAGCCGTCTTTCTCATCCTCGTTGATGGTCAGCCGGCGAAGCTTGGCGACGTGTATAGAGCAAACTTCATCTGCATAGTCACGCAGCACCGCGAGGAAGAGCTGGAGCGTCGTAAGACGCTGTTGGCCATCGATCACTTCGGAGCGGGCGACGCCGGAACCAACAATCTTGGCAACGTTCAGCACGATGGCGCCAAGAAAGTGCGAGCGCTTCGCGACCTGGGATTCAGATTCGAGGCAGGCTTCCGCCTGTCGTTCGATATCCTCCCAGAGCGGTTCCCATTGCTCGTCCTTGTTCCAAACGTATGCCCGCTGATACAGCGGAACGGTGTAGCGCCGCTCGCGCTGAAACAGGTCATGCACCGTCAACTTGTCTGGCTTCATCCCCCGCCCCGCTTTCGCACGTTGTCAGCCTTCCAATTCAGCATCGGCATACTTGCAATGCGAGACTGAATATCTTCAGCGACATCTAAACCGCTGGTGTCGATCACGCCGCGCTCGATAACGCCATCAAGGAATGCGCGCTCACTCTCCGTCAGTGCAAGCACCGGCGCGAGTTTCGCACGGCACAGGGCCGTCGTTTCCTCGATCCAGGTTTCGATGGACCCAGCTTCCTCGAAATGTGCGCGCGGCAGGCAGATCAAGAGCTTTTGGCGCAGCTCCTTCGGGTCAGCGCCGATATCGTCCACGCTTGCCGCTCGCCAGTCGTTGCGGCCAGCGGCTCCAATCGCCAGCATGGCGGCTTTGATCCAGGGCCAATTGAGGTTTTCCATCGCAAAGATACGCCGCGCATCAAACAGATCCCGCGCCGCGCGGCGGTCGAGCTACGCCACGAGTTTGCCGGCGATAATTTCATGCAGATCAAGGACAGTGACGCCCTTGGCTTGCGTATCGCCGAGACACACAGATTCCATGCGCGTTACGCCAAACAGCGGCTGGCGCATCATGAAGTTGATATCAATCTCAAGCGCCCCCTGCCCCCCGAGCGCTGAGGTGTGACGCGCGATCCACTTTCCACCGGCGTGTTCCGCGGGCTGGCGAGGGACCTGATAGCCTTGAGCGGCGCGCAACCGGTTAGCGGCCTCTTCGAGCCCTGGGCGCTCTGCAAGCATGGCCTCACGATCGACGGCGCCGACATAGTTCACGTCGATATCGACGGAGAGGCGATCAAGCGGAAGGTAGAATACATTGAGCGCCGTGCCGCCTTTCAAGGCCAAGCGTGAGCCGAGCACGTCATCAGCCGCAATCTCCTGCAACAGATCGAGCAGGCGCAGCACTTTCTCAAGCGTGCCAGGTTGGTGACCAGTCTCGCTTGCCAGACGTTGCAATGTTTCGCGTGAAGGCGCCGCCATTACGCCCCCTCGAAGCTGGCGACAGCGAGCTCACGCGGAACAAGGATGTTCCAGGCTGCAACCGATTTGGCCGAGCCCTTCTTGGCGCTCAAAACATATTGCGGATGCTTGGGCTTCAGGGCGCGCAATGCGTTAAGCGCGCTATCAGGCACACCGAGGCGCCGCTTCTCGCCTTCAAGCCACCAACCAAGAGCGCCGGCTGCAGCCGCGTTTTTGAGCTCTCGCATGTTGCGAACGAGGTCGTCCGTCTTGAGCCGCTCAACAAGCGCGAGCGAATTCCAAAGCTCTTCCGCGTCGCCCGCGAGGTCGGGCCGGTCAAAGATATCCGCGACCGTACGTTCAAGCGTTGTCACCGGCACCACGAGCCCGGCTCGATCCACGGTGGACACATCACGCGACGCGACAAAGCCCCTTGGATGCTTGAGGAAGCGGCAGGTGAAATCTGGCGTCGTAAACAGCGTCGGCTCGCCGGCCGTCAACGCCTGCACCTCGGGCGCGTCTGTGTAGGCGGCCCCATGCAACTCCAACGCTGAGTGATAAGCGAGGATGGCGTCCGGCTTCAGCTTCGCGGCGGCCAAAAAGCGATCCACCACCCAGTCGCTTGCATCCACATGCGGCGGGACCGCAGCAAAGACGCTACGGGCCACCCGGCGTATATTCCCGGCCTTGAGGTGCTTCGTAAGCAGCGCGCTCACGGTGCGGTCATCGGCGGCTCGACCAACCGCGCGTGCGTATTCCTCCCGGCGGAAGACCGGGTGGGCGCTGAAGAAGGCGCGCGAGCCAGGATGGGCGGCGGACCCAGCCATTGAGTTTTCTCCGCACAAAGTCATACCTAAAGTATGTCTTGTCCCCTGAATAACTCAATAACTTTGATCGAGCGCAACGACCAACCCTAAGTCATTGGCCTCGCTCACCAATATCCGAATACAGCCAAAACTCGACAATGGAAGGTGAAGGCAAACAGCGCTTCTCGGCATTGGTGGCCGAATACGTCCGCGTGGACTATCAGGCCGCATCAGACGCTTTGCGCCGTCCTTCGAGCGCCTGCTCGATCCGCCGGCTGATGAGTTCAGCGCCCTCGCGCAAAGGATCGTCGGCAAGATGGGCGTAGCGCTCCGTCGTGACGACGCTCGCATGACCAAGCAGTTTGCCGATGATTGGCAGGCCAAGGCCGCTGCCCGCGCCAACGCTGGCGAAGCTATGTCGGAGATCATGAAGCCGGACACCTGCTAGACCGGCATGCGCCCGCATGCGAGCCCATGGGCGATTCAAATCGGCGCGCGGCTTCTCGGGGCTCGCACCGAGGATGACGTAAGGCCCAAAGCGTTGCAGCGCTTCCAGCACCGCCACCGCCGGCCCGCCCAACATCACGGCGCGGCGACCAGTCTTGGGGTCGCGCAAAAACAGCGCGCGGCGTTCGAGATCGACTTCATCCCAGCGCAAATGCAGGATTTCCCGCAAACGACAGCCCGTGAAGATCAACAGACGGATCGCGGCCACTGCCGCCGGATCGAAGATCACGCTGCGGTTTTCCGGTTTCGGCGCATGCTTGATTTTTTGTTGGGATCAGGCTCCCAGCGGATGCCCACGGTTTCGGCAAGGACAAGGCTTGCGCCAAGCCGCGCGAACTCCTCCGACGATAGATAGCGCTCGAGCCGCCTTTCCTTGAAGCGCTCGATCCCTTTGCAGGGGTTGGGGTGGCCTTCGGGCAAATAGCCGTAGCGTTCGGCCCAATTGAAGACGGTCGCCAGAAAAGTAAGCGTCCGGTTCGCCGTGCTGGGCTGGCGCTCGCCAATCGCCGCATGCAACACCGCCAGATCACGGCGTTTCAGACTGTCCGCCCGCCGTGACCCAAGCCGTGGCTCGATATGGATGCGGACAAGACTTGCGAACGAGCGGGCTATTGTGGCTTTGCGTTTGACGCGCACATGATCGGTGACGTAACGCAGCGACAACTGCGTGATGGAGAGGGTCTCGCGGCTGCGGGCCCGATCGGCCACAGGATCAGCGCCAAGCTCAACCTGAGCCAACAATGCCCGCGCCTCACGGCGCGCCTGATCGGGATCAAGTTTGCTGGCGTCGCCAATCACCATCCGGCGCTTCTGCGCCGCGCGCCCGCCTCCCACACGATATTCGACAATCCAGGATCGGACGGGCGGCGCGCCGCTTTGCCCGGGCGAGACCCGCAGGCCAAACCCCACCAGATCGCGGTCGAAGAAAATCGTGCGCCGCGTGACGGGCGGTAGCTGCGCAAGGCCCCATTTGGTCAGAACAGCGGTCGGCATTTTCCATGCTCCAAGCAGCGACATCCGCTGCCCCGGAACTAGAGCTTTTCAGCACGCGCTTTTTCAGCGAGGTCGGCGCCAGGTCGGCGCCGCAACGGCAAATGTGGAGCAACGCCCGAAAACAGCTGCGCGCAAAAGCTTATTGTTTTCAAGCGCCCCAGGGACATGCGACATCACTCAACAACACCTGATCACTATTTGGGGGCCTTTCCCAAGCTGAATGTCGCGAGTTCGATTCGCGCCGACCGCTCCATAAAATCAATGACTTAGCCGGCCAAATTGCCCGAAATTCAGAGATTCTCGATCTGGGGTCCCACTGGGGTCCCACTGGGGTCCCAGCTGGCAAGCAAAGTTTCGCCTTGAATTAGGGTCTGAGCGGGTTGGATTGTGCGCGGATTATCCACAGGTGCGTGGTGGTGCGGCATCGTAGCTGCGCCGCGAAACCGATTGCGGCAGGCTTTAGATCTTGTCCGGACCAACTCCCAGTCAG
>JBEIHY010000176.1:0-4442 GCA_040381035.1 Hyphomonadaceae bacterium
CCGCTTCGCCCTTCCCATCAACAATGGAGCCCATCAACGACCTGCCAGACGCCGCCTCGCAAAGGCGGCGATGCGGACGGCGTGCGTGGCGCCCAGCCATCAGCCTACGGCCTTTCGACAACGCGAAGAGCAATGCTAAAATAGACCGCTGTGAGAGAAGCGGGTTAGCTTCATGCAGGTTGCGTTGAACCGCATTGAATTTGATAATCGCATGCGTTCCGCCAGAGCGACGGGCGACCGCGTGCAGCTCAAAACGCAGCTCGACGCCGCTTTGCGCGAACTAGCGGCGTTGAAGGCCGAAGCTGGCAAGAGCAAGACCGCCGCCATCGCACTTGCTGCCTTTGCCGAGAATGACGCTGCTGGCGGCCTCGATGCGCTTGAAGCGGAAGCCCAGCGCAAAAGCCGCGCCGCGCTGGCCGATTGGAAGCGCATCGGTGCGCTGGCTTTCGCCAGCGATCCGCGCCGGGCGATCCGCGCCTATCAGGAAGCTCAATAGCTCGCGCCCGACGATGTCGACATCCAATCGCGATTGGCTTGGCTGTTTACCCGCGTCGGCGCGTTCGGCGAAGCGCGCGACATCGCTTACAAAATGATGGACGCCAACGATCCGACAGTGCGCGCCCGCGGCTTCTACGATGCCGGCCGGATCGCTCTGGCGCAAGACAATGCGATGCAAGCCAATGCGCTGTTCCGCCAGGGCCTGGAGCCGGCGCGCGCAGCCAAGTCACAACGGCTGGAAGCGGAGGGTTTGTCGGGGCTGGCGGCGGCGGCCCAGGCGCAAGGTTTGTGGGGCCAATCAGAGGGGCTGCAACGCCAAGCGCTTGAGCTCTACACGGCCCTCAAAGACGATACCGGGCGTGCCGAAGGCCTGGTGCGCTTGGCCGCTGCGCAGCGCTTGATTGGCAGCTGGGGGCAGGCCGGATTTGCTTTGCGAGAGGCCGCCCAAATCTATAAGGCGCAAAACGATGATGCCGGGCTGGCGGCGGTCAATCTCGGGCTGGGCGAAGCAGCGATGATCCGCGCCTCGCCTATTGAAGCCATGGCGCGATTTCAATCCGCCCAGCAAAGCTTCCGCATGCTGGATGATCGCGCTGGACAGGCCGATGCCGCCACGGGCTTGGGCGACGCTGCAGACAAGCGCGGTTTGCCGCGCGAGGCGTGTATGAACTGGCAGATGGCGCGCGGCCTTTATGCGCAAACCGGCGCCCTTGGTGGCGCGCCGTTGCAGGTGGTGGACAAGAACTTGCGCGAAAAGTGCCGCTGATTAGCAACGTGCGGCGGATTTTTCGTTCGACTTCATTGCGCGTCATGACCTGAACGACACTTGATGGCGCAGCATTAAATGGTCGCGCGCTCGGCTTGTCGCTACCCATTGCGCGGGGTGGCGACAGACCATAGGAGTGCATCATGCGAACGGCGCCTATTCTGGCCACAATGTTCTTCATGTCCGCAGCCTCTGCGTCGGCGGTTCTGGCCGACGATTTCATCATCGGTAACAAAGTGTCTGTTCCAGCGGGTGAATCCAGCAGGGCGGTCATCGAGAGCCCGCTGAAAGGGGCGATCGTGGCGGTTCCGCGCGCCGTTGGCGCCATCGGCACAAGCACGGGACAGACCGGGGTGATCAGCAAAGCCCCCGCCGGGCTGGAGCGCTATGTCGGGGCCAAAGTGCTGGTTGACGATAACAGCAAAGGCATCGTCAGCGATCCGCCGCACAGGTCAGCCGATCTGCCGTTGCAACAACCAGCGCCCACAAAGAAGGACGAGGCAGCCAAGCAGCCATGAACTTACGCGCCGCCTCGTCAAAACGGGGCGGCGCAATGATCGCGGCTATTTTGCTGAGGCCTTAGCCTTCTGTGCCGGGATCTTCCGCCGGCGGCAGCGCGACAACCTCTTCCAGCTCGCCTTGCGGCGGCAGCCCGGCAGGGCCGGGGACCGGCGTGGCGCTGGCCGGTGGGCCGGCCTCGGCGGGCAAGCTGTTCGGATCGGGTAGCGGCAATTTCTCAGCCGGTAGATCGCGCGTGGCGGTCTTCATGAAGACTTGCCAGATGCGCGCCGGAAACGATCCGCCGGTCACTCTTTTGGTCTCGGCGAAATTGTCGTTGCCGACCCAAACGCCGGCAACCATGCCGGGCGTGTAGCCGATGAACCAGGCATCGCGATAATCATTGCCGGTGCCGGTTTTGCCGGCGATGTCGCGGCCTTCAATGCGCGCCTTTGTGCCGGTTCCGGCGTCGACAACGCGCTTCATCAGCAGATTCATCCGCTCCAGCGGCTGCTGCGCAATCACCTGCTCGCGCTTCGGATCGAACGCGAAGATCACCTTATTGTCGCTCAAACGGGTCACGCGCGTGATCCCGTGCGGTTCCAGCTTGTAGCCGCCGCTGGCCATGGCGCCATAGGCTTGCGTCAGCTCCATCAGGGTCATTTCCTGCGCGCCCAGCGCCAGCGAGCGATAATCGTGCAGTTTAGTGCGCACGCCGAGCTTCTTGGCTTCTTCCAAGACGCTGCGGTGGCCGACTTCATTGGCAAGCTGGATCGCCACCATGTTAAGGCTTTTTGCATAGGCCGTGATCAGCGGCACGGCGCCGAAATATTTGTCTTCGTAATTGCCGGGCGACCAATCGCCGATCGTTACCGGCTGATCGACGCGCACGGCATAGGGGCTGATGCCCTTTTCCATGGCGGCGAGGAAGATGAAATACTTGAACGACGAGCCGGGCTGGCGGCGCGCCTGTGTCACCCGATTGAACTGGCTGTCGGAAAAGCCGCGCCCGCCGACCATGGCAATCACGCCGCCTTGCGCATCCATGCCGACCAGCGCGCCCTGTGTGACGTTCTGCGCTCGGCCGTCTTTGCCGCCCAGCTCTATTTCCAAAGCTCGTTCGCCGGCCCGCTGGGCGTCGATATCGAGGGTGGTTTCGATCAGATAATCGTCGCGATCATGGCCGATCAGCTCGTTCAGCACCGGGTCGATCCAGGTGCGGAAATAGCCCAAATTCATACTTGGGTTCTTGCGCGAAATGATCAACGGCGCAGCGAGCGCCTCTTTGCGGCCATGTTCGGAGATGAAGCCTTGCGCCACCATCTCATCGAGCACCACTTCGGCGCGGGCTTTGGCGCCGGCCTTTTCGGTTGCCGGATTGAGCTTGGAGGGCGCCTTCAACAGCCCCGCCAACAGCGCCGCTTCAGTCAGCGTCAAGTCTCTTGCGGGCTTGTCAAAATAGCGCTCAGCTGCGGCTTCAATCCCCCAGGCGCCGGCGCCGAAATACACCCGCGACAGATACAGCGCCATGATTTCGTCCTTGCTGAACTGGCCTTCCAGCCAGAACGCGAGGGCGATTTCCTGGGCCTTGCGGCGGAAGCTGCGCTCATGGGTGAGGAACAGGTTCTTGGCGAGCTGCTGGGTGATGGTGGAGCCGCCTTGCACCACCCGGCCGGCGGCCAGATTTTCCCGCGCCGCCCGCGCCAGACCCTCCATATCTACGCCCCAATGCTGTTCAAATCGGCGATCTTCGATCGCCATCACCGCTTGCGGCACATAGGCCGGCAGTTTTGTCAGATCGACCGGCGGGGCATTCTGCGCATCTTCGCGCAGCACGATCCGGCCATTGCGATCCTTGAAGGTCAGGCTCGGCGCGTCGGTTGCTGACCACAGATCCTTGGTCGAGGGGATGCCCCAGGTGACATAGACGAAGAACAGCGAGGCTGAGAGCGAAAAGCCCAAAGCCGCCCAGCCGCCCCACATCGCGGCTTTGCGAACCGGCGGGTGGGCGGCAACCACTTGGGCGGCTGTTGCTGCGGTGCTGAAGCCGCGGCCCAATGTTTGGCCGGTTTCCTTGAGCTTCAATTTCCCGCTGGCGGCCATGGCCGCGCGGCGCGCATCCTCCATGGCGGCGCGAAAGCGTTCCTTGGGTGTTGGCTGCGGCGGCTCGCCTGGCGGCGGCGGTATTTCAGAATCAGCCACGGAGCTCCCCAGCTCAAATCATTAACGTGGGCTCGTCCCTAGCTTGAGTCGGCGGGCGCGACCAAACCGTTGACGCGGGCCGGTTCGCGAATGCCGATATCCTCTCTTGACCTCTTGCAGACGTTTTTGCAATGTCTCGCGCCCTGAAGCGGGCGCGGCCGGCCCAGTCCTGGGCGGCGCTGTGTTTGCTTTATGGACAAACGTGGCGATGCAGGCCCGCGCTCCGCGCGCGCCACATGCTGCGCCCAAGCTGGCCGGACCGGAGAGGTGCTGGAGTGGCTGAACAGGCCGGTCTCGAAAACCGGAATACTCGCAAGGGTATCGAGGGTTCGAATCCCTCCCTCTCCGCCAGTTTTGGGTTTGTTCTCGTCCGCTGCTGCCCGGCGCAGTATCGATAAACCCCATAAAAACAACATGAAATTGATTTTTAGCGTTCGCCGTGGCTCGCTGGCGGCCGTCCTTGACCGCAATTTCTTTC
>JBEIHY010000177.1:0-4411 GCA_040381035.1 Hyphomonadaceae bacterium
CGCGGCCGCCATTCGGCCGCGCGTGTCTCGTCTCGTCCAATTGGATCCTGTTGCGCCGCTGGATGGCGCTAGCCGGGGGCATTTCCCGGCGAAAGGCCGCCAGGCCTTGAGCCGGCGGCGGCAAGGAGCGTTCATGACGGCCATTTCCGACCTCTTTTCACGTCTCGTCGTCGGCCAAAGCACGCGGTATGGCGCGCTTGAAGTCTATCCTCTGTTCCAGCGAGTCGATCCATCTGCCAATTCGGCCCATCTGTCCACGGCCTACGTCCTCTTGGCGGATGCGCTCGCGGCTGGAACCGCGCGCGTTGAAGAAATCAGCGAAGGCGGCTCGGTGCCGACCTTGCGCCTCATCAACGACGGCGAGGTTCCCGTCCTAGCCTTCGACGGCGAAGAGCTCGTCGGCGCCAAACAGAACCGCATCCTTTCGGTGACGATCCTGGCGCCGCCGCACGCGACGCTCAACATCCCCGTCGCCTGCGTTGAGCAGGGGCGCTGGCGTTACAAGAGCCGCGCCTTCGCCGCGAGCGAGGACATGCTGTTCGCCAAAGCCCGCGCCAAGAAGGCGCGCGCTGTGCGCGCATCCGTCGCCCGCCGCGCTGGGCCAAACGCCGATCAAGGCGAGATCTGGAGCGACATCGCCGACAAATACGCGGCCTTCCATGTGGAAGCCGATACGTCGGCCATGTCTGACGTGTTCGAAAAACGCGCCGCTCACATCGAAGGCTACGAAAAGACGTTCACGCCGAGCGAAGGTCAGATCGGCGCTGTCTTTGCGCTCAGCGGTCGGATCTTCGGGCTCGGCCTCGTCGAGCGCGCCGACATTTGCGCCAGGCTCTTGCCGAAACTCGTGCGCTCCTACGCACTCGACGCCGTCGAGCGCGACGACGTGGCCGCAGGCGGCGGCTCTGCGTCCTCTCCGCTGACGGACGAGGCGCTTGCGGCCTTCATCAAGGCGGTGGCGCAGGCCCCCGCCTTAGCCAGCGCGGCAGTCGGGCTTGGCGAAGACTATCGCTTCGACGGCTGCGAGATCGAAGGCGGCGCGCTCGTTCATGCAGGCCGCGCGCTTCACGTGTCGGCGTTTGCAGCTTCCGAGCTCGCCTGACGATCCAGAATGGTCCCCTCGCGGCTGGGCGGATCCGCGGCGCGTGCGCCGCGGATGGGGACGGCAGGGCGGCGCACCATGCGCCGCCCTGCATGCGCCGCTCGAACGAAGGAGTGCGCACATGGCGGACGAGACGACAGGCAAGCCAAGGTCGCGCCGGAAACCGCCGGGAGCTGACCTGGCGCTGGCGGCGGTTGCAGCGCAGGCGGAGACCGCCAACGGGACCCCCGATGAACTGCGCTGGGCCGAAGGCGTGCGCCGCCTTCGCCGCGCCTGGCGGATTTTTCTTTTGGCGCGGCGCGAGGCGGGCGCGGGCCTGGCGCTGATTTTCGTTGCCGGGTGCGACGGCGCCTTTGCGCGGCGGCTGCGTTGGGCCGCCGGTGCGGTGAGGGAAGGCCTCTGGATCGGCCTCCAGGCCGGCGCTTTCGTCTTGCGGATCATCGTCATGCTGCCGGTGCGCTTCGTGATGTGGTGGGTCGACCGTCGCGGACTGACCATCGCGGTGCTGGTCATCGGTGCGCTCGGCTGGCTCACGTTCAGGTTCGAAGCCGTACGCGCGCCGCTGTTCTGGCTTGCGGCCGTGGTCGTCGCTGGCTTCCTCGCGCTTGTCGGGCTCCAGAGTTTGGGCGACCGGGAGTTCAAGCGGCAGGCGGCGAGCGCGACGACGCCGGCGCAACGGCGCGACAGGCAAAGCCTCGGCATGGGTGATCTGGCGGGGTACGGAATCGTTGCGCTGGCTCGCTATGCGCTGATGGCGGTGGCCGCCGGGGCGCTCGTGTTTGCTATGGTCCAGGCCGCGCAACGCCCAGCGGCGAGCGGCGTCGCCGTGCTGGTCGGCCTGGGCGCCGTGTCGCTTCTCCTTTTGCCAGTGGCGTTCGCGGCCTTCGCGCGAGAGCGCGCGCGCCGGCGTCTGGCCGAAGCCTACGCACGAGCGTACCGCGGGATCGATGCGGTCAAGCCCCGCCCGGCGGCACCGGGCGTTGAGGCGGTCCTCACGCCGTCGCCGCCGCCGCCCGTTGCGCCCGCTCCGCCGCAGCCTGTCGCAGCCGCGCCCGCCGCACGCGCGACCGAGGCCGCGGCGCGGGCCCGGATGAGCGCAAGCCCTGACGAGACACAGATCGAGGCGAAGTGGGCGGCGCGAGGTGGCATCCGTGGAGCTTTCGAGATCGGCGCACTGTGGGACGATCTTGCGCCCGTTCTGATCGCGCTCGCCGCATGCGCGATCGTCGGGGTCCTGGTCCTGCAGTTTGGTCCTTGGGGCCTTCTTTGGCTGGCGCTATCGGCGGCGCTGATCTTCGCCGTTCGTCGCTCCGCACCAATGGACCCGGACAATGTCGAATCCACGCCCGCAGGTGGCCGAGACGTGTTGCGTGACGTCGCCTCGATCGTTTGGCTTGGCGTGGCCGGCGGCGTCGCGCTGGGGCTTGGCCTTGCGGCGGCGATCATTTCCGCCCCCACGGTTCTATTGGCGGCCGTCATCGCCGCATTGGCGATCTTCTTCAGGTTCACCATCGGCGCTCTCGTCGCGCGAACGATCACCCTCGTCATCGCAGCACTCTCCCGGGTGCGCGCCCCGGAATGGCGCAGCAGGCTCGAACGGCGATTGCGGGCGATCGCGACGCCGCTTGTGGTCGTGGCGTGCTTTGCATTGATCGCGCTCGTTGCTGTGAAAGCGCCGCGGATCCAGCCCGCGCCAAAGGTCGAGACGCCGAAACGAGCCGCTGCGGGATCGCCAGCCAAGCCCGGGCTTAGGCCGACGCCGCCACCCGCGATCACGCTCGCGGCAGGCAGTGCGCGCACGCCGATAGCGTTTGCGTTCGGGTATCGCGATCGTCTCGAAGGCGCGGGCGCGAATTCAGTCGCCTTGAAAGACCTAGCCATCGATGGGGTATGCGGCCGCGCGATCCTCTACGCGGTCGGCGCAACGTCGGTAGCCGGATCATCGCAAGCCAATTTTGCGCTCGCGCAGCGCCGGGCAATGGCGCTGGGGCGACACCTCGCCGAGCGGGTCAAAGCGTGTGCGCCGCCGCGCGCAGCGATCGTCGCGGTTGCACTCGCGCCGGCGCAGGGGACGGATGATCGTGCACAGCGTGCGCCAATTGTCGCGACCGAGATTTCGGCGGCGGCGATGGATGGGCGTTCGGCGGCGCGTATGTGCCTCATCGCGCCCGGCGGCTCCGCCGCGCCGACCGGGCCAAATCCGTGTCCAAAATGGGCGCCCATCCCCAGCGACGCTCAATGATCAGCGACGCCGTCGCTCTGTCGCGCCGTCACGGCGAGCGCACCTATGCTGCGTGTCGCAAGGCCAAGTTTGCCCCAGTGCGGAAACTGAAGGGAGCGTCTGCGATGTCCATCGATCCTGAACTCGCAGCCAAAATCCGTGCCCTGCGCGAGCGCACCGTCGCGCGCGGATGCACCGAGGCGGAGGCGATTGCAGCGGCGGAGCTCCTGCGCCAGCTCCTCGAAAAGTATGGGCTCAGTTTGGAGCGGCTCGAGGACGTAAAGTCGCGCAGAGCGCGTCCGGACACGACGTTCGCCGGCGTGAAGCGCAAAGGCCGCGAAAATCGCTATTCGTTCGCCGCGGATCTCGCAATCGCGGGATTCTTTGACGGGATCTATGTGGGGCCGCTGAGCGCAGCATATAGAGATGTCGCTCATCTCGAATCTCCGGTGTACTTCGGCCTGTCCGCCGATGTCGCCGCAGCGGTGCAACTTTCCGAAATCGTCCATCGTGCGCTCGGCGAGTCGTGGAAGCTCTACCGGGCCGACAAGACGCCCGGATCGCCTGATGAAGCGGCGATCATGCGCCGATCATTCCGATGCAGCATGGCGGGCCGGATCGATCAGCGGCTCTGGGCGATGCGCCGGACCTACAAGGCGGCGCGCAATGCGCTCGTTCTGATCAAGTCCGAGCTCGTCCTTCGCGCTGCGGGGGATGCAGGCGTGGTGGGGATCGAAAGTGGGGCCTTGCCGGAGGGGACGACGTAGGAGCAGGCGCCGTGATCGAGGCCGCGCGCGCAGGCCGCCTCCAATCGATCCGGGCCATAGTCCTTGGCCAGGCGTAATATGCCCAAGCCCGCCCGCACGCCCTGCTCGGGGTGATGCTTGCGCTCGAAGATATGCTCGACCATGCGCGCCGTCAGCGGACCGATCTTTTCAGCATCAGCCTTGATCTTTGTGATCGTCCAGCCGGCATAGGCGCGATGGCTTTCCGGCATGTGATCGGGCTGGGTGGTGTGCTTGCCGCATGTCGCCTGGCGCAGATGGGCTGCAATTCGTTCGCCTTTGAGGAAGATTTCCACTGTCCGC
>JBEIHY010000178.1:0-4366 GCA_040381035.1 Hyphomonadaceae bacterium
CCCGGCCCGCCGCCGCCTGGCCCGCCGCCGCCGCCCCCGCCGCCGCCCCCGCCGCCGCCGGTTGATGGCGGTGACCGCGAGAGTATGGTGCGCCAACTCCCGGGTTGGATTGGGCCGGCCTTTCACCACTTCGCCTCAGCGGCCTCGCAAGAGTTGCGCGCATTGGCGGGCGATGCTGTCGCCCATGCCAGCAGCGCGACGCCCTATCCGCCCGTGTCATCGGGCTGCTGGCGCCTTAATCCGCCGAAGATCAATCACTTTCGACTATTTGATCTGATCCCCAATACAAGCTGGAAGGGCTGCGTTGAGACCCGCCCGCCGCCCTATGACATCACCGACATTGGGCCGAGCGGGGGCAATGCGCGCACGCTGTTTGTGCCGTATTTCTGGATGGACGACCGTGACGGCGAACCCAGCTGGTACAACAACTACCTGCTCGATCTTGACTACAGCGAATCCGGCGGCGCGACGTTCCGGATCGACGACTGGGGTAGGACATATTCGGTACTCAAATACAACAATAGCAGCGCCTCGATCGACGAGACTGCGCCCGTTACGCTCGGCCCAAATCAGTCGTGCCCGACGCCTGTCCAACCGCTCACCGACAACGAAACCAGCGTGCGCTCAGCGATTTCGGCGATGCGACATTGGGAGGGCGGCGGCACGAATAGTATGGAAGGTCTGATGTGGGGCTGGCGGGTGCTGTCGCCAGGCGCTCCCTTCACCGAAGGCGGCCCCTATGCCGATCGCAAGAAAATCATCGTCCTGATGAGTGACGGCCTCAACGATGTCGCCAACAACCCCAATGTTGCGATCGAGTCGGACTATAATTCGATGAATTATCGCCGCGTTTGGATGGAGAATGGGGCGTGGGGCGCGGTGCCGGACGACATTCGATTGCCGGTCAATTCCCGCGCCGACTTCCAGAACTACATCGATGACCGTTTCGCCACGGCTTGCGCCAACGCCAAAGCCGCGGGCGTTGAAATCTACACTGTGCTGTTCCGCGAAACAAACACGCACACCGTGAATTTGTTCACGAACTGCGCAACGGGCCCCAACATGGCCTATTTCGCCTCCAGCCAGTCGGCTTTGAAGGAAGCGTTTGGCGAGATCGCCGATTCGATTTCCAAGTTGCGGATCACGAAATAGTCGCCGACTCCTGGCGCGCCGGTCTATAGTGGCGCAGGAGGCGGCGATGAAAACGATGAAGCAGGCGGCGACGATCGCGGCGGCGATCGCGGCGGGGCTGAGTGCGAGCGGTTGCGTCACCGCGCGCTCGGTTGGGTTGGACCGCGCCGATGTCAGCCGGCGCATCGCCGATGACGCGGTGGCGTTCAACGAAGCCTATGCGCAGGCGGTGAACGGCCAGATCCTTCTCAATGTGTTGCGCGCGCGCGATCGGCTGCCGCGCTATTATCTGACGACCTCCGGCATCTCGGATGCGCCGACCTCGATCAGCCGCTGGTCGGCGGGCATTGGATCGCTGCGGCTGGGCCAGCCGCGCGATCCCTGGGGCCAAGGCAATGCCAGTTGGAGCGCCGAGTCCAGCCGCCGCCCGAGCTTCGCGGTTCAGCCATTCGACGCCCAAACCCTCACGCGCACGGTCTTCACGCCGATCGCTGCGCCGGTGTTTCAACATTACTGGACCAGCGGCTGGCCGCGCGATCTGCTCACCTATGTGCTGGTCGAAGAGATTATCGCGCCCGATGGCGCGCGCTTTCGCAATGAGGCCAATGATCTGGCCGCCGATTGCGCGCAGGCGACGGACTCTCGCGGCTGCACCTTTGTCGCTGCTGCAACAACATTGCTCGCCGCCGCCGACGCTGCCGAAGCCAAGGCTGCGCCCGGTCAGATCGCAGCCGCGGATGGCCAATGTGGCGTGAGCATTCTCTATGGCGGCCCGGTTGCGCCCGCCAAGCTCGACGCAAGCGGCGCTTGCCCAGCCACGATCGCCATCGATGGCCAAGTGTGGACGGTCAATCTGCGCTCATTCGATGAGGCGGTTTATTATGTCGGCGAATTGCTGCGCGCCGGTACAACGCAAGGCGAGGGGGCCGTGCAAGCGGCGCGGATCAAGGTGCGGGCGGCGGGCTTGCGCGGCGGCGGGGCGGGCGTGCCGCTGTTTCGCGTCGTGCGCGGGCGTAACTTTGACGCGAAAGAAGGCTGGAGCGCGGTGGTCAGCTATCAAGGCGAACGCTTTGCCGCAGGGCCTGCGGTGTCGCGTTCCTGCGCCGCCCAGAAGGCCAATGGTCCGTGTACGGACGATTGGGCCAATGGCGACCGGTCGTCTTCGGTGCTGTCGCTGCTGACCGAGATCCTGGCGCTCAATCAGTCTCCCGATGCGATCAAAGCGCCGACACGGATATTCACGAATTGAGCGCAGCCGCCGGCGCTGCTATGCCGACGACCAAATCATGGAGGCGCAGATGCAGGGCTTGGAGCACGGCCGGTTTATTGAACTGAAAGACGGGATCAAGCTGTTCGTGCGCGATCTGGCGCCGCAGGGCGCGGTGTCTGGCGCGCCGATCCTGTGCCTGCATGGGCTGACGCGGAACTCCAAGGACTTTGAAGATCTGCTGCCGCGCTTTGCGGCTGCCGGCCGGCGCGCGCTTGCGCTGGATGTGCGCGGCCGCGGCTTGAGCGATCGCGACCCCGAGCCGATGCGCTACAATCCCATGACCTATGCCCAAGATGTCATCGCCGTCCTCGATGCGTTGGGCGTTGAGAAAGCCGCGTTTGTCGGCACTTCGATGGGCGGGATCATTTCTATGATCGTTGCGGCCACAGCGCCGCAGCGGATCGAGCGGGTGGCGCTGAATGATGTGGGCCCGGCGCTTGATCCGGCCGGGATCGCGCGCATCGCCGGCTATGTCGGCAAGTCGCAGCCGGTCGTGACATGGGATGACGCGGCGGATGCGATCTGGCGGATCAATGGCGTTGCCTTTCCCGATGCGGCGCCGAGTTTCTTTTACCGGATGGCCAAGCGCACCTTCCGCCAAGACAGCGAAGGCGGGATCGCACTCGATTATGATCCCGAAATCGCCGCCCCGTTCCGCAGCGCTGGCGGGGCCGCGCCCGCCGATATGTGGCCGCTTTACGAGGCGTTAAAGCCGATCCCCACGCTCGTGATCCGCGGCGCGCTGTCTGATTTGTTGTCGCCCGCGATCGTGGCCGAGATGAAGCAACGTAAGCCGGATTTGGAGACGGCGGAGGTTCCCCGCGTCGGCCATGCGCCGATGCTGGACGAGCCGGCGGCGTGGGCGGCGCTGACGGCCTTTTTGCATATTCCAACCGCATAGTGGTCGGAATGGTCGTTGTTCGGCAATCCTGACGGTGGAAAAAGACATCACTGTGCGGGAGCCGTGATGTCTGTGTTTGCCAAGTTCGCCGCCCAACCGATTGCCCGCAAGCTACCGGCCGCTGTCGCTGGCGTCGCCGCCATGGCTGCTTTGGCGTCCGGCGCGGCCAGCTATCTCGGCGCCGCCGATGCGAAGCGGACGGAAGTGAAGCAACCGCTCGGCGGTGTGGGAGCTTACAAAGCCAGCGCCGTGACCGCCTTCCTCGACGATCTCGCCAAGGACCTCGGCGAACTGGCCGCCTTGCCGCAAATGCGCGCGGCGCTGCGCGATTTTTACGCCGCTTACCAGGCTCTGCCGGGCAATCAGACAACGCTGCTGCAGCAAGCCTATATCGACGCCAATCCCAATCCGCTGGGCCAAAAGGATCGCCTGGTTCAGGCCAATGACGGTGCGAGCTACAGTGCTGTGCAGGCGGGACTGCATGCCTGGCTCAACCTGATTCAACGCCTCAACGGCTTTTATGACGTGTTCCTGTTCAACACGAACGGCGGCGTCGGCTATACCGTGTTCAAGGAGCGCGACTTCGCCACCAATATGCGCACTGGTCAATGACGGGACCCTGGCATGGGTGATGTGTTCAAGCGCGCGGTGGCCGCTGACGGCGCCCAGTTTGTTGATTTCACCCCCTATGCGCCCTCGAACGGCGTGGCGGCGGGGTTCATGGCCCAGCAGAACAAGGGCAGCGCCTTGCGGGTGGTCGGTGTTGTGGCGGTGCAATTGCTGATCGATCAGATCAATGCCGAGATGAAGCCGATGCCGGCCAATGGCAAGACCGGCGAGACCACGCGGGTCGGCGTCGATCGGCTGGCGCGCAATGACAGCCCGTTCTCAAAGGAAAGCACGATCCTGGTCCGCAAAGTGGAAGGCAAAGCGGTCACTGAAGGACTTGCCGGACAGACTGGCATTGTCGAAGCGCGCAATGCGGCGGGCAAACCCGCGCTGGTCAGCGATCCTGGTGTGGAGGTGATGGGCGCCAAGTTCGCCGTGCTCAGCGACATCGAAAC
>JBEIHY010000179.1:0-4332 GCA_040381035.1 Hyphomonadaceae bacterium
AAACGTGTCGCCTGGACCTTCACGCTCACTGCCGCTGCATGCAACCTGATCCGGTTGCCAAAGCTGCTCGCTGCAGCGTGATCACGCCCGGACTCCGTGCAAAATCGCCCCAAAGCGGCAAACTTCCTCCGAAAATGCCGGAAAATTGCGATCAAATCGATACATGCGCAGGTCTCGGGGCAAATTCCACCTTGCACCTGGACTAATTCGGCGGCCTGCCAGAGGCGTTTGATCCGCTTTGTGATTTTCAGTGTGACCACATCAGTGTTTGGCGGGTGGTCCTGACGCTTTAGGGACAATCCGCCGCACTATTCGCTTCTCGCGCGAAGGACATGCCCCAGGTTTAGCGGCACTGACACAGCCGATTGGTTTTTTGGCTTGGCGCGTGGGCGTGGGCCAATTAATCAAAGCAAATGCAACGATTTGCACACAAAGGGGCAGAAGCCAGTGAACAAGATCCGCTTTGCAAGTTTGGCCGTGGCGGCGTTTGTCGCCTTTGCGGCCACTGCACTCCAAGCCCAGGCCCAAACGCCTGCGCCCCCGGCCGAAGAAATCATCGTCACCGGCACGCGCACCGCGGAGCGGACAGCGCTGAAATCGTCCACGCCCGTCGACGTCATCAATGCCGCCAGCTTGGAAAAGTCCGCCGCCGTCGGCGGCGAATTGGGCGCAGCCCTGCAAACCCTGTCGCCCAGTTTCAACTTCCAGCGCCAATCCAATTCTGGCCCGGCTGATATTGTGCGCGCAGCGCAATTGCGCGGCATGTCGCCCGATCAAACGCTTGTGCTGGTCAATGGCGTGCGCCGCCACACCACCGCAGTGGTCAATCTGGAATCCAAAGTCGGCCGCGGCGCAACGCCGGTTGATTTCAACGCCATTCCGCTAAGCGCCATCAAGCGCATCGAAGTGCTGCGCGACGGCGCCGGCGCGCAATATGGTTCTGACGCAATCGCTGGGGTGATCAATATCATCCTCGACGACAAACCCGAGGGTGCAACCTTCACCGCCAGCTATGGCGCCCATGTCACCGACTTCGTCTATCCCACCTTCACCGCCCCGTTCACCCGCGGCAGCGATCGCAAAGAAAGGCTGACAGACGGCGAAACCACAACATTGTCCTTCACCGGCGCTGTGCCGCTGGGAGCCACGGGGTTCTTGCGCGCCGGCGCAGAGTTCCGCAATCGCGAAGCCACCGAGCGCGGCGGTGTCGACGGCGGCGCATTCTTCATCTTCCCAACCCCAATTGGCTCGGGCGCCGCCAACCAAGCGTTCCTCAATCAAAAGAATTTCCGCGCCGGCGATGCGAAAATCCAAGACACCTATCTGTGGGCCAATGCCGAATACGGGCTTGCCAATGGCGCTGAACTGTATGGCAACGCGATCGTCAGCCAGCGCGAAGGCGAAGGGGCTGCATTCTTCCGCTATCCCGACAGCACCCAGAATGTGGCGGCCCTCTATCCCAATGGGTTTCGCCCGGTGACCAAAGGCGACAGTCTCGACACATCGCTAACCGGCGGCGTGAAAGGCGATCTTGGCGCCTGGGCGTATGATGTATCTTTGAACTACGGGGCCAACAACTATGAGTTTGGCAGCCAGAACACATTGAACGCGTCCTTCGGCGCGCAAAGCCCAACGACCTTTAAGCTCGCCGAATTCAGCAATGACCTGGTGGAGTTGAATGTCGACGTCAAACGGCCGCTCAATTTGGGCCTGGCCAATCCAGTGGCGTGGGCGCTGGGCGCAGAGGTCCGCCGTGAAAGCTTCAAGAGCAAACCGGGCGATCCGCAATCCTATCTGGCGGGGCCGATCACGACAGCGCCGATCGGCGCCCAAGGCGCACCAGGCCTTGCCCCGGCCGACGCTGCCAACACCGATCGCACCGTGTTCGGCGCCTACACCGAATTCGGCCTGGATTTCACCGACACCCTCTCTGTCACCCTTGCCGGGCGCTATGAGAGTTATGAAGATTTCGGCGATGCGGTCTCGGGCAAAGCGGCGGCGCGGTTTGCGCCAAACAACGTGATCGCATTCCGCGGCTCGGTATCGAATTCGTTCCGGGCGCCGTCGCTGGCGCAAACCGCGTTTGCCTTCTCGACGAGCCAGTTCGGCCCCGGCGGGGCCCTCAACACAATCCGGACGCTTAGTAACGCCTCGCCGGTGGCGCGCGCCCTCGGCGCGGGCGAACTGAAAGAAGAAAAGAGCACCAACGCCACGCTCGGGTTTGTTGTCACACCGGCGGCTGGCCTATCGCTCAGCGTTGATGCGTTCCGCATTGACGTCGATAACCGCATCACTTTGTCGGAAAGCTTTTTCGGCCCGGCGCTGACCAATTTTATCCAAACCCGCTTTGGCATTGCCGGCGTCCAGGGCGTGAACTTCTTCACGAATGCCGTCGACACGCGCACCGAAGGCTTCGATGTGGTCGCGCGGTATACAAGCGATCTGTTCGACGGCTCCCTTGACCTGACGGCGGCCTTCAACCGCTCAGAAAACACCATCAAGCGGGTTGCCGCTTTGCCGGCGCAATTGCGCGCATTGGGCATTACCGGCGATCTGGTTGGGCCGGAGGAGCGCAATACGCTGACCACCGCTGCGCCAAAGGATAAAGCCACCCTGACCAGCCAATGGCAAAACGAAAAGATCACTCTTCTTGCACGCGCGACCTATTACGGCGAGACTGAGCGGGTGTTCAGCTTCTTTGCCCCCGGCGTGCCCAGCCAAACCTATGGTGGCAAGACCCAGCTTGATCTGGAAGGTGAATACCGACTGACGGAAAAAGTGACGGTCGCGCTCGGCGGGGTCAATGTGCTGGATGAGTATGCCGATCGCTCCAGCGACGATGTGTATACAGCGGGCGTGTTTCCCTATGACGTCATCTCGCCGATCGGCTTCAATGGCCGCTACCTGTACGGCCGCCTGAAGGTGACGTTCTGATCGGGGTGGGTCCTGACGCCCGGCGCCGGCAGTGAGCACAGCGTCGGGCCGGCCCAGCCGGCATGTCAGCGCGATCTATATTGCAATGCTCTCGGTGGGCATGGTCGTCGGCGCAGGAATTTTCAAATCCCCCTCTCAGGTCGCCGATGCCGCCGGGGCGCCGATATGGCTGTTTGCTGCCTGGGCGCTGGCTGGTTTCATCACCCTGATCGGCGCCTTGTGCTATGCCGAGCTTGCCACCGCCTTCCCTCATCCCGGTGGAGATTATCATTTCCTCGGCCGCGCCTTTGGCCGCGGCTGGGCGTTTTTGTTCGCTTGGGCGCGGTTTGCTGTCATCAATACGGGCTCGATTGCGCTGCTCGGCATTGTGCTGGGCGACTATCTCAACACCGCCTTGTCGCTCGGGCCGCATGGATCTGGCATTTATGCAGCCCTTTCGGTTGGTGCGTTGACCCTGTTCAATCTGAAGGGCGCCGGTAAAGGCAATGACGCCGCCGATTACGGCCTGACCAGTTTGGAGGTCTTGGGCCTGCTGATTATGGTTGTGGCGGCGATTGCCTTGATCGTGCAGGGCCAGCGGCCGGCGGAACCGTTCTTTGGCGCTGGCTCTGATCCGAGCCTAGCTGGCTTTGGCGTCGCCTTGGTTTACGCGCTGCTTGCTTATGGCGGATGGAGCGAAGTCGCGACACTGTCGGCTGAGGTAAAGGATCCGCGCCGCGGAATGGTGCGCGCGCTGGTGTTGGCCGTGGGCCTCATCACGGCGCTGTATCTCGCGGTCAATTGGGCGTTCTGGTACGGGCTTGGCGTCACCGGCTTGGCCGCTTCACAAACCCCGGCGGTCGATTTGATCGCGAAAGCTTTTGGCCCGGCTGCCGGCGTGATCACCGCGCTGGCGATCGCATTTGCAGTCATTACTTCGATCAACGCCACGATTGTTGTCGGCGCGCGCACGACTTTTGCCTGGGCGCGGGATTGGCGAGCGCTGGCGATCTTCGGCGGCTGGGACGAGCGCAAACAAATCCCGGTCGCCGCAACCTGGGCGCAAGGGGTCATCGCGTTGGCGCTGATTGTGTTGGCGTCCGCTTACAAGGGCTTTGCCACCTTGGTCGACTATACGGCGCCGGTATACTGGCTGTTTTTGACGATGAGCGGGCTCGCCGTGATCGTGATGCGCGCCAAAGAACCTGACGCGCCGCGGCCCTATCGCGTACCGTTCTATCCAATTTTGCCAATGGTCTTTATCGCCACAAGCGCGGCGATGCTGATGTCATCGCTGAGTTATGTCACCGCCGCCGGCAATGCAGGCTTGCTCGCCAGCGCCTGGGTGTTTCTCACCGGCCTTATCGCGTTGGTCGTTGCAATCTGCATGGAACGCTCAGCGCGCTGAGTGCAGCCGCT
>JBEIHY010000180.1:0-4308 GCA_040381035.1 Hyphomonadaceae bacterium
AGAGGAACAATTCGCCCGGCTGGAGCGCCTTGAATTCGGAGCCCGACGGGCTCCAGAAATTCACCTCAGGGAGGTCAGTCCTGGTTCGCAACGCGTCGAACCAATCGCCATCCGTCACCGCGACTACAAGCTTGATACCCAAAGGACTTGTCCGATCTTTACGCGAAGGCGGTTATCGACGTACCCCGCCCAATATGCCGTAGGCAACACACGCCACAGAGGCATCTGCGGCTGCGATGTCGGGATGGGCTGGACGGCGCCGGCTTTCAGCGACATTCGCGTCAGGGATCGCCGCCCGGCAGGGGCGAGACGGGCCTCGCCCGATGGGCGCAAGGCGCGGCTCGACGCGGAACGCGCAAGAGCCCGACCGCCTATGGCGGTGACGCCCAAAACGATCTCACCCCATAACAATCCCACCCCAAGGGTCATCGCCTCTGCACAAGCTACGTCTGTCGCCACCAGGCCCTATGCCTGCCGGACAACAATCTCTTCCACCCGTCGCCCCTCCGCCGTCCGCCGAATAAACACCACCACATCCACCGCCTGCTGAATGGTTCGCGTCGGCGCCACAGCGGCCACTTCGGCAATCAAGTCCTCAAGCCGCTGAAACGCTTCGGCTGCGGAGTTGGCGTAGATGGTCGAAAGCCCGCCGGGATGGCCTGTGTTCCAGGCTTTGAGTGTTTCCAGCGCCGCGGCGCCGTCGCGCATTTCGCCAACGACGATGCGATCAGGTCGCATGCGGAGCGCATCGCGCACCAGGTCCGCGACACCCACCGCATGTGGCGCGCGGCGGGTGAGCGTGGCCACGCAGTCAATTGCGGAACACGCCAATTCCGGCGTGTCCTCGATCAGGAACACGCGGTCATTGGCGAAGGCGGAAAGAGCAAGCAGCGCGTTGGCCAGGGTCGTCTTGCCCGATGATGTGCCGCCGGCAATCAGGATATTTTTCCGCGCGTCGACGGCGGCGCGGAGGTCATCGGCTTGTGCGGCGGTCATGACGCCGTCGCGCACATAGTCATCGAGCGTGAAGATGACGGCGGGGCGTTTGCGGATTGAAAACGTGGCGCCGGCCACGATTGGCGGCAGGAAGCCCTGGAAGCGCTCACCGGTTTCCGGCAGCACGCCGGCGAGCCGCGGCTGCTCGCGCGTGACCTCCTCGCCCATATAGTCGGCGATGAAGCGCACGACGCGCTCGCGGGCGGCGGCGTCCAACGAAACATTGAGACATGTTCGCCCCGCCTTCAAGCGATCGACGAACAAGCGGCCATCGGGGTTCGCCATGATTTCGATCACTGCGGGATCGAGCAGCGCGCGCATCACGTCCGGCCCGAGCGCGTGGCGCAGCGCCTCAAGCCGTCGGTCGCTGATGATCGGATGTTCGCCGGCGCGCCGCATCAGTTGGGCTCCGTCTGGCTGGCTTCGTCGAGCTGGCCTTTGATCCGGTCGGCGGAAATCTGCGACAGGACGCGCGCCAGCAGCCGGTCAATCATGGCGTCGGCGCGGGCGCCGCTGGCTTCGGTTTCTTCCTCGATCCAGCCGGCATGGATGATCAGCATGCGCGCGGCGGCGACCAGCAATTCCTGTTGGATCATGGCGTCGCGCGCCGCGGCCCGCATATGGGTGGAGAGCCGCTGCTCCAGTTTCAGAAGCCGATCATCCGTCTGCGCCGTATCGGAGAGCCCGCGCGTCATGGCGCGCACGATGGTGCGCGAAAGGCTCATTCCGGACCCATCCGCCACGCGCCGCAACCGGGTCAGCGTTGGCCCTGCGGGAATGGTGATGGTGATGCGCAGGCTGCCCGCCTGCGCTCCCCCTTGATGCGATGGGGCGGGGTGGCTTGCGTCAGTCATTCTTTTTGCCCCGCAGGCTGCGCAGAAGTTGCGCATGGAGTTCATCGACCGATGGCGGCGGTGGCGGCGCGGCCGGATCGCTGGCCATCGCCTTGTCGGAAATCGCCGCGTGCTGTTCCTTGAACAGCGGCATCGGGGCATCCGGGTCATAACCGGCGGCGCGCACGCCCGCCCAGGGATGGACCGGCCGGCCGAGCGCACGCAGTTCCGCGCCGTAGTCCGGCAGGGGCATGTTTGCGCACTGCTTGAACGGTGCGCGCTTCGTGTAGTCGATTTTCTTGAGCAAAAACGGGCGAAAGCCGGTGACGAACGACACCTGCTGATCGGCGGGCAGGGTCAACACTTCGCCTGGCTCCATCAGCGGGCGATCGACCGGGCCGGTGGAGCGTTGCGGCCGCGCTTCGCCAAACGCGTGCAAGGGCCGGCTGGTTGAGGTGCGCATCTCGGTGATGAGGCCGGTGAGCTTCGACACCTTCTCCATCGTCAGCGGATCGAGGCAGGCGAAGGCGGTGTAGATTTCGCAATTGTCGAGGATTGTATTGTGCAGGCCGTAGGTGGAGGAAATGTCGTTGAGGCTTTGCGCGACGAACATCGGCTTGATGCCATAGCCGCTCAGCATCCGGAGATTGGTGGTGAAGAAATCGAGTTTTCCCAGCATCGGGAATTCATCCATCACCAGCAACAGATGGTGGTTCTTGGGCCGCCCGCGGCTGTCTTGTTTTTCAAAGGCGCCGAGCGCCTGACTGGCGGCATAGAAGATCAACCGCACATAGGGGCGCAGCACCTTGGCGTCGGCGAGTGACACCTGGACATAGGCGCTCATCGGCCGATCGGCGCACATCAGATCGCTCAAGCGAAAGTCGCTGGCCGACACCGCGCGTTCTACGTCCTCGCCCGCGATCCATTTGAAGTAGGAGCCGGCCGTGCCCTGGATGCTGGTCCGGAACTTGTCGTGCAGGGCCATGTAGGTGCGCATCACGACGGCGATGACGGGATGGGTGATCGGCTCGCCCGCCCCATTGGTGATGTGCAAGGTGCGCAGCATTTCGGCGGCGGTGGCGTCGAGATCGGCAATCAGCGCCTTCACGGTGAGCAGGTTTTTGTCTTCATCCTTCGCGGTGAACAGCACATGCAGCACGAGGCATTCGGTGATCGCCACGCCCCAGGCGTCCCACATCGGGTCGGCGTTGTCGCGCCCGGCAGGGTCGGCGAGGATCGAGACGATCTGCTGCACCTTGCCGTATTCGTTTGGTCCGCGATCGATCTCGGCGAGGAAATTGATCCGCGCGCTGTCCATCCGCCTTGGCGCCAACACGGCGACATAGCTGAAAGTGCTGCGCCAGCCGGCGGTGATGGTCTCGAGTTCGCCTTTCGGGTCGTGATTGAGCGTAGAGCCGGTCCAGTTGAGCAGCGTCGGCACGACATGCCCGCGGCCCTTGCCGGAGCGTGTGCCGCCCGTCAGCAAAGTGGGGCGTAGATCCTGTGTGGTGACGAGCTTACCGAAACGGCCATCGCCAAACGCGCCGATCACGCAGCCTTTGCCGCTGAGCAGTCGCGCTTTGCGCGCCTCCGCGATCGTGCCCCAGCCGCGCCGGCGCTTGCGATCATTGGGATGTACGCCTTCGCTTTCACCGACGAGCCGCGCGCCCATCGCGCCGAGCAGAAAGCCCGCCATGATCATGAACAGCGCGAGGTTGAATTCCTTGCGGTGCGCTTGCCCGAACCGCTCACGCCACTCGAACACGTTCCACGGCGCATAAAGCGTGAAGTCGGGCGACAGACGCAAACCCGCGCCCAGGTTCGGCGCCCAATAGAACGCCCAGGCAATAAAGTGCGTCGCCGCGAACAGGCCGATCAACAGCCCCGCCGCCAGCATCCCCAAGCGCTGCCCGATCGCCATGCGCGCTCCTCACCTTTTGCTCCCTGGCGAGGGCGGAGCAGGCTTGGCGCCAATCCGGCGTGGTCCGGCGTGGTCGGGTGAGGGCGGGCGAAAGCGGGCGTGGGCGGTCGTGACCGATCCTGCCCGACCTTCAGGATACTGAGCCTTTGATCGAGTTTGAAACAGGCGCCAGCGTCATGCGGCCATTTCGATCCGAGACATGAGCTTCGTAGTGGGTTCGAGTGCGTCCTCACGAAGGCCTGCAGGGTCGCGCCTAGCTTCGGCTTAATTGCCGAGAAACAACGCGGCGATTTCAGCATCGAGCCGAGGATCGGGCGTCAAGATGCGCGGCTCCAGCGCCGGGCGCTTCTCTATGCCGATTTAGGGCGTGTCGTCAGTTGAGCCACAGGACCACGCAAACGAGCATGACGCCAGCCAGAATAGCACGCGCGGTACTGCGCCTCGACCCAGTCGGCAACCTTTTCGGGCGCCTTGTTGGCCGCAGGTCGCCCGCGCCGACGATCAAGGATCGCTGCGGGCCCATCTTCTTCATAGGCGCCGTACAACCGGCGGAAATGG
>JBEIHY010000181.1:0-4288 GCA_040381035.1 Hyphomonadaceae bacterium
AGAAACAGAACGGTTCCGTCCCTGCCGGGCTGGGCCTGCCAGGCTGCGCCATCGCCAAGTGCCATCGCGTCGATCCGTTCGCCCGGCTCAAACTCGACCATGGTCACAAAGCCCAACCGGCCTTGCACCAAAGTCGGCTCGCCGGCGCGATAGGGCGCGACCTTGGTGCGCCCAAAGACGGCGCCGCCCGGCGCCGCCGCAGCGACCTGCGTCCCGCTCAGCGCCAAGCCAAGGGCCAGGACAGGCGCCAGGAGACGCGCCAGGAAACGCATTCGGACACGCGTTCCGACGCGCGTTCTGGGCGCAACAGGCAAATGCGGCTTTGCCCTCATCGCGCCGCCTCCGCTGACGGCGCATTGGCCGCGACCGCCTGGGCCGGACGGGTCGGCGCCGGGCCGCTTTCCTGGTCGGCGCGAAACGCCGTGACCTGGAAGCCGAGCGGGTTCTCCCAGCGATCGGCCATGGCTTGCGGCCGATCGGTGTAGCGAAAGCTGACAATGCCGACAAAGCCGCGCCGGTCGACCTCGCCGCGAACCAAATCCGTGCGGGTCAGCCGATAGCGCACCGCCGCGGTCGAGGGATTGAGAAACGAGATCGCCGTCACTTCGGCGATGGTCTTGGAGCCGCGGCCATACAGGATCGCCGGATTGGTCGGCGCATCCGGCGTCCACAGCGCGCGATATTCTTCCCAGGCCTTGCCCGCACTCATCCGCCGAACCTTGTCAAACCGGGTGCGAATATCGGCCGGATCATAGGTCTCACGCGCAATGATCCATTGCGCGATCTGGGCCTGCGTCACCGCTTCGTCCTGCGACAACGCCCCAGGCGCCAGCGGGCGCACGACATCGACAACGCCCGAGCTTTGCTCGACGCGCACGACATAGGGCGAAAACTCCTTCAGCGGCACAAGGGCTGCAAGCGCAATCGCCAACAACAAGGAGAGGCCGATCCCGACGCTGGCGACCGCCCAGGCGAGCGCCCGCGAACGGGTGAGATGGGCATGGCTTTCTTCATCCCAGGCGTCGGCGCGCGCCATATAGGCGGCAAACACCTCATCATCGGCGCTGAGCGCCGCTTGTTCATCGGGGCGTCTCATAGTCCATCCTCCGCCGCCGCGCGTCGCGCCCGATTGGCTCTGGCAAAACCGCGAAACCGCTGCGGTTGGGCCCAATGATCGCGGGCGCCGACAGCGGGACGCCCCCCCATCGCGCCGCGCAGGCGCTGATAGGCATGGCCCCAATCGCCGCCCAGGCGGCCATGCGAGAGCGCCGCATCGAGCCGGCCGGTGAGATAAGAAATCGCCGCCCCCCAGGCGCCCATGCCGGCGACCGCCGCCCCGCCGCCGACCGCGGACGCGAGGCCCGGCACTTGCGCCATCATCAAAACGCCGATGATCACGACCAGCACGCTGGCCGCCACATCGCCGATCGCGACATCGGCGCCGACCGCATCGGCCGCCGCCAATTGGGCGACAAACGGACTTGCCGCATTGAGCAGAAAGGCGAGCACGCCATAGGTCAGCGTCAACACCATGGCTTGGGTCAAAACGCCCCTGAGCCAACCCTCAAACCAGCTCCGCGTCGCCTTGAACAAGGCCGCCAACAGAAACACCGGCGCGACCGCGATCAGCACCGCCACCGCGATTTTCGCCATCAACACCAGCACCGCGGCAAACCCGGCCAACAGCGCCGCGGCAAGCCAAACCACCAGACCGAGCGCCAGCCACGTCAGCCCCGTGCCGTTCATCTCAAACAGCGCCATCAGCCGCTCGCCAAGCGCGGTCCCGCGCTCATAGAAAGCGTCGAGTGCTGCCCCCGGCTCCGCCCCGCCCATCAGCGCCGCGCCCAGACCTTCCGGCGCTGCATTGAACCACCCATAAAGGATCCCAAACGTGCCGGCGGTTCCCCCGACCAGGCCGCCGAACAAGGCGATCTTGCCAATCCGCCCGGCAAACTCCGCCAAGGTCGCCTTGCCAATGCCAAGCGCGGCCTCCGCGCCCCAGGCAGCGATGATCAAGGCCCCGCCAACCGTCACCACCGGACCGGCCGCGGCCGCGATCGCGGCAAAGCCTGCTTCAGCGGCATTGAGGATTTGGCCGTCGACCGCGGCCAACACATCAGCAATCACCCCCATGCTGGCCTCCCTCAGCGCGGCTCAAGATCAACGACGCCATTGGTTGCGCCGCTCGCCGGCGGCGGCGTGCGCTCACGCGTCAGAAAGCGCTGCATCTCGGCTTGGGCGGCGACCCGGCGATTGGCCTCAGCCGCGGCAAGCGAAGCGCTCAAGGCCTGCAGCCGAACAAGCTCCAATTGCGCGAGCGCCACTTCGCCGGAAATCCGCGCGCCGAGATCAGCGGCGGCCTTGATGTCTTCGGCGCCATCGATGGCTTCGAGCATGTCTTCAACGCCGGCGATGCGCGCTTCCACCCCGGCAAAGGCCGCACTTGCCGTCGCCTCCGCCGCAAGGCCCGAAGCCGCGGCCCGCGCGCTCGCCGGCGGCATTCCCATGCGGGTCAACTCTTCTTCGGTCAGCGGTCGATAAATCTCCCGCAGCCGCTCCAGGATGGCCGCGATTTCGCCAGAGCCGGCGCCCCCCGCGCCAAAGGCGCCGGTCTCGGCGATGCGGATCGCATCTTCCCAGTCCGGCGGCGCATAACGCCGCGCCAGCCGCACCGCTTCGCTGTTGAACAAGGCGCCAAAGCCCGAGCGCGAGGTCATCGCCTTGAGCTGTTCGACCTGTTGGCGCAGCTGCTCCAGACTGCGCGCCGCCGTCAGGCTCGTCTGCACCAGATTGCCAGGGTCATGGACGATCTGTTGCGCCAAGGCGGGCGCGCCCATCGGTTGAACCAACCAGGCGCCAGCGATCGCCAGCGCCGAAATCGCTTTCAGCTTGCCCGGCGTGAAAATCGGATTTGCTGTGCCTCGCCGCATCATGATCGTCTCCCCAAAGCTTGCATCAACTGCGCCATCCACACCGCCGGCTCAGCGGTGTCGGCGCTATCCGCGCCGTCCGCGCCGAGCCGATCAAAAGCGGCAAGGCTTTCCGCCCGCCCTGACAGCAGCACAAGATCATCGCCGAGTTGGCTGAGATCGAGCCGGGCAAGACGGCTCAAGCGCGCCTGCTTGACCAGAAATGCGCGCGCGCTCGGCTCAAGCGAGCGCACCAGATCGGCTTCCGCCGGCGTGAGGCCAAAGCCATCGATCAGCACGCCGCGATCGACTTTCGGATTGGGGAAGAAAATCTGCGTCGCCGCCTGCTCGATCAGCGCCGGCCCGATCGCAGACTGGGCCGCGTCCTGCGCCGATTGGGTGGCAAACACCACCGCGGCATTCTTCTTGCGCAGCGTCTTTTGCCAATCCTTGATCCGCGCCGCAAAGATCGGATCGTCGAGCAGGCGCCAGCCCTCATCGAGCACGATCAGGGTCGGGCGCCCATCGAGCGCCCGATCGATGCGGTGAAACAGCGCCAACAAAAGCGGCGCCCGGATCACGCCGTCTTCCAGCGCATAGGTCAGGTCAAAGCCGGTGACCGGATTGGAAAAATCAAGCCGATCGGCGCCATGATCGAACAACCAGGCCCGATCGCCGCCGCCATGCCAGCGCGCAATCCGCGCCGCCAGACTGCCCGGCCCCGCCCGCTCATGGCCCGCAAACAACCCGGCCAAGGCGCTGAGGCGGCGCGCCGAAGCAGGCGCTGCAAACAAGGCGGCCACCGCATCGGCAAGGATTTCGGCCTCGGCCGCGTCATTGGCGACCGCTGCCTCGCCATCGCCGCTACGCCCGGCGTCGCGGGCAAGAAGAGCGAGCCAATCGCACAGAAACGCCCGCGCCGCCGGATCATCGCCGGTCTGCAGCGGATTGAGATCAAGCCGCGGCGCATCCGGCGCGATCCGGGCATAAGCCCCGCCCAGAGCGCGGATCGCCAGTTCCAGGCCGCGATCCTTGTCGATCACGATCACCCGGCGCTCCGGGATGCGCGCCGATTGCGCGATCAGGAAAGCGAGCAACACGGTTTTGCCAGACCCCGACGGTCCGATCAAAGTCGCATGCGCCAGATCGCCGGCATGAAGATGAAATGGGAGTGCCGCACCCGTCGCGGTCTCCAGCACCGTCAGCGGCGGGCCCCAGCGCGAGGTCGGTTGCGGCGCGCCCGCGCCATGGCAGGAGGCGAGGCTCGCCATATTGGCGCTTGAGATCAAGGCGCGGCGCGCAATATAGGCGCCATTGCCCGGCAATTGCGCCCAGAACACCGGCTCAAGACCGATATCCTCGCGCACCGCAATCATGCC
>JBEIHY010000182.1:0-4244 GCA_040381035.1 Hyphomonadaceae bacterium
CCGGCTCAAGCCGCCGCGCCGGACCTTGCCAAACGCCTCAACCAAACGCGCCATCCGAACCTCCGCTTCCACACCGATCCCTCCGGCAAAACCGGACAAACCGTGTGCTACAGAAACCGGACATATCGAGTGTCACCCACACCTTGAACCCGAACATTGCCATGGTCGCAGGCGAGCGTTACAATCGAGCGGCGCACACAATACCAGCCGGCCGGCATGCAAGACCTGACTTTCCGCCTCTTCATAAGCTCGACCTTTGCCGACTTCCGCCATGAGCGGGAAGCCCTTCACGCCCGTGTGTTTCCCGCCCTGGAGGCCCATTGCCGATCCCTGGGCGCGCGGCTCGACGTTGTGGATCTGCGCTGGGGCATCAGCCCAGATGCGCAGAATGACTTGCAGACACTGCGCATCTGTCTGGATGAAGTCGAGCGCTGCCGCCGGATCGGGTTGCTTCCGCACTTTGTGGCGCTGGTCGGCGACCGTTACGGATGGCAGCCGGCGCCGGTTGAATTCGACGCCGCGTCGTGGCGACGCATGACGCGAACCAAGGGCGCCGATCGTGCGCAACTTGAAGAGTTCTATCAGCAGGACCGCAATGCAACGCCGCCCATCTGGGCATTGCGGCGCAAAGCATATGCGCGCGCCGATGAAGCGCAGCGCGTGGCCTTGCTGCACGCCTTGCGGCGTTTGGCGCGTGAAAATGGCCTTACGGACGAGGATCATCCCACGATCTTCGCGGCCGCAACGCATCAGGAAATTCTGCAAGGACTTTTGCGGCGCGACGCGCAAGATGGGGGCATTGCCTATCTGCGCCATATTGAAGGCTTGCCGCTGTCTGCGGAAGGTGCGCCTTACGTCGATACTGGGCCAAATGGTTTCGATGCTGAAGCCCATGCGCGCGTGATCGCGCTGAAAACGAAGCTGCGCGCCCATTTGCCGGCAGAACACATCCGCGATGTGCAGGCCGCGTGGACGGGCAAAGACGTCAGCACAGATCATGTGGAAGACTTTTGCGCGCAGTTCTTCGCCGATCATAAGGCGCTGATCGAGAAGTCGATTGCATCCGCACGCGCGATTGATGCCGGCGGTGACGCCCATGCGGCGTTTGCACAGGAGCGCGCACGCCTGTTTGTTGGCCAGCGCGGGCCGCTGGCGAAGGTCTTGAGGTATGCGCGCGAAGGATTAGCGAACCGCGCGCGCACGGTCGGGCCGCTTGTGGTCGAAGGCGACGGCGGCACGGGCAAATCCTCTTTGTTGGCGCAAGCGGCGATGATGATGCGTCGTGACAGGCCGAATGCGTGCATTCTGACGCGGTTTGTCGGCGCAGCGCCGGGCAGCGAATCTTTGGCGCCGCTGTTAAACGACCTCGCTGTCGCGACGTGCAGAGGTCTTGGGCGCGCGCAGCCGGCATTGGCGACCGCCTATCCTGAAGCCAGCGCCGCTTTTGGCGCCGCCATCGCCGCCGCGACGCGCGATCAGCCGCTTGTGCTCTTCGTTGATGCACTCGATCAATTCCCACAAAGTGATCAATTGGCCTTGCTCGATTGGTTGCCTGATACGCTGCCGGCGCATGTTCGCGTGATTGTTTCGGTGCGACCTGGCCCATTGGCGCAGGAAGCGCGCCGGCGCTTCGCGCGAACAGTAATGCGGTTAAAGCCAATGGCGTCCGGCGATCGCCGCGCCATGCTGGACCGTATGCTCGCCGATGCGGGCCGCACGCTCACCTTCCGCCAGCGCGCGATTATTCATCGCGCCTCTCCCGGCCTTCCCTTATGGACGCGCCTTGCATTTGAAGAAGCGCGCACCTGGCGTTCGGATGAACCGGGCCGGCGGCTGGAAAACACCGTCGAGGGATTGATCCGTACAAGGATCGCTGCGCTGAGCGCGCCGGCCAATCACGGTGCGGCGCTGGTGAGCGAAGCCTTGGGCGCGATTGCGGCGTCGCGCTTTGGTTTGTCCGACAGCGAGTTGGCGCAGGCCCTCGCCCAGGGTCGCGCGCCTGCGGTGTGGGCTGATTTTCGCGCACGCTCTTTTCACGCGTGGGATCAACCGCATCTTCCCGCGATCGTTTGGCTGCGGCTGCGTGCGGATCTGTCGGCCTATTTGGTCGAACAGCGCGTCGATGGCGCATTGACTTACCGCTTTTTCCATCGTGAATTCAGCGAAGTTGTGACCGCCATAACGCTTGCGGACAGCGCCAAAGCGGACATGCATGCGCGCCTCGCCGATGTGTTTTCCACGCCGCCCGACGCCGGCCTTTACCGGCTGTGTGACGCCGCCCGCGTGCAGGACAGCGCCGCTCTGCGCCGGATCATGGAGCAGCCATGGCAGTTGAGCGCGGCAGGAAACGTCGAAGCTCTGAAGGCCTTGATCGACATTGTGGACTTCGTTGCCGCGAAATGCGCCGCCAATCGCGTCGCGGACTTGATGCAGGACATCGGCCGCCTTGAAAGTGCACGTCGTGACGATTCAGGCGTGGCTTCGGCCCCGTGGCCGGCGCTGCTGCGGGGCTGGCGCGCAATGCTGGAGCACGCCGATCATCGTTGGCCGGCGCATCGCGTGCTGTTCCAACTCCTTTTGGAAGCCGATCCGCACAGCGTGCCGCAGCATGCGCAAGCGCGCTCAATTCTGAGCCATACGCCGCCGGATTGGCCCGTTCTGATCAGCGCCACGCCGCAGCATTATGTGCCGGCGCTCGCCGACGCGCTGGAAACAATGCGCAAAATGGCTGGCGCTGCGCCTTTGGCAAAAGGATTCTTGGCGATCTGGGATGAAATGGGCGGACTGCGCATTCTCGATCGGCGCAGCGCAGCACTTGTGGCGCGCCACGAATTGGGCTCGGTGAAGGCCGCGCGCGCTGAATTGGATCGGCTGCATGGGACATACGGTATTGTGGAAGCGGCCTTTGACCGCCCCGCCGCCAACAACGCCGCGCCGTCGAGCCACAGCGTCGCATCGCATGGCCTGAATCTGACGTGGCCCTGGGACGGGTGCTTGACGGTTGCGCAATCAGCGCGACGCAGCGAAATCATCTTGGGCAAAGGCGAAATCGATTTTCTCGGCGAGACGGACCAAGACCTTTTTTTCCTCTGCGATGAGCGCTTTGTCATTGCGCAGAAGGCGCGGTTGGCCGCGCTGCCGGCGGGCATTTTCTCGTTTGGCGGGCTGCAAATTCAAGGCTTGGCGATCGAGGACGATGATGGCGGCTGGACGCATCAACGCTTTAACTCGGTTGTCTTTGTCGACCCCGATTCCTGCCTAACGCTCGGCTTCAGCGGACGTGGCGGCCAGCGCGACGATGTCATCCTGGAGATGTACAAGGTCATGGAAAACGGGTTGCGCCGGGTCGGCTATGGCCTCACCGATCACGACCTTGACTTGCCGATTTGGCATATTTGCGGGCTGAACGACGGCTCCGTCATTCTGGCGTCGGAACGCTATTGGCACACCTTTATCTGGTCGCCGCCGTTTGAGGGGGACAGCGTGGTTGAAATGCTGGCCGGCGCCGCGGTAGGCAATAATGACATCGGGAATTGGGTGGATCATGGCGACAAGGACGGCAATCTGACGTTTGAGCCGACAAGTCCGTCCACCGTCGTCGCGTTTGATGCGCCCGGCGTCTACGGCTCGTTTGGCGGCGACTACCATGTTTGCGGCGGCGTTACCCATATCGACACGGACGACCACAGCGCCGCGCCGGCTTTTACCGGCTTTGAATATGTTGCAGCGGACGGCGTGCTGGCGCGTTGGCATTGCGATGTGCGCCCGCACTGGATCTTCGCCCGTGACAGCGGCGACTTCATCGTCTTCAAGAATTCCGGCCCGGTTCGTATCGTGCGCTGGCGCGCATGAACCGCGCGCTTATGAAACCGTGGCACCCGATACGCCGGTTATTCCGTCTGGCCTGGAAGTCGGCTTCTGTTTAGGTTTCTTGGACGTCGTTCCCAGACGGCGCTGTTGCGCCGTTGCGGGGGGCGGCTTCCAAGAAAGCTCAGTGGCTGACCCGCGCGGCGGCAAGCGCGTCTATGGGGATTGCGGCTCGGTGTGGCGGTCCGGGGAAAGGTTCGCGGCGGGCGCGGTCGTCGCGTGGCTGGGGCCGGCGTTAGCCCGGAAATTTCAAAGGTAGGAGGTGCATCGGGGCGCGAACTCTGAGAATTTCGTTTTGCAACAAAGTCAAAGCGCAGAGCGAAAGGCCACCCCGATGCAAACAGAATGTACCTCCGATTTGTTCGGCTTTTCCAGAG
>JBEIHY010000183.1:0-4211 GCA_040381035.1 Hyphomonadaceae bacterium
AATTTGACCGGCTCCGGCTCCGTATCAGGGATAGGCGCGAAATCGTCTTCGATGGGCTTCAGGATCCTGAGCAATGCCAACAGGGATTGCGGCGTGGCGCGCTTTATCACCAGTCGATCGTCCTCCCTGCGCGTGACCGCGTCCTCCCCTGGAAGCTCGAACTCCCGGGGATGCGGACCGCTTGGTTGTGGCCGTTCTTGAAGATCTTCACCCTGCGTTCGGCGGTCACGAATCACCCTCCAGCGAAGCATATGCTGTCTTTTGGGGCAAATGTTTGGACCCGGGCTATCGCCGCAGGCCGGCCCTGGCCGCAGGCGCTGAACATGTGGGTCGCACACGCGGTCACGGCGCAGTTTTTCGCCGAAGGGAAGCTCATAGCGACGCGCCGCATCCCAAGCCACGCCTATTTGGGCGTCGGTTTTTCGTCCGGGCCCATCAGACCTCGCAGATGCTCGATTTGCGACAGAGCAGCCGTCAGGCCCGTGGTCGCGCCGGCAGGCCCTCCCGATGCCGCAGTGCTGGGCCCCGCATCGGCACGCGCAGCTTCTGCCTTGGACGTCTGCACGATCGCATCGACATGTTGGGCCGGCGTTTGTTGATCGCCATCGGTCGCGATCGATTGGGGCGGCGGCGTCGCGGTCGGTCCATCGCGGGGAGCACTTGCCGGTCTCGTCTGCGGTCTTGGCGCCGTTGGCGCGGTCTTGATTGTCCCAACCTCCGTTGCATCCGCTTGGGGCGAGACCGCGCCCGTCCCTTCGACTTGAGGTTGCCGTGCCCGCGCAGCGCTTGGCTGCCCGCCGGCGGGCGGGATCTCGCCCTGCTCTGCCATTTCTAAGGCCGGTTTCGGTCGTTTTGGTTTCTTTTGGGAGATCGGCCGCTTTGGCGGCGGCGGTCCTGGGTCAGGGGCGCGCGGTTGCGTTGGGCTTTCGGGGTACAGAGGCGGCGGCGCCGGCGCGCGCCCGACCAGCCGCGTCAGCGCGCCGTCGCGGTCAAAGCCGACAATCCGCGCGCGCACCGGTTTGGTGCGCGGCGTCAGCACGATCGCCTTGCCTGGCCGCAGCGCAGCGATCGCATCGGCGCTCATCACCGGGGCTTCATGTTCGCTGCGCGTGCGGCTGCGCCTGGCTCCAGCTTGGCCATGGCTGACGCTGTCGCTCCAGCGCAGGATCCGGGTCCGGCCCAAGCGCTCGGCAACATAGGATAGCGTCGTCGGATCGCTGGCGGCAGTGAAGATTTGCAGCCCGAAATGGCCAAGCTCGGCGTCGCGCCCGGCCCGGCCATAGAGGTCTTCGAGTTGGGCAAGCGTTTGGCAGGCGGCAAGAATGCGCACGCCATAGGCGCGGGCATGAGCCAGCGCATTCTTGATCTCGGCCATGTCGCCGACACTCGCAAACTCATCGAGCACGATGAGCACCGGCGCGGGCTTGGGCGCAAAGCGACGGCGTGCTTTCTGCGCGGGCGTTCGCATCAATGCGATCGCCATCGCCTCAATCAAAACCCGAATGACCTGGCCATTGCCGGTGAGATCGCCGGGATGAGCGCCGATAAACACCGACAACGCACCGCTGCCCAGATCGCTCAAACGAAAATCGCTGATCGCGGTGGCTGCCCGCACGCGCGCCTGAGCCCAGGGTTTGAGCTTCTCCATCAGGCAGGATTGGATCGGATCATGATGGCGCTGTCCGGACGCGCCAAACTTGCTCAAGACGGACGCGGCCCCGATCGACAGGCCCGTCAGCGTCGCCGCCTTGGCGCACCAGCCAACAAAGTCGGCCTGTTCGGCGGCAAGCCGCCACACCGCGCCGATCGCTGCCGGCGGCGCTTGGCGGTCGATGCGCGCCTCCCGATCCAGAACCTCGACCAGGGCGCAAAACACGGCCTGTGCGCCCTCATCGACCCAACGATTGGGATCCTTCGGCGCCAGCGGAAACAACACCGCGGCCAGGCTCGCCACTTCGGTGAGACGCCGATCAGGATCGTCGGACAATTGATCGAGCGGATTGAACCGATGCGAGCGACCGGCAGCATCGAGCGGGCGAACGCACACGACTTTGCCCTTGAGCGCGCGGGCCGCCGCCGCCGCCGCATACGCCGCGCCGCTTGGATCATAGCAGACGAGCGCGCCCGGCCAGGCGATGCAATTGGGAATGATCATGCCGCGGGTCTTGCCGGCGCCGGTCGGGGCGATCATCAGGGCATGGGCCTCGCTGGCGTCACACAGCCGGTCACCCTCGGCATACCCAAGCAACAACCCGGTCGGCGCACGCAAGCCGGCCAGCAACAGCGAAAGCCCGTGGGCCCAGGGCGACGGCGCCGGCGCGCCGGGCCCGCCGGGCGCTGCACCAGCGAGCAGCAGGAGCAGGAGTGCGGCTGGCGCCACAAGACAGGCGATGAGCCGCGCCCGCTCGCCGGGTAGTTCGCCAAAATGGGTCCAGTAGAGCGCCCAGGTCCATGGCCGCGCCGCTGCGATCTCAAGGCCCGCCCAGCCGAGATAAAGTGCGCCAGCAAGCCAAAACACGATCGCCGCGCCGATGATTGCGAGGACGCCAAGCGCTGCGGCTTTCACGATGCGCTCAACCGGCATAGAAAATCTCCCGCACCCGCCTGCCGCCGCCGGCGCGATCAAGCTGCACGACAATCGGGATGAGCGTGCGGGCATAGGCCACGACTTCCGCCCGGGTCAGACCAAGGCCGGCCTGCAGCACGAGCAAAGCCAATTGCTCAAACGCCCCGTCGGGACTGTCGGCATGGATCGTGGTCAAGGCGCCCGGATGGCCGCTATTGATCGCGCGCAGAAAGGCGAAAGCCTCCGCGCCGCGCAACTCGCCAATCAGCAGCCGGTCTGGGCGAAACCTGAGCGCCGCGGCAACAAGATCAGTCATGGTGAGCTTGGCCGCGCCCTGATCGCCGCGCGAGGCGATCAGGGCCAGCCAATTGGGCTGCGACGGTTTGAGCTCGGGCGCGTCCTCGATCGTCACCAGCCGCTCGGTCGCGGGAATTTCGCGCAGCAGCGCATTGAGGAAGGTCGTCTTGCCCGACGAGGTGGCGCCCGCAATCAGGATGGTCTGGCGCGCCGCGATCGCTGCCCGCAAAAACGCGATCGGGTCGCCTTCCTTGGCCAATTTGGCCAAGGCGTCTGCGGCCGGATCGCGCCCGGATGCGCTACGAATGTGGGCCTTCTTTGCCGCACTCGCGGCGGCGAAGGCGTCCAGATCAAGGTCGCGCAGGACCTGTTTGCGGATCGCCAGAGCCGGCCCCGCGATCGCTGCCGGCGGCAGCGCAAACTGGATGCGCTCGCCGTGGCAATCGGGTCCAACCGGTAAAGCCGCAGACAAAAGCGGGTGGCGCAGATTGATCTCCTGGCCGCTTTCACCGGCGACAAGTCGCGCTAGCCTTGCAATCCGCTCTGGCGTCACGCGGGCGTCCTCAACCCGCTCCAGCGCATTGGCGCCGAGGCGCTCGATCCAATAGCAGCCCTCCTGCTGGGCCAGGATTTCCATCACATCGGGCGCGGCAAGCGCATCGAGAAAAGGCGCCAAGGCGTCTTGCCAATAGGCCCAGGACGGATCGTCGGCGCGCCGGGCGATGCGCCCGCCGCTCATTCTTCACCCTCCGCGAGCACATCGGAGAAATCGACATCGCGGGTGACAAAGGCCTGCAGGGGCGCCCCCGCCGGTGCGCGCAGGGTCGGCGCGATATTGACCGAGTTTTCCAACGCGATCTCGGCGGCGCGGCGGGCGTCGCGTCCGGTATTGATCACCACCCGCCCATCATAGTCGCCGCCCGCACGCTCGGCGGCGGCGAGCGCGCCGGCATCGACCAGCGACAACACCACAGCGCCGCCGAAGCGCTCGAAGAAATGGCTGTCGCGGCGCCCGCCAATGCCGACGCGGCCCTCCCCGTCCATGGCTGGCGCCTGGAGGGCAACGCTGACGCCGTCAGGCGTCAGGATGCGGGTCCAGACCGCAAACAACCGCGCCCGGCCGCGCACCAGACCGGCGCGATACTCGCCGATCAATCGTGCGCCTCTGGGGATCAGCACACGACTGGCGTCAAAGCTCAGCACATCGGCGCCGACAATGCCGCGGATCGGCCCGGGCAAATCAGAATTGAGCGCGGTCTCCAACGTTACCGGAATGAGCGAGCCTTCGGCCAACAGCGCATCCGGGCGCCCCAAACGCTCGGCCCGCGCGCCGGGATCGACCCGCGCG
>JBEIHY010000184.1:0-4205 GCA_040381035.1 Hyphomonadaceae bacterium
CGCCACCACCACACATTCATGACCCATCTCAGTTACCAGCCTATGCAGGCCGTAACCCGTGGGGCCGGCTTCATAGCAGATCCGGATGACGTCATATTTGGCCTCGAGCCGCTTGATGAAGCTGCGCATCGATGCTTCAGAAGCGTCCACTTCCCCGAAGTACCGAACCTCACCGTCGCGCCCGAACTCCGCGATGGCGATCGCATTTTTTAGCTTCGCCACATCAATCCCGACAAAAAACTTCGCTATGCTTGACCACGGCTCGCCCTCCTTTGCGTGAGGCTCTGGTCTTAGCCAGGCCAACCCTCGATTCGCATCGAGTGGCGGGCCACACTCACGCTCGAAGACGGACATACGGTCTTCCGGTGACCGGGCCGACGCGCCTGGTTAAAGGCGGCAAAGCCCTCCGTGGAAATCTGGAGCCAACCGGCTTGCTCGTCTGACACCTGCGACCTCGTTCGATTGAGATACATGAGGCGCTGGCTTTCAACGACCACCGCCTGCGCCCGGCGGTCATTCCGCAGTCGAAATGGCATTCTAATGGTTAATGGCTTCTCAAGTTTCCGGCCGTCCAGGAACGACACCCAGACTTGTCAATGGATCGTTCAAGTTCGGGCAGTGAAGCGCGATTTGCGCGCTATGTCGGGGATCCGACTAAGGCGCAAATCAATGACATTGACATCGATTGATGTTGCCACTATATGCGGTCAATGACATCGATTCATGCCACTGAAATGACAGGACGGACAGAAAAAGGGGCGAACGCTAAGAACAAGAGCCAAGAGCGACCCAAAACCACGACAAGCGGAGATCGATCGGCGCGCGCGCCATCGCAGACGCACGCCACCTTCGGGGCGCTTGTCACGCTGGTCGCAAGCGGCCTGCGCGCGGTGACCCTTAAACCGAACCAACCTACGCCCGCTGACGCACAAACAGCCCAGCCGGAGGCGCCGCTCGCGCCGTCGCGAGCAGAGCCTCGCGTCGAACGGCAAAGCGCTTCAGATTTTGCCGGTGCAGACACAGTGACGGCGGTGACGCCCCGCGCGGGCAACGAGATGGCGGTCAATCATCCTGGCTTCCTTGCGGCCTTCGCCGCGAAAAGCGCGCGCCAAGATGGGTTGCGCGCAGACGACATCGAAGGGCGCATGCGTTGCCGGCAATTTGATGCAGCGGCTTGGTTGATGGAACGCGCAGCGCCGCTCGCCCGGCGACAAGCCGACGTCGCGTCGAACGACGACTTCACCGATGAACACTTCCTGGAGCAAGGCTTGGCGTGAAGCGCCGCCGCTCTCGGCCGGCGACAACGCGCGCAAGCGGCGCAATCTCGACATTCTCGACGCCGCCATCCCCTCGGCGAGGCGTGACGTCATGGAGACCTTTATGGCCCCCGCGCCTCAAATGCCTCACCACCAACCGACGAATTGGACGCCATGAGCGACAAGACCAATCCGCAAGCCTCGACACTTGAACACCTCACTCATTTCGCAGGCGGTGTCGATGATCTCGCTCTCGTCGCTGATGGCGTGCTCAACGTGATTGGCGCGCGCGGCGATGATGACGGCCAAGGTTCGGTCAATCCGCGTCTGATCCGCGATTACACGCAGCGTGGAATTCTGAGCCGGCCAGAGCGTCAGGGCAAGGAGGCGATCTACAATTACAAGCATCTCGTCGAACTCGTGGCCGCGCGCGTCCTGCTCGGCGACGGTTGGCCGCTCGCGAAAGTCAGCGACTACATCGCCAGCGCCGGGCTTGATGATCTCGTTTCTCTGGCTGCGCCGCAAAATCGAGCCAAATCCGCGATGCGCGCGATCGAGGGTATCCGCGAACGGTCGAGTGGATCGCCCGCCAGCAAATCCCTCGCCCGCAGGCCTGGTGATTTCGCCGCCGGCGCAACGCAACAATGGCGCGACATCACCGGCCGGCAAGCCCGGCTCGCTGAATTACGCGCCGAGCTTCCGGTTCAGCTCAACCGCATAGACGATGCGCTCCAGCATCCGCTCACCAACGAATATGTTTCAGTTTCGCTTGCCTTCGACCTCCACGTTCTCATCGGAGACCGACGCCTTAGGGCGCTTACGTTGGAAGAAGCCGAGGCAATCGGGAAAGCCGTGACGGCAAGTCTCATTCAGCTCCGTCCTAAAGGAGGCAAACCATGAATCCTATCGATCTCTCGCTCTCCCCCCGCCGCGCCGCAATCATCGACGGCGCCGACACCGAGTTCGAAGTGCTGGTGTCGGTTTCAGCCACACAGGCGCCAGACACTTTGGCGCCCCGCGCGCCCTTGAACCTTGCAATCGTCATCGATCGCTCGGGCTCGATGGCTGGGCGTCCCCTGGCCGAAGCCAAACGATGCGCCGAGTTCATTCTCCAGCATCTTGGCGGGCAGGACCGCGCCGCGCTCGTCGCCTTCGAGAGCATGGTCCAAGTGCTTGCGCCATCGACCCGCGCCGAACCAAAAGAGCCGCTGCTGCGTGCGGTGCGCTCGATTGCATCGGGCGGACAGACCTCTCTGCACGAAGGTTGGTTGCAAGGCGCCGAGCAAGCAGCGCCCCATGTTTCCCATGGCGCAATTGCGCGCGTTCTGTTGTTGACCGATGGCCAAGCCAATGTCGGGGAAGCACGGCCCTCGGTGCTGGCGTCAGACTGTGCACGCCTTGCCGCCGCCGGGGTCAGCACCTCGACCTATGGGCTTGGGCAGAGCTTCAATGAAGAAGTGCTGGGCGCGATGGCTGACGCCGGTGGCGGACAAGCCTATTATGGCGAGACCGCCGAAGACCTGATGGATCCGTTCCGCGAGGAATTTGATCTCTTGAGCGCGATGTGCGGCCGCAAGTTGCGGCTGAAGTTGGAGCCCAATCGCGGCGTCAGCGTCAAAGTGCTCAACACTTATCGCACTGACGCGGACGGACGCACCATCCTGCCGGACTTGGCCTATGGCGCTGTCGCATGGGCGTTGCTTCGCGTCAGGGTCCCGGCATCGGTGCAAGCCGCTGAGCTTGGCGGCTTGATGCACGTCATGACCGCGCTTGTTGACTATGAGGACGGCGAAGGACGCCAGAAATCGTCGACCCCGGCGCATCTGCGTTTGCCGCGTGTGCCCCAGGCGGCGTTCGCCGCGCTCGGTGAAGATGCGATTGTGGCTGCGCGGGCATTGGAGCTTCGCTCCGCCGAACTGTTGACCCAAGCGCGTGAAGCGGCGAACCGCCATGAGTGGGAGGCCGTCGATCAGATCTTGGCGACAGCACAAGCCGAGGCGGGCGACAATGAATGGGTGGCGGCGAGCGTCCAAGCGCTGCAGGAATATGCGGCCTTCCGCGACGGGCGGTTTTCCAAGGAAGCCTATTTCTCAGCGCGGAAGAAAAGCATGCGCCTGGCCGGGTTGCACGAAAGCGCCTCCTTTTCGGCAAGCGAGGAGTCGCTGAAGCCGGGATACGCCCGGCGCAAACCGCGTCAGGGCAAAGACCTTGGCGAGACCAGCGGCTCGTAACAGGTGAGCGGCGGGCGGCGCTCTTTTGAGCGTTTCGAACATGGCTTTCGAGAGGGAGAGGCCGCCCGCTCTCCAATCGCTGGCGCGCAAAGTGATGTTGCCCGCACGGATCGAACCACGATTTGCCCCGCCCTTTCCTTGGCCGGATCAGGTTTGGATGACGGGCCCAAGGGGTAAAATTAGGGGGCATAAATGCCGCGAGATGAGCAGCCGGTGGGGAGGCGACATAATCGCACCGGTCCGCTTCAATCGCTCGATCCTGTCGTGATCCGCACGGAATTTGACGAGCGTCGGCAGCAGATGCAGATAGATTCGCATAGTGTTGGGATGAAAGATGAAGAAGCCGATGCGTATGAAGCCGACTTAATCTTGAAGGAGCGGGCACTTCGAGTTCGGCTCTTGCCAAGCACCTTTGCGCCATTGTCGGACGACGCCCTGGAACAGGAAAGAAAAAGCCGAAAAAAGAAACGTAGCTTTCGGCGGAGTTACCATCATTTTGGCGCTGTTCTTCGTCCCCACCGCGGGAGACTTCATCCTCAAGTTGCCCTCTGAGGTGCTCAATTGGCTTTCAGAATGGGGGTTCCGGGGCACTTCGGCGCCTGAATCCGAGATGAGTTCGGCGCCCGGTTCCGAAATGACCTCGGCGCCCCATTCCGAAATGACTTCGGCATGGGCTTCCGAAATGACTTCGGCGCCCCTGTTGGGGCGATTTTGAGCG
>JBEIHY010000185.1:0-4051 GCA_040381035.1 Hyphomonadaceae bacterium
ATCCTCGCTTTCGGCAAACAGCGCGAAGTCATCAACATAGCGCAGATAGGGCGCGGCCAGCACTTCGGCGCAGAAATGGTCCAGCGGATCGAGGAAAATGTTGGCGAACCATTGGCTCGTCAGGTTGCCGATCGGCAAGCCGCGGCGGCGGTCATAGGGCGTGAACAGATCGTCCCCGGGAAAGTGTATGTTCACCGGTTCCTGCGGGTTGGAGCCATCGACGATCCTATCCAGCAGCGCCAGCGTTGGCGTACACGCGATGCGGCGGCGGAAATCGCGCTTCAGGATTTCGTGGTCAATCGCCGGGAAGAAGCGGAACACGTCGCAGCGCAATACGAACGCGTGGCGATCGCGGTAGCGCTCATAGGCCTCGATCGCGCGGTGCGTGCCTTTGCCGGTGCGATTGGCGAAGCTGTGCGCGATAAAGCCGGCCTCGAAGATCGGCCCCGCCGGCATAGCCATGCTCAGCGCGCAGACGCTCAAAAATGCGCTTGGCGGTGTGGCGCTGCTTGCGCGGAGCGGTCTTGTCGCTGTCCAAAATCGCGTCAATTAGCGGCGCAAACCGATCAAGCTTCGGTCGCACCGGCGGCTTTGTGCGCTGATAGCCTGGCGGCGCCGAATGGCTGCAAATTTTCTTAACGGTCTCGCGGCTGATGCCAAACGCCAGCGCCGCTGCGCGGCGACTGCCGCCCTCTACGAAAACGAAACGCCGAACGGCCGCGTAAACCTCCACAGCATACATCTCCCAGCAGCCCCTTTCCGAATCAGAAAGGAACAACCTCGCCAGTGGCCGGTTCTTACTCCGGCCCGCAGCCGCAATACGCCGCCGCTTCCTGGCCTACTTTTGCACCGCCGCTTACAGCGGTGCTTCTCGCAAAAGCTTTTGATCCGCAGTCGCGAACGTGCAGCCCTTCTAAAGGGCAAGCGCAATGTAAAGGCAATCATAGGCTGGATGGTTCAGTTCGATCGCAAGTTCTGTTGCGCGATGAAGTTGTGCGTCCATGGCGACAAGCTCAATGACGGAACACTCCAGAAGCTGCGCCGCGGCGGACGCTTCGGCGGAGGTCAGTTGGCCAAGCCGGTGCTACTTCCAGAGGATGTTTGCGCACTCGGGTATGATGAGGTCTGGCGCAGCCAACTTGGCTTTTCGCAGCGCCAACGCATCCGGCGTACCGGCTTCCTGAACGACCCATTTGACCGCGACGCTGGCGTCGATGACGAATTCTTTCACAGTTCATCACGTCCTTCTCGCAAAAGCACTTCTGACGGGGTCTGTTCACGCTCTGCCGTCAACTTGCGCAGTTGCGCCGCAAGCTCTTCAAACGAGGCCTCGGGCTCCACGCTTAAGGCTTGTCGGAGGATTTCGCGGTGCTCGGCCTCTGTGGATCGGCCATGTCGTTGGGCTCGCCGTTTGAGCCGGGCGACCAATTCCTCGTCGAGATTGCCCACATGAAGGCTTGTGGTCATGACGGACCCTTCAGCTCAATTAAGAATAATATAAGTGATCGCAGAGATAGCACTGAGGGGCGCCGCTGCAACCGCTGCTCAGTTGTGCGGCCAAGCTTTGATGAACGCCGCGATGTCGGCGCATCGGTACTTCACCGTTTGGTGGCTGAGGCGCACGAACTTCAGTTCGCCTCCCTCGTGGCGTAAGCGGGCGAGGGTCGAGGTGGAAACGCCCAACATGTCGGCGGTGTCTTGTGGGGTCAGCAGGGCATTGGGGTCGATCTTCACGAATATTTCCGGCCTCACGGAGAACGAGCGACATAAGGGGCGAGCTGGCCGGGTCTTGAGCGAACGCTGCCTGGTACACTTTTCAAACGCCACGTGGCTGGATCTTCGGGCGCCATTGACAGGATGATACGGGAGCCTGCTGGTGCGCGGCTCACTTCCCGATGGCTATTGACCATTTCACAACCATTTGCCGGCGCGACAATCCCAACGTGACAGGGGGCCGTCGTTGGCGATTGCCGCAAGGAGCGGCGCTGTGAATATCCTGATCTCGGTGATCAGACCGGTCAAATCCTGGGGCGCCGCGGTCGCGTCAATTCGGTCGCTGGCGAAGGCGGCCCAAAGGCGCTGTTTGTCTGCGTCGCCAGCGAATAGGTCAGAAAGCGCAACGGGCTCTGAAGCAGGAATGATCGTACCTCGCCGACTGAACGTTGCCTTCAGCGCAGCGATCAGCATCTGGCCGTCGAAATCAAAGGATTGAGAGATCGCCCAGACGTCGAAGAAGTCCTTGATGCGCGTCGTAGCAACCCCGAGGGAAACCATGGCTTCCAATTTCTCGGCGATAACGGTTTCAGGTGGATATGCGCGTAGGTTTGGCGCAGGCATTTGCAGGATCGTCGGGAATTTCACATCTATCGGTCCCGGCGTGACCGCGTCGCCAAATCCGACATCCACTTGCATGCGAAGGCGGGCCCGCCCGAGCTTTGCGTCAAACCGAAGTGCAACGCCTGAATAGTCTGTCGCCAGCCGCAGCGGGGAGGTGTTTATGGCGTCAGTATTGAAGTTCAAGCCGTCGGGTTCCGCGATTGGGATAGCGCAGATTTCGCGAAACACTGTGACGAGAACGTCCTCTGTGTTCGGACCATTTCCCAATAGGTCCAGGTCTCCGGTTGCGCGAAAGGGTGCGCCGTCCCAGACGTTGAACAACATGGCGCCTTTCAAGATGAAGCGATTACGGTGGTCGGAGATGCTGAGGCGGTAGAGCAAGCGCTCAAGGGCGTAGCGGACCAGGGTGCGCTGAATGTCCTGGCCCGATTTGCGCGCGTGGTTTTCGAGCCGCTGCCGAATGGACTGAACGAGGGCTGGATCCTCGTTCATAGAAGCGCTTCAAGATAGGGGCGGACGACACGGGCGACGCGGTCGGCTTGCGCCATGTGCATGAACTCATCGACTGTGAAGGCCTTGCGCTGAAGTCCGTCACGCAGGGCTTCAATGGCGACATCAAGCCCCACTCTGTTTCGGTACTTGAAGCAATCGGCCACCGTTTTGGCTGGTGTCGTCAGCTTGATTTGCACGCCATCCTGAAGCACGTGCATAGTGCCTGCAGTCAGCGCGGCGCCGCTGGCGCGAACGATTTGAAGACGTGAGGCGCTGGTGGGCGCGCGATCCTTCCGCCCGATCATCAGCCAGACGGCGTGTGGAAGTTGGGTCGTGAGATCGTGAACGCGCAGCGCCGACAGCAGACAGACAGCGGCTCTTGGGGCGGTGCTGGCGGCCTCGATCAGGCTCTGGTTCTCTGAGGCGGTGAAGTCGACCAGGCGATAGAGGCCACGGCCCACGCGCTCGATTTCGCCGTCATCGACCATCCGTGCAAGCGTGGCGGAGGTGACGCCAGCGGCTGCAAAGTCGCGCCAGCGAATGATTCCTCGGTCCTGGGCGAGCGCTAGGGCAGTTTCTCGGAGACGGCTCATTTGGATGCTATTGTCGGTCAAAACATTCAATGACCGACATTCATAACCATGGCGCGCCTTGGATGCAAGCAGCGCGAGATCCCTCTCAAACATGAAGCCGCGCCTCGATAAAGGCCGCGATGTCGGCGTACCTGTACGCGGCGCCCCAATAATGGGCCGCAGAGGCGCCGTTTGTTAACGGTGCGTGGCGGTCCAAGAACCAGCCACATCTATGGTCGCTGTCCTGCCGGTCACGGGAGGCGGCGCCGGGATGAAGGACATGGACGTTTACGAATCTGTGCGCTGCTTCGTGATGATCGAGGGCGGCAGTCGGCGCGCGGCGGCGCGGCTGTTCGGCATTCACCGGGAGACGGTGGACAAGTGCTTGGCGTTTTTCGCGCCGCCTGGTTATCGCCAGGAGGCGCCGCGGGCCAAGCCCAAGCTTGGGCCGTTTCTGGGCGTCATTGACGCAATCTTGCGCGCCGATGCGGATGCCCCGCCCAAGCAGCGCCATACAGCCAAGCGTATCTGGTCGCCCGTGAAAAACGCTGAAGGCCCCAGGAATGCGGGTGTTTCGTCGGATTTGAAGTATTCGGATTTGCAAGGTTTCTTGGGAAGTTGGTCAAAAAGCTTGCGATTTCGCGCGCGCG
>JBEIHY010000186.1:0-4031 GCA_040381035.1 Hyphomonadaceae bacterium
CGGCGAGTGAATAGGGCGCAAAAAGCCTAAGCCCTTGGCCAGAGCAATCGTCAGCCCAGGATTAGGAAACAAGTTTCTGGTCAAGCCGATCCGTAGGGGCCCCAAACCAGGTCACACACGCGGCCGCTCATTGATGCCCGAACCGCGCGCTCGCTCCGCGCTCGGCATGATCCGCCCGGCCAGCCGATCTCACCCGCCAGCCGCGCGCAGCGGCGCAGCGAAAATCCGCCCAATCGCCGCCGGGTCGAGCAGGCGCCATGCGCCGGGCGCCAGGTCGCTCGCCAGGTTCAGCCCGCCGATGCGGTCGCGGTGCAGCGCCTCGACGTGATTGCCGATGGCGGCGAACATGCGGCGGACCTGATGGTAGCGGCCCTCATGCAGGGTGAGGCGGCCGGCGCGTTCGGACAGAGGCTCGAACTCAGCCGGCAGCAGGGGCTTGTCTTCGCCGTCGAGCATCAGGCCGCCGGCGGCGAAAAGCGCGCGCTCCGTTCCAGAAAGCGGCCGCGCGAGGTCGACCAGATAGCGCTTCGCCACATGGCTTTTCGGCGCGATGATCTTGTGCAGCAGGGCGCCGTCATCGGTCAGCAGCAGCAGGCCGGAAGTGTCTTTGTCGAGCCGGCCGACGGTGGAGATCACCGGCTCGCGGGCGCGCCAACGCAGTGGCAACAGATCATAGACCAGCGGCCCCGCCTCCTTGTGCGAGCAGGTCACGCCGCGCGGTTTGTGGAGCGCGATGATCAGGCCCGGCGGCGGATCGAGCGGCGCGGCGTCCACCGTCATCCGCGCCGCCAGATCGGGCGTGACGGCGATGCGGGCGCTGACATCGTCCACCGGGCGCCCGTCCAGCATCACACGCTCGCTGTTGGCGAGGCGTTCGATGTCGCGGCGCGAGCCATAGCCCATGTTCGCGAGCAAACGGTCGATGCGCATGGTGGGCGGCTTGCTCATGCCTTGGCCTCAAACACCTTGAAGCCGTCGGCCTCGCAATCGAGCCGAACGGTCGTGAAATGCGCGTCGAGCGCGGCCTCATAGGGCAAATGCCGGTTGGCGACGAGCCAGCACACCCCGCCGCGGCGCAACAGCTGCGCGGCGCGGCGAATGAAGGCCAAGCCAAGCGCCTTGTCCTCGATCGCGGCGGCGTGAAACGGCGGGTTCATGACCACGAAATCCAGCGCCTGGAGGCCTTCGGCATGGCTGGTCGCGTCGACCCAATTGAAGTGCGCGCGCGGATCGCTCACATTGCGCTGCGCCGCGGCAAGCGCGCGCCGGTCGATTTCGATCAGGTCAAGCCGGCGAACGCTTGGCGATTGCAACACCGCCAAGGCGAGCGTGCCAATGCCGCAGCCGAGATCGGCGCCGGCTCCCTTGAGCGGCGGCAGGCGCGCGGCGAGGAGGCGGCTGGCGGGATCGATCCGGTCCCAACTGAACACCCCCGGCTGCGACCAGAGCCCAATCGCGTCGACGAGCCGAGGTCCGCCCGCTTGCAGCGCTTCGTCGATCCCGATCGCCAAATCTGGCCGGCGCGTGGTGCAGATGCGGCAACGGCTCTTGCTGACCTCTTCCACCGCACAGCCAAACGTCGCCAATTCCTTCGCGAGGCGCGCGCCGCCTTTATCGTTAGCGGCGAGCACGGTCAGCATGGCGCCAGATGCAAGCGCGCGCAGCGCAAGCGCAAGCGCATAGCGCCGCTCCAGCGTGCCCGCCGGCGCGGCGATAACGATGCGGCCATAGGAGCCAGCGGCTGCTTTGGCCAGATCCGCCGCGCCGGGATAAAGCGGCGACAACTGACGCGCCCCCGCCGGGACTGGCGCGAGTTGGTCCGGGGGGACGCCGTAAACGCCGGTGAGAGGGGAAGTTTCGCCCATCGCGGCGTCGTAGCGCGAATGGTCGGCTTTGCGAACTGGGGCGGGGCGGCGCCGCCCGGGCTTTTCGCCCGCGCTGGACACGCGCGCCGCGCCGGGGCAAAGGCCAGACAATGACCCGTACCGGCTTCTTTCTGCGCCTCGCCGTGTCCATCGTGATCGACTTGGCTGATTTCACCATCGGCCGGGCGCTGATCCCGATCTCGTGGGAGGAGGGCGTTGGGGCGCTGATCCTCGGCCTGATGTGGGGACCGGCGGGGTTGTTGTATGTGGCTGAGCTGGCCGACATGACCGAGCAGATCGACGCCTTTATCCCGCTCGCCACCTTGATTGGGCTTTATGTCGGCTGGCGGGAGGGCCATCTGTTTGGCAAGTCAGGGGCCACGCCGCCTGCGTCGGCGCCGATCGTCAAAGGAAAAACGAGTTAAGCGGAAGGAAATCGCAAGGGATGGCCGCCATCCTGCCGGCGAGAGGTCGAACCTATGCGCTATTTCAAGATGAACGGCTGCGGCAATGACTTCGTCATTTTCGACGCGCGCGATTATGGCGCACTGGCGCTGTCGCCCGCCCAGGCCCGCGCCATCGCGGACCGGCAAAGCGGCGTCGGCTGCGACCAGGTGATCGCCATTGAGCGCTCAATCCGGGCCGATGGCTTCATGCGCATCTGGAATTCCAGCGGCGAAGAAGTCGCGGCCTGCGGCAATGGCGCGCGCGCGGTCGGCTGGCTGTTGATGCGCGAAAGCGGGGCTGAGGGCGTCAAAATCGAAACGCTCGCCGGCACGCTGGCTGCGCGCATGGCCGGTGATAATTCGGTCACGGTGGACATGGGTTCGCCGCTGCTCAAATGGGAGGAAATCCCCGTCGCGCGCGCCACCGATACGGTGCGGATGGATTTTGCGATCGAGGCCCAGGGCCTTCGCCTGGAAGCGCCGGGCGGGGTCAATATGGGTAATCCCCATGCGGTGTTTTTTGTCGAAGAGACCAGCGAACAGCTTGCCCGCGCCATCGGGCCGGAAGTGGAAACCCATCCGTTCTTCCCACAAGCGGTCAATGTCGGCTTCGCCCAAATCCTGGACCGCCAAACCATCCGTTTGAAAGTGTGGGAGCGCGGCGCGGGCCTTACCTTCGCTTGCGGCACCGGCGCCTGCGCAGCTGCCGTGGCGGCCCATCGCGCCGGCCATACCGAACGGACAGTGCGCCTCATCCTCGATGGCGGGGAGCTGACCATTGACTGGCGCGGCAGCGACGACCGGGTGCAGATGACTGGCCCGGTCGAACTGGAGCGGACCGACGATCTCGCTGCCGTCTAAACCGGCAAGGTTCGACCTTGCTTCTGCCTTCGCGCAATGCAAGGTTTCGCCACGCTCTGCATGCGGAGGAGGCGGCTATGCGGGGACTGGCGGGTTCGATTTTGGCGCTTGGCGCACTTGGGTTGGCGGCGTGCGCGCCGCCGGCGGCAAAGAAAGACGAGCCGGTCGCGGCGGCCTCAACCTGCCCGGATGATGGCCCGCGCTTTGCGATTACTGGCAAATGCATCGGCCGCTCGATCAATTATCTCGGCGATGTTGGCGCGCCGGGGGATCTGCCGGAGGGCTGCCAATGGGTGATGAACGAAACCGCCTTTGGCGATGAAGCGATTTTGTTCTTGGCGGCCGAGTGCAAGGGCGTGAAGACGCAATTTGAATATGGCGGCGGCGCGCGCAGCGCTGAACTGAAGGTGGTGCAATCGGCCCTCTATAATCCGGCGCCACCCGATTATGCGCCAGTGAAGATTTTCACCTTGGCCGACGACAGCGGCAAAAAAGACCAAATGGCAGTGTTGCTCGACATGGCGCGCCAATCCACCACCGACAAGAAGGAAGCCGCCGCCTGCGAAGTGCGCCCGCTCGATCCCGCCAAGCCCGATGATCAATTCGTCGTCGATGTGAGCGAAGCCTTCAAAAAGGCCAACAAGAAGAAGTATGCGGAAGTCTATTCCGCCTGCGGCCCGTTTGGCGTCGCCGACAGCCAGAATTTCTGGATGATCAAGCAGGGCTATGGCTTCTTCTTCGAGCTTGGCCAGGACAATCCCGACTTCGTTCCGCGCTCGCTCACCGTGATGCAGAAGCAACCCGGCGGGGAATGGGAGCCGAAGCCGTGAAGAGCAAGCAAGGTGGGGGCCGCTCTAGC
>JBEIHY010000187.1:0-3945 GCA_040381035.1 Hyphomonadaceae bacterium
GCAGCCTGACAGGCTGTCGGTTGCGGCGCATTTTCCGGCGCCTTTTTCGCCCATGCGTTGGCCGGGCGTAGCCAGGCAAGTGCCTTGGCAATCGGCCTTGTCGGTGCAGGTCTTGCCGGCGTCTGAGTAGGAGATGATGCAGGAATAGCGGTTGAGCCCGCCGTCGATCTGATAGGCGCCGTCGCGGCGTTCACAGGTTTTGGCGGCGGCCGGATCAAAGCTGGCGGCGGGCTGCGCATTGGCCTCACCCGGCGGCGGCGGACTGGCGCAAGCAACGAGAGCAACGGCCAAAAGTGCAAACAAATGGGCTGCGTGCATCGCCGTCTCACGTTGTCAGAATTTGTTTTGATCGTCGACCATGGCGAAAGCCACGGTCGCAGGATAGAAGACCGTAAATCAGAGGTCGGCGATGAATGAAATCTTTCTTTCCTATTCCAGTAAAGACCGCCCCGCCGCTGCACGTGTTCAAAATGTGTTGTCCGCCGCCGGCTACGACGTGTTCTGGGATCAGGAAGTGCCCGCCGGCCAGGATTGGGACGCCTGGATCCGCGCCCGGCTGAGCGCGGCCAAAATGGTCGTTGTTCTGTGGTCGCGCGAGTCGATTGCCAGCCCCAATGTCCGCCATGAGGCGATGATTGCGCGCGACGCCGGCAAGCTGGTGCCGGCGATGATTGCGCCGCTCAAGCCAGACGATTTCCCGATGGGCCTTTATCTGGTTCAAAGCATTGACCTGCAGGACTGGCGTGAGGGCGCTTCGGCAGGCTTGCTGCGATTGGTCGGTGAAGCGCGCACGCGGTTGGGCGCACGGGGCGGCCCAGCGGCGGCGCGTGGCGGCTTTGCCGGCGATCCCTTGGCGCGCGCGGAAGCCAAGGCCGCGATTGCCATGGCGTCGGGGCAGGGTTGGCGTAAAGGGTTGATCGGTTTTGCCGTTGCGGCCGCGGTTTTGATTGGGGGAACAGCTGTGGTGCTCAATCTGCCGCGCACGCCCATCCCGGCGCCCGCGCCAGCGCCGGTGGCAAACACCGCGCCCAATCTGCGCGCCGACAATCCTGAGTTCGCCGAATTGTTGTCGCGCGTGCTCGGCCGCTGGACATGGGCCGGGCAGGCGTGCGCGGCCGGCCCGCATGTCACAGTCGAAGGCGACAGGCTGGTGTTCACGACGCTAGACACCCGCTTTGAGCATCGCATCGAAACGGTGGGTTCGGATGGCTTGTCGCTCACCACCCGCGTGGTTGCCCCGGCCGACGCGGCCGGCGCACGCTACGCTTTGGCGCCGCTGTTCTTTGCAACGAACGCCAAGCGCGCCAACCAATTGGAAGTCCGTCAGATCGGCAAAGACGGCCCGGCCGACATTTGGGACCCATGTGACGTTAAATGACGATCAGTTGCTGCGCCGCCAGGCGCCATCATTGCCGCGGCACATATAGACGCTCTCGCGCATCTCGCGACCATCCGGGTCGCGGGTGATATTTGTGCCCCAGCGGCAATCCTGGCGGGCTGGCGCGCCATAGCCGACCTGATTGGACGGGGCGCCATAGAGGTTGTCATTGCCATAGCCGGTCCGATAGCCGCCCTGGGTGTAAAAGGGGTCGGCGCTAGGCTGGACATAGCCATTGGCGTTGCGGCCCTGGGTGACATTGTTGCAGGCGGTCGCTCGCCCAATCAGCGCGCCGGCGGCCGCGCCGGTGGCTCCGCCCAGCACCGTACCCTCGGTGTTGTTCTTACGCGCCGCCAGGTTCTTGCCGATCACGGCGCCAGCGATGCCGCCAATGGCCGCGCCGGCCAACATGCGGTTTTGTTTCTGCTGGGCGCACCAGGGATCGGTTTGGCTATAGCCGCCCTGGCCATAGGTTCGGTAGGGATCGGCGTTGGCTGGCGCTGCGGCAACAGCCGCCGCCATCAGCACACCGGCGAACAGGAAAGCTTGACCGCGCATGAAAACCTCCACTTGTGCTCCCGACGGGGGCGATGTTGCCCTTTCGCCGGTTGATGGCTCCATCCAACACAGGTCAATCTGAACCCGGCATGAAGCGTTGGCGTCCCTCTGCTGATCCCGGTCAAGGCGAACCCGGCCCGCAAGCCAGCGCCTTTGCCGAGCGCCATCTGACCATGGCCGCAATTGGCGTGCGCGGCGATGCGGTAGCCTACGGCCCGGATGGGCCGGTCTATGTCGCTGGCCTGTTGCCGGGCGAAGAAGCGCGGGTGAATGTCGCTGGCGAGCGCGGCCTGGTCGTGGAGCGATTGAGCGCCAGCGCGGAACGGATCGCGCCGGCCTGCCGCCATTTCGGCAAGTGCGGCGGCTGCCAATTGCAGCATTGGGCGCCCGGCCCGCAGGCGGCCTGGAAGCATGCCCAGCTGGTTGAGGCCCTGCGTCGGCGTGGCCTCGATATGGCGGTGGACCCGATCGTCACCGCCTTTGGTCGGGGGCGCCGGCGTGCGGCCTTCCACGCCCAGCGGCGCGGCAAGAATTTGTCTTTCGGCTTCATGGCCCGCGGCGGCGCACAAGTGACGGACATGGCCGAGTGTCCGGTGCTGGAGCCCGCGCTGGTGGCGGCGCTGCCGGCCCTGCGCGCCATCGGGGCGGCCTATGCGCCGGCCCGCGGCGAGATCACGATTGCGGTGCTGGCGACGCTTGCTGGCCTTGACGTGCAAGTGAAAGGCGCCGGCGTGACGCTGGACGCCGCAGGCTTTGCCAAGGCCGCAGCCTTGGCCGAAGCTGGCGACCTTGCGCGGCTGAGCTTCGATACTGATATCGCCATTGCGCGTAGGCAGCCGTTTTTAGCCATGGGCCATGCCCGCGTGCAGCCGCCGCCCGGCGCGTTTGTGCAGGCCACTTCGATGGCGGAGGAGATTTTGTCACAGCTCGCGCTGGATGCGATTTCTGGTGCGGAGCGGGCGGCGGATTTGTTTTGCGGCATTGGCGCCTTTGCGCTGCGTGCGGCGGCTTTTGCCGAGGTGCTGGCGGTGGAGGGCGATAGCGCGATGCTGGCGGCCCTCGACAAGGCCGCCGATAGCGCGGCCGGGGCCATCAAACAGGTGCGCACCCAGCGGCGCGATCTGTTGCGCACGCCGATTGCGGCGCTGGAGCTGAAAAAGATCGACGCGGTGATTTTCGATCCGCCGCGGTCGGGGGCGCGGATGCAGGCCGAGCAGATCGCGGCCTCCAAAGTGGTCAAGGCGGCGGCGGTGTCATGTGATGTGGTGACGTTTGCGCGCGATGCGCGGGTGCTGGTGGATGGCGGGTTTCGGTTGGTGAAAGTCACGCCAGTGGATCAGTTCCAGTATTCGCCGCATCTGGAAATTGTTGGAGCGTTTGAGCGATGAGCGAGAAGTTCTGGCAAACCAAAACGCTCGCTGAGATGAGCGAAACCGAATGGGAAAGCTTGTGTGACGGGTGCGGCAAGTGCTGCCTGATCGGTCTCGAAGACGCCGACACCGGCGAGATTTATCTCACCGACGTTGCGTGCAAATTGCTCGACATCAAGCTGTGCCGGTGCAGCGATTACGACAACCGCAAGGCCAAAGTGCCCGATTGCGTCAAGCTGACGCCGGCCAATGTCGCCGAACTGGGCTGGCTGCCCAAGACCTGCGCCTATCGCCTGGTGCATGAGGGCCGGCCGCTGTTGGCCTGGCACCCGCTGGTGTCGGGCGATCCCGACAGTGTCCACAAGGCTAATGTCAGCGTGCGCGGCAAAGCTGTGCCCGAAGGCCGCCGCAAGGCGCGCCATCTGATCAAACGGATCACGCAATGGGATTGATCGCCCCCACAGGGCCATTCAAAGAATCCTTCCGGTGACGGTTTTGATGGCTTGGGCGCGGTCTTCGCGGAAGTTGTCGCGGGCTTCAGGTATGGGGAGGCGGGTTTTTCTGAGCAGCGACAAGGCCAGATTGCGCAGTCCGGCGAGCGGGCGGGCGCCGGCGCGGACACGCCAGCTGTCCTCGCCC
>JBEIHY010000188.1:0-3904 GCA_040381035.1 Hyphomonadaceae bacterium
ATCCTCGATGAACTTGGACCGACCCAAAAGCGGGAACTCGTCCAGCATCAAGAGCAATTCATGGCGCTTTTTCTGGCCGCGCAGCGTCGTGGTCTGGTCCGCCATCAAGGTGCGGCCGGCCATTTCGACGATGAACCGCAAAGTCGGCATGAAGCGCGTCAGATCGTGCGGCGGCGGCTGCAGATAAAGCGTCATCGGATGGGGACCGGCGACCAGATCATGCAGGCGGAAATCGCTGGCGGCGGTGTTGGCGGCGACGATGGGATCGGCATAGATGCCGAAATAGGAATAGGCTGTCGCGCGAATGCTGGACTGCAGCTTGTCTTCTTCTTCGAGGAATTTGTTGGCGGCCTGCAGGACTTCAGGATGCACTTCCGGCGCGCCCGTTATTGGATTGCGCCGATGCAAAGTCGTGCGCATCTCGTGTGCGACTTGCTTCAGATTGGCGAGCTTTTCGCGCACCACACTGAGCGTCTTGCGCGCGACCGGTTCGGCATAAAGTACATGCAGTACGACGCCGGTGCTGATCGCCGCCGCCGCGCGGTCCCAGAACGGATCGGCATGGTTTGGCCCATCTTGCCCCATCAGGCAGGCGACCAGATTCTGCACATCGGCGACCTCATGATCGCCGCGCCGCACTTCGAAGAGCGGATTCCATTTGGCGCTATCAGCCTTTGTCGGCGCGAAACACAAAGTCGGCCCCAGGCGGGCGCGAAAGCCGGCCGTGCCCGGGAAATGATGGCGCACATCGCCGTGGGCGAGTTCGCCCTTGAGATCGGTGACCAGGGCCGAATGCGGCCAGGTCAGGAGCGTGGGCACGACATGGCTTCGGCCTTTGCCTTTTCGCGACGGGCCGATCAGCAGAAAATGGCCTTCAGGCTTGGCGCAAAGAATGTCGCGCCCAAAGCGACCGAGCACCAGGCCGTGCTTTGCCAACAAGCCTGCAGCCGATACATCCGCGCGGGCGGCCCAAGCCTTGGCGCCAAATGCGCGCTTCAGGCTGGTCAACTTCACAAACAGCCAAAGCGCGGCGCCCACTGCGGCGAAGCCGGCGCACAGGATCAGACCGGCAACGGCAAACGGGCGCGGATAGTGCGCGGCGAAGCGCTCATTCCACTCGAAGATGGCGAAGGGGGGATAAAGCCGCGCATCGCCGAACGACATGAGCGGCGCGCCAAGCGCCTGCTGATGACCAAAGATGTCAGCGACAAAATGGGTGGCGATCCAAGGGCCAGAGATCGCCAACAGCCCTATGCCGGCCAGCGCTGCTATTCTCTGAAGGACTTGGTTCTGCTCCACCATAGCCGCACCAGAATTGCGGCGGGCGAAGCGCCCACCGTCATTGTCCTTTGGGCAAGCAACGCGCCGCGCCCCACACTTCGATTTCCGAAGCGGAGCGAACCTAGACTTCGATTTCCGAAGTGCGATTGGGCCGCTGTGCCGAATCGCGCCGTTTCATTTCGGGCTTTCGTTGCGCACGCTTGGCTGACGGCGGCTTTTGGGGGATATACTGATTGGCGTCAGCATCCGGGCGTGCAGCGCGTCGATTTCAACATCGGCGCTGGTTGCGATCACCGTGATCATGTCCTCTGGCGCGGACTGGCGAAGCCGCAAAATATAATGCCACGGACTGCTTTGCTCGAACGAGATCAGCCCCGGCAAAGTCGCCGCCCCTCGCTCGAACCGTTTGACCGCATCATACGAGGCCAGCCTCAACGTGACTTCGATCAGCGATAGAGGCGGACGATTGGGCGCCGCAGGCCCGAGCACAGCGTGGTAGCCGAGAATGACGCCCTTGGATTCAAGCCGCGCGATGCGATTGCGCACGGCGGTATCCGTAAGGTTCACGACCTTGGAAATGGCCGAGGCGGACAGGCGGCCATTTTGTTCAAGCAAATCGATAATGACGATATCAATCTCGTCCGCTTTGATTGAGCGCGGCACGCTTTTCCCCACCAGTACTTTCCCGAGCCTGCAACAAAGTACGATTCGGCTCGCCTAATATCTATCCCGCCTTACACGACTTCGTGACCGTCCGCGCCGGAGCCGCGCGGTGCGCATGCCGCGCGTTCGCCCGCGCGGGAACGGTGTCTAGGGACGCTGCGCTCGAGCCCTGGACACCGCCCCCTTCCCGCGGGCAGGGCGGTGAAAGGGTCGCGCACCGCGCGGCCCCGGCGCGCATTTGGCCGCCGGGAAGCTCATTGGAGCCTTCCCATGAACGCAATTGCTGAATCAGAAATCGATGTGCGTGAAGCCGCGGACAAATCCAACTTCGCGCATATCCCGCTCAACAAGCTGACAATCTCAGAGCAGAACATCCGCCGCACTGATCGCAAGGCCGACCTGCATGCATTGACCGCGTCGATCAAATCGCTGGGCCTGCTGCAGAACCTGTCTGTCACGCGCGCCGGAAATGATCGTTACACGGTCGTGGCTGGCGGACGCCGCCTGGCGGCGCTGAAGGCGCTGGCCAAGCAAGGCGTCTTGGCGAAGGATTTTCCGGCGCCCTGCCACATCCTCGATGACGCCGCTGCGCTGGAAAGTTCGTTGGCGGAGAATGTGCAGCGCGTCGCCGCCGACGCCATGGATGAAGTCGAAGCGTTTGCGACGTTGAGGGAGCAAGGGTTTGATGTCGGCGCCATTGCACAGCGCTTTGGCGTCGCCCATCGGCATGTCGAACAACGCCTGGCGCTGGCGTCGCTTTCGCCAAAGCTAAAAGCCGCCTATCGCAAAGGCGATCTCGCGCTGGAGGCCGCGCGCGCGTTCTGCATCGCGCCGGACCATGCACGACAGGAAGCGGTGTTCAAGGCGCTGGGCAAGCCCGTCACCCACGCCGCCAATGTTCGCGCCCATCTCACCCATGGCCGCATGCGCGCTTCGGATCGGCTGGCACGGTTTGTTGGCTTGGATGTCTATGAAGCGGCAGGTGGCTCGCTGACGCGGGATCTCTTCCTTGAAAGTGAGATCTATGTCGACGACCCGGCATTGATGTCGCGACTTGCCAGCGAGAAACTCGAAGCTTACCGCGAGGATCTGCTCGCCAAAGGCTGGGGTTGGGTGAATGTGAATCTCGGCCATGGACGGTTTGAGGGCGCCAGCGGTCAGCGCATCCAACCGATACGCCGCAAGCCCACGGACGATGAAGCCGCCAAGCTCGCACAACTCGAGGCTGAAATCGAAGAACTCGAGAACGCTTTAGAAGGTGAGGATGGAAAGAAATTGCTCCGGGGGAGCGATTTCCCGACGAACGACGATGAAGATCCGCGATGGACGGACCGCGATCGTCTTGAGGCGGATCATCAAGCTCTCGCGGAAACGCTCACCAGCTGGGATCCGCAGGAGATGGCGTTGGCCGGCGTCGTGATCTCTGTGGAACATGATGGTCGGTTATACTTCGCGTACGGACTGGTGGCGAAAGCCGACGCGGCCAAACTCGCCAAGTTGCGTCGCCAGCGCGAAGAGGAAATCGCGAAACGGGAGCGAGCCGTCTCCAAGCCCGCAAATGCCGAACGCGAAGGTCACGACGACATTACCAGCGAAGGCAGCTCGCCATCTGCCATGGGAGATGAAGCCCCTTGGGAAGAACCCCGCGCCACGCTGCCCCGCGCGCTGGTGCGTGATATCACCGCCATCCGCACCACCGCTATCCGGCGCACGCTGATCGATGCGCCGACCACGGCGTTCGCGATTGGCGTTTTCGCTCTGTTGCGGCACGCGACGAGCGGCCATGGCGCGCCGGGCGTCAGCTTGACGGCGCGCCCGCGCTGGCTCGCGGATCACGACGGCCTGAGCGATGAGCGCACTGCGCTGTTCGCAAGCATGCCCGAGGCCGAATCCGATCTCTTGGACTGGTGCTTGGCGCAAAGCACTGACACCTTGATGGAGGCGTTCGCCGTCATCGTCG
>JBEIHY010000189.1:0-3898 GCA_040381035.1 Hyphomonadaceae bacterium
CGGAATCAGCGCCTCGAGCGTTGGCCGCATCTGGGCGGAAGCCGGCTTGAAACCGCATCTGACGCGCAGCTTCAAACTGTCGAACGATCCGCTGTTTGAAGAGAAAGTGGAAGACATTGTCGGCCTCTATCTCAACCCGCCAGATCGCGCTGGTGGCGTGCGTCGATGAGAAAAGTCAGATCCGGGCGCTCGATCGCACCCAGCCCGGCCTGCCGTTGAAAAAGGAGCCGCGCCGAAACCATGACGCATGATGACAAGCGATTGACCCAGAGCACTAACAGCTGAGAGGCAAGCAACGCCGACTGATAGGCGTGGGTGACGGCGCACCAACGCCTCAGGCTGCGGGCTTCCACACCCCGGAGACACTTGGGAAGTTGCTAAAGCTATCTGGAGTTATGCGGATCCGCGCGCGCAAAGCGGATTGGATGCTGTCAGGATTAACATGTCGGCGATGAGCGCCCTCACGCCCTATAGGCTGCCGCGAGGGTCGCCTGCGCCAGCGCCGAGGATGAACACACAAGCGGGACCGCGATGTCGCTCGCCTGCAAAACCAGCGGAACCTCCGTGCAGCCGGCGATCAACACGTCCGCGCCAGCTGCGACCAGCGACGACGCAAAACCACGCATGGCGGTGCGCTCGGACTTTGTCAGCGCCCCTGCCTTGATGGCGTATAGCACTTCCATGAACTGCACCTGGTCGGCGCGCGACAAGAGGATCGGCGCTGCGCCCGTGCGGGCAAGCGCGGTCTGATAGAGGGTCGCGGCGAGGCAACCGTCGGCGGCCAAAACGCCCACTGCCTTTGCGCCATGCGCCTGCGCCACACTTGCCGCAATCATGTCGATGAACGCTACCTTGATCGCAGCGCGAATGGCGTCGGCATGGGCGTGCGCGGTATTACAAGGCATAACGATCAACGCTGCGCCGGCGGCTTCGAGCGCCTGAGCTTTCCGCGCAAGGATCGGCCCGGGTGACGGCCCATCCCCGCGAGCGAAGGCGTTGCGGTCGGGGATCGTTGGATCACAATCCACCAGAAGGCGGGGATGATCCTGATCGATCCGTGCAGGGGCGAGCGCTGTCAGTTTCGAGCAAAAATCGAAGGTGGCGGCCGGCCCCATGCCGCCAATAACGCCAATCGCCAAAGGGCGTGCGCTGGTCACGACGACCGCAACACAGACTCAAACGCCGATAGCGACGGCGCCCCGCCCGTGTGCACGAACAGCACGCGGCCAGCATTCTTGAGTTCCCCGTTGCGGATCAAACCAATCAATCCCGCCATCGCCTTTCCGCTGTACACCGGGTCGAGCAGAATTCCTTCCAGCCGCGCGGTGAGCCGCAACGCCTCGATCATTTCATCTGTCGGCAAAGAATAGCCTGGGCCAACCCATTCATCGCGCGCGGTGACGGCGCTGCGCGGTGGCGCCTCAATGCCGAGCAGCGCGGCAGTCTCACCAACGAGCTTATAGACATTGCCCTCCTGCTCCGCGCGCGGTCGACGGACATTCACCCCAATCAGAGGTACTGTGCTGTGCGACAGATGCAAACCTGTGAGCAGCCCCGCGTGCGTGCCCGCGCTGCCGCTTGCGACCACAATGGCGTCCCAGGTGAGCGCGTCATCAAAACTCTGCGTGAGGATTTCCTGCGCGCACCCGACATAGCCGAGCGCGCCGAGCGCATTTGAACCGCCACCAGGAATAACATACGGAGCGCCTCCAATGCCGCGCACCTCCTCCGCAATCGCGGCCAGCGTTGTGGGGATGTCGGCTCCGGCGGGCAGAACAGTCAGCTGCTCCACACCCAACAGGTCGAACAGGAAATTGTTGCCGCTGCCGTGGGGGTCGTAGGAGCCAGGCACACGCTCCTCGATCAAGAGGCGCGCCTTCAGGCCTTCGTGCGCCGCCGCCGCCACGGTCAAGCGGCAATGGTTCGATTGCACCGCGCCAACGGTAATCAGCGTGTCTGCGCCTTTTGCGATAGCGTCGGCCACAAGAAACTCAAGCTTACGTGTCTTGTTGCCGCCGCCCGCAAGACCGGTGAGATCGTCGCGCTTGATGAAAATGTCCGGCCCGCCAAGGTGAGCGGACAGCCGCTGCAAACGCTGGATGGATGTCGGCCCTGGCGTGTAACGGCGTCGGGCGAACCGACCCAATTGTGTGCAGTGCGTCATTCTGTATCCGCAAAAGCTGATCGTTGGCTTCCTTTCTTCTTGCGGGACCTGAACGCCCATTTCAAGGCAGGCCTCGGCGTCCACAAACGCAGATCACCGAGCCAATAGTCGCAAGTTGGCATGTCATAAGCGAACGGCGGCATGATGTTGAGGAGCGCTTACTCGCCCATGGCTTGGTCCGCGCAAATGTGGAAAAGTGAAGTGATTTTTTGGGAGCCGAGGCGGATGACAAGCGCGGCGGGGATTGATCTCGCCTCCGACCGAAATGCATCGCGCTATGGCGGGCTCGCGAACAGTCCACCGCCGCCTAACACTGAACAAATTGTCCCCTCCCGGCGGGTGGCTGTCAGTTTCTATCCTGCTATAAGCTAAGGGGGGGCTCGTTCTGGCCATTGTGGCTGGATCGCCTATCGATACCCGGGGTCGCCTCCACCGGCGCATCTGAGCGATCGTTCATGTCGAGCGCCCAAGACCATGCGGAGACACTTATTGGCGCAGGATCTCTTGCCGCCCGACGTGATCTCGCTGATGGCGCTCGACGCGGTGGCGCAGGGCCTGCTCTATCTGGTCAGCGAGGACGCGCCTTCGTGCGCGACCCTGGATGCCACAACCGACGGATTTGTGCACCGGTTCCGAAGCAAAACCGAAGGCGTCTTTTGGGCGCCGGCGGACAACACGCCAGAAAACGTCGCCGCGCAATTTGGCGCGATCTCGGACCAAACCGGCGCACCTGTCTGTACCGATGACGGCGGCCAGGTGATGATGCTTGCCGGCAAGGCGGCTTGCGCACCGGCACACAAACCGCTGGCGCTCTGCTGTTTGCACTTGACGCAACTGGCTTAACCAATCTCAGCTTCAGTTGGGCGCGCGGCAATCCCAGCACACAGGACGATGCCGCGACGTTCACCGCCACCAAAGCCGGTGTGACCTTTGGCGACGCCATCGGACGCAGTGGCGTCTCGCCCTTCGACTTCAATGGTCGCAAGCGGCTCATCACGGCGTTCTCGACACTCACTTCAAGCCTAGAGATCACCGACACCACAACCCGCGCTTGGACGAAAACGATCTTCGACTATACCGCGCTCGGACAATGGAACGACAGTAACGCTGCGGCGCCGGAGACGACATTCGTGTTTGGCGACCGGGCAACCGCACTGCCGACCACCGGCACGGCGCGATATGTAGGCGAAGGCACGATCCGCTATCGATCACCCACCCAAACCGGCATCGCATCCTCTGAGTTTATCGCCAATGCGAATTTCGCCACCGCCAGCATCAGCGGGCAAAGCCGCTGGACATCATCACAACCCAATAACGGCATGCCGGATAAGAATTTCACCTTTAGCGGCACGGTCGCCGGGACCGGCTTTAGCGGCTCCTTCGCGAATATCGATTCCACGCTGAATGGGCCCATCTCGGGCATCTTTGCAGGCCCCAGCGCGCACGAACTCGCCGGCGTGTTTAACGCAACGACAGCGCCCACGGGGGTGACCTTCCAGGACGGCTTCTTGTCGAAACAGGAATAGCGCCGCGCGCTGTCCGAACGTGGAGCGCTTGGACGGATGAAGGCGCAGCAAGGGCTGACTGGCGATTTCGCGCAGGCTGTGTTTGCAAAGACCACGCTCTGCCGGCTGAAAGACTTTGGCGCAGACAATGCAGCCGGCGCGCCATCGCGCTGAGCGAAGAGCCCCAGGGGGCAGCGATCTATCCACCTGCGCGGTCAAAGGCGCTTGC
>JBEIHY010000190.1:0-3893 GCA_040381035.1 Hyphomonadaceae bacterium
AGCCCCCGCCGCAGGAACGGTCATTCTGGTGCATGGCGGGGGCGGCAACGGGCGCATCTTTGCGCCGCTTGCGGACGCCATCGTGGCGCTTGGCTGGCGCGCGGTGGCGCCCATAGCGCATCTCTCGGCTACGTCACGTCCGCGCTCATCGAAACGGTGACGCCTGATCTGGAGATCGGGCGCATTTTCCCCCTGCCGGAGGGCAGGGACGCTGCAGGCTTCATCACGGAGCTTGCCCGCGTGAATGTGGAAGACCGGGCGGAAGCCGCAGCCTGCGCCGTGCGCGACGCCCGGGTAGAGTATTATCCATCCGACGCCCTCGTTGTTGACGTGGACGAGGCCTATCGCCGTCGCACCGCCAGGCAGGACGAGGAAACTGCGCATTGCGGTCCGTTTGGCGTCGGCTGCGAAAGCATCTCATATTGGCGCGTGGGGCAGGGCTTTGCCTGGTTCTTTGATTTCGGCCAGAGCCTCGCCGACGTTGATGCAGGATCGATGGTGCTGATGCGCAGGGCCTCTGACGGCTCCTGGGAGGTCGTTGCCTGAACTCGTGTCGACCATGACGCTGCGCCACGGCGCGCCGGCGTTCGCCGCTGGCGTGACCGCGCGTTCCGGCGCATGTTTCGGGCCGCACGCAAGGGCCCACAATCGCAGTGCGGCCCCGCTTGGGGTTTCGTTGTAGCAAAACGAGGGGCGACCGCAATCCGCAAGCAGCGCGCCGAAGACGTGCAGCGCCGGGGGGAGGGGGCTCCAGCAACGTCTGGGATGCGGTTCAAAGCGACTTTCTGTCGCCCGATGAAATCCGCAGACTTGGCGCGGTATTGCGCCCACCTCAGCCAACGGCGGGAATGGAAACCGCCGTGAAGGCGATTGAGCTCCTGATTCTGACCGGCGCCCGCCGGCAAGAAATCGTTGGCTTAAAGTGGAGCGAGGTCGATTTGGCTTTCGGCGTATTGCGCCTTGAGGCAAGCAAGACGGGGGCGAAGATTGTGCCGCTGGCGGGCGCGGCTGTGGCGCGGCTTCAGGCGATCCGCGCGGAGCCAGACGCTGATCCCGAATGGGTGTTTGCGAATGCGCGTGGCGATGGCCCCTACGATGGGATCGGGCGGGCCTGGGATCGGCTGCGGGCGCAGGCAGGGCTATCGGGCGTTCGGCTTCACGATTTGCGCCATACGTTCGCCAGCGTCGGCGCCGGCCAGGGTGTCGGGCTCACTTTGATTGGCGGCATACTTGGCCACAGCCAAGCCTCGACAACACAGCGGTATGCCCACCTTGCCGAGACCCTTTGCGCCGGGCGGTTGAGAAAATCGCAGGCGATATCGCGGCAAAACTGGAAGAATAAGGAGATGCAGACGGCCATCCTTCCGCTTCAGGATTGACCGGAGCGGCGAAAATGACTATATGATAGCCATAATTGGAGGCGTGTAGAGCGATGGCCGAATACAGCGTGGCGGATGCGAAGAACCGCCTGCCGACCCTGATCGACAAGGCCCAAGCCGGTGAGCAGGTAATCATTACCCGCCATGGTCATCCGGTTGTAGAGCTGCGGCCGGTGGCGGCCGCAAAACCGCGCAATCCGGCGAGTTATGCCCGGCTCAAAGAGCGGCGGCTCGGTCCAGTCGGACTAACTTCGGTGGAACTGCTGAACGCTGTTTATGAGGACGAGGGTTGAGCGTTTTTTTTGACGCCAGCGCGCTCGTGCCGATGCTGGTCCAGGAAGCAAAGAGCGCAGCGATCGACACTTTCGTGGAGGCCTGCGATGAGCGGCCCATCGTCAGCGATTTTGCGGCCGGCGAAGTCGCCAGCGCCCTAGCACGACTGGTCCGAGTTGGCGCCTTGGCCGCGCAGGTCGCCCAGAACCGGCTTAATGACTTCGACGCTTGGCGCGCCGGCGATACGCAGGGGATCGATGTACTGAACACGGATGTTCTGCAAGCCTCAGCATTCGTCCGCCAATTTGATCTGGGTTTGCGCATGCCTGACGCCTTGCACTTGGCGATGGCGCAGCGGTCCGGCCTTCCGCTTCTCACCTTGGACGAGAGAATGGTGAAGGCGGGCGCGGCTTTGGGCGTTCGCGTGGCTCAGCTTTAACCCCATAACTTGAGCGCTTGGGCGTTTACGAGCCCGCCAAATAGCTCTGGGTCGACGCGTGACCATAGAGTCGTTTTTGTGCTAGAAGCATGACAATGTCGAAAGTCGCCGCCGCCATCGCTGACTACCGCGATCTCTATCGCCGCGCCTTCGCGGAGTTCGGGGCTGCAGCGCTTTGGAATAAGCGCGAGATCGCTCAACCATCCGCCGAACACGCGTTAGTCATTGCGCGCGCCTTAAGAACCGAAGGCAACATGGCGGCCAGGAGACTGGCCGAAGCGATAGAGGCAGCCGTCCGTGCCGCTGACTAAAGGCCAGATTGCCGCCTTGGAAGTTTTGGCGGCGGCGCGTGACCCGGAAAGCTATGTCGCCGGATCAACGCCGCTGAATCGCACGCATGCGCGCATCTCCGCTGATATCGATATCTTCCACGATCGCGAAGAACGCGTCGCCAAAGCCGCTGATCAAGACGCCGCGACGTTGGCCGCTGCGGGATTCACCATAACCTGGCTGCGGCGGTCACCCGGCGTTCAATCGCTTGTCGCAGAGCGTGCTGGCGAAAGCGCCAAATTGGAATGGGTCGCCGACAGCGACTTTCGGTTTTTCCCAACTGTGGCAGACCCACTCTTCGGATACATGCTGCACCCGATCGATCTTGCCGCGAACAAGGCAAGCGCCGCCGCCGGCCGACGGGAAGTGCGCGACATTGTCGATCTAACCATAATCAATGAAACGATATTGCCGCTCGGCGCGCTCATCTGGGCGGCGGTTGAGAAAACGCCCGGCTTCACGCCGGAAGCCATGATCGCAGAGATCCGCCGCAACGCGAACCACCCTCGCGTGGAGTGGGAGACGTTGGAGTCTGCCGCGCCAATCGACCCCAGCGACATTGTTCGCAAACTGCGGGATGGCCTTGAACAGGCGGACGCATTCGTCGCGGCGATGCCGTCTGAGAAGGCGGGATTGCTGTTTCTCGATGGCGATCGGGTGGTGCAACCCAATCCTGCCGCGCTTCATCGTTGTGTTGAACATCGCGGCGCGAGGCGAGGCCATTGGCCAACTAGCCCCGAAATCGCGGCGGCGATGATGGCGCGGTTTGCGGGCGAATGAATCCGCCGGCAAATGTCCTAGTAATGGGGTAGGCCTGTGGGCCGGATATTTGGCGCGGCATCGTTTAGAACGAACCATGAGCTGGAAGACGCGCATTACATTTAACCCGCGCCAGTGTGGCGGCCGGCCTTGTATTCGCGGCATGCGGATGCGCGTCAAAGACGTGCTCGACATGCTGGCGGCAGGCGCCGCGCGCGCTGAGATACTTCAAGACTATCCAGACCTTGAGCCCGAGGACATCGACGCTTGCCTTGCCTTCGCCGCCGCGCAGGCTGATCATCCCGTCATCGGCCTGGTGAATGTAGGCTGACGCAGCGCTGCGCCGGATGCGCGATATCGCTTCTTGATTGATCAGAATTTGCCGCCGGCACTCGTTGTCTGGCTTCACGCAAAGGGTCATGGCGCCGAACACGTGCGCGACATTGGCCTGCGTGACGCCGGGGATGTTCCCCGGCGTGCAATTTTGACCCCGCATTGCCTCATCGAAAATGTTACCGAAGATTGTCCGCCGATAGGTGTGGCGGTGTCAGCGAATCGGATCGCTGGCGCGGATGGCAGACGGGATCAGCATGGGCGCGCGGCGCGAGGTCGTCGCGGCGGTGGCGGAGCGGTATGCTCTCGCGGGGCGGCGCGAAAAGGGTCGAATACGCGATGAGCTGACGGCGGTGACGGGGTGGCGCCGCAAGCATGCC
>JBEIHY010000191.1:0-3889 GCA_040381035.1 Hyphomonadaceae bacterium
CCCGCGCCCGCGCTGAGCGATGATCAAATCCTGTCCATCCGCGCCGAGATCGCGGCCTTTGCCGGGGACTGGATCACAGCGCCAATCGGGGCGCGGTTTGAGTTCTGGTATCGCGTCGCGCATTAGGCGGAGCGGCTCAGTTGGCGTCATCCGGGCGCCCGCGCGGATCAGCCTTGGGCGCGGGCGCCAGGCGCATCACTTCGGCCTGATAGCGATCATCTTCGCCGCGCACCAGGAACGGCGCAGCGCTCGCCAAGGCGTCAAGCAGCGCAGCCACCCAGGGTTCGTCGGCTTTGGCGAAATCGCTCAGCACCCAGTGCTGCACCATTTCTTTCACACCCGGATGGCCAACGCCCAGGCGTGCGCGACGGAACTCCGCCCCGATAGCGCCGGTGATCGAGCGCACGCCGTTATTGCCGGCAGCGCCCCCGCCGGTTTTCATCCGCATGCGGCCCGGCGCGAGATCGACCTCGTCATGGAACACGATCACGCTTGCAGGAGCGATTTTGTAGAAGCCGCTTGCTTCGCCAACCGCACGGCCGGTTTCGTTGTAGAAGGTCTGCGGCTTGAGCATCAGCGCCCGCACGCCGTCGATGTCGCCTTCACAACATTCGGACGCGAATTTTCTGCGCCACGGCCCAAACCGCCAACGCTCGGCCATCGTGTCGACAGCGCGAAAGCCGATATTGTGCCGGTTCTTGGCGTATTTGAGCCCGGGATTGCCCTGGCCGACCAGCATGAGCATGGCGAACCTCCACCAGCCCGCCGATCCGCAGGCTTATTTTTTGTCAGCCGGCTTCTTGGCGTCAGCGGCCGGGGCAGCGGCGTCAGCGGCCGGGGGGGCATCTTCAGCCATGCGGCCCTTGATGGTTGCGACCGTCGGGTCTTTGCCGCGCTCGGTCAGCTTGGCGCCGGCCGGCAGGTTGAGCGCCGAAGCGTGCACGACCGCGCCAATGTCGAGGCCCGCAAGGTCGATCACGATCGCTTCCGGGATGCTCATCGCCGGCACCTTCATCGACAGAACGTGATCGACGATGGTCAGCGCGCCACCGCGCTTCAAGCCCGGCGATTGGTCATGGTTGATGAACTTCACTGGCACTTCGACTTCGATGACCGACCCCTCTTCAACCCGCCAGAGGTCAAAATGGATCGGCTCATCGTTCAGCGGATGATACTGGATCGCGCGCGGGATGACCGGCTGGTCTTCGCCTTTGTGGCGCAAAGTGACGACATGGGAGACGAACTTGCCCGAGCGCAACGCCTTGGTCAGTTCCTTCTTGCCGACCGAGATCGACACCGCGCCGCGCACGCCGCCATACAGCACGCCCGGCACCGCATCGGTCTTGCGTACGGCGCGCGCCGCGCCCGTGCCGCTCTGTTGGCGCACATCCACGTTCAAAACGATGCCCGACATGGGGGAAGTCCTTATCTCAATGCCGTAGGCCGCGCGCCCTGTAGAGGGCCGAACGCGCGGCGGAAACCGGGAAGGGCGGGCCTATAGCTTAAGGGGCCATTTGAGGCAATAGGCGTTAGGCAATTGGGCCTTGCAGCTCGGGCGGAGGCGCCAACCACGCCCGATGGCTTATGGCCTACCCGCTTGCCTCTCTCTAAGCATGGTTGAACTCACCGCTTTGTAGCGCGCCGGCTGGCAAGCCCAGGCGGGCGGGGCGCGCTTAACCAGATCGCCGGCCGGACGGCGGGCGGCCGCAAAGCGCTGGAAGGCTGGGCCCAACCGCGCCTTGGCGCCGGCAGTCGGGCGCGAGACGATAAAGATCGGGCAGGCGTGAAAGATCGCTGGCCAGCGCCGCCAGCGGTGAAAGTCGGCCATGTTGTCCTCGCCCATGATCCAGACAAAGCGCACGCCCGGATAGCGAATATGCAAGGCCGCCAGTGTGTCGGCGGTGAAGCGCAGATGCAGTTGGCTTTCCAGATCAGTGACCGTGACGCCCGGCGGCGCCGCGCGGCGGGCGCTGGCCAAGCGCGTGGCCAGGGCTGAGGACTTTGACTTGAGCGGGTTTTGCGGGCTGACCAGCCACCAGACCCGATGCAGTCTAAGCCGTTTAGCCGCGACCCGCGCGACATGGGCGTGGCCATGATGCGCCGGATCAAAGCTGCCGCCCATGAGGCCAATGCGCATTCTTGGATAAGCGGGCGGCAATGTCATGGGGCCGCCTTGGCGCAACGCCGGAGGCGGTATGGCGGCTCGCTCATGTCCTCGTCGCTCCGGCTTTGCCCAGCAGCGTTAGTCCCTTACTTAGTCCCTTACAGAGAAACCGGCAATGGCGAGACAGGCTCGCGCCGCCCTGATTCCGCCGTGATTGCGCGACAACCGGAATGGCGGGCGGTGGGCTTCAGAACGAAAGCCGCAGACCAAGGGGCGGAGATGACGCAGACGCATCTAAGTGTGGCGGAGCGATTGGGCCGCTCCGGCCCAAAACGCGTTCTGTCGCTCGATGGCGGCGGCGTGCGCGGCTTGTTGGCGCTCGGAATGCTGAGTGAGATCGAGGCCCGGCTGATCGCCCGCAGCGGCGATCCCCAGACGCGGTTGTGCGACTATTACGACCTGATCGGCGGCACCTCCACCGGCGCGATCATCGCTGCGGGCTTGGCATTGGGCCGCACTGTGACGGAGCTGACGGCGCTGTATTTGCGCCTCGCGCCGGTCGTGTTTGATGAGGACCGCGCCGCCCAAGGCATTCAGCGCAGCCGCTTTGACGCCGATACGCTGGAAAAAATCCTCGTAGCCGAACTGGGACTGCATATGCTGGACAGCCCGGCCCTGCGCACCGGGCTTGCCGTATTCACTAAGCGTTTGGACACCGGCAGCGCCTGGACGATCACCAATAACCCCAATGGACGGTACTGGAACGGCGCCGACGGTGCGGCGCCCAATCGCGGCTTTCACCTGCACAAAGTGGTATTGGCCAGCGCCGCAGCGCCGACCTTTTTTGAGGGCCGCCAGATTCAAGTCGGCGCCGACGGCGCGGTTGGCGAATTCGTTGACGGGGCTGTTGCGGGGCTCAACAATCCGGCGTTGAAGCTGATGAAGCTTGCCACGCTCTCGGCCTATGGTTTTGGCTGGGCGATCGGCGCGGATCGGCTGCTGATGACCTCGATCGGGTGCGGTTTTTGGCGCCCATCCGTGGCCGACGGCGATCTCAAGGATTTGCCGTTGGCGCGGCTGGCGCCGGTCGCGGCGAAAGGGGTCTTGTCCCTGAAGGCGATGATCACGGATGTTGATCTGCAGACCACCATGACAATGCAGGCGCTGAGCGCCTCGCCACGGCCATGGTCGATCAATGCCGAGCTTGGCGAAATGCGCGGCCAGATGTTGTCGCCGTTTCCGCTGTTGCATTTCCAACGCTTTGACGCGCGCCTTGATGAAGCTGGTCTGAAACCCCTCGGCGTTGCCGCTGCCGCCAAAACCATCAAGGCGCTGCGCACAATGGCCAGCGACGACGCCGACACGCTGTCGCTGCTTTATGATGTCGGCGTCAAAGCCGGGCAGAGCTATTTTCGCACCCCACCTGGCACGCCAGACCGGGTGTGGGAACGCGATTATTTCCCACGCGCGTTCAATCCGCCCGGCTTCATTCGGCGCAAGAATAAAGGCCCGGCCTTGCGGTTGGAAGCGCTCGGTCGCGTCTTCGATCGGCCAAAGGGCGGCTAATCTATCCTCGGTCTTGCGGGCTGAGGTAAACTCACTTTGAGATTTTGAGAAAACAGAAGGTGTTGGGATATGGGCTGGCTGGAAAAACTGCTGCAATCGATTTTTGGCGGTCGCAAGCCGCTGCCGCCGCCGGCCCCGCGCCCGAAGCCGACCCCGCCGCCACCGCCGCGCCCAGCCCCACCACCCGTTGCGCCGCCGGCCCCACCGCCCGTTGCGCCG
>JBEIHY010000192.1:0-3868 GCA_040381035.1 Hyphomonadaceae bacterium
ATTGTTTTGGAAGAGCTCGCGTCACAACGCAAGCGCGCCTAGGCGCCATCGGGGCAGGAGCGGGTGTTCCGCCGTTGACAGGCGGTTCTCGCATAAACATTTAGTCGACTTGCTTGGGCGCGCTCGTGGCGCCCCAGCCGAAAGGCCTGGGCGGGCGATGCCGGCAATCGCCCGGCCTGTGCGCCTCCGTCCGGGCAGGGCCGCACAGACAATCGCCCACGCTGTCGTGCAGGCGAACCCACCCCGCCTGTATCGCTTAACGCGCGCGGGCGCTTGGCGATCAGCCCGACCGGGGTCGATGCTAGCGCGATGATCGCGCCTCGTCTGTCTGCCCTGGTGTTGGCATGTGCGTCGCTGGCTGGCGGGGCGATGCATCCGCTTGCAGCGCTTGCGCAAACGCCGGCGGCGGCCGTTCGCGAAAACCGCGACGCCAACCAACCCGGCCTGCAGGTGTGGGAGCGCGGTGGCGACGGGGTTCTCATGACGACGGCCTCAGTTGCGCCTGAGGCGGCGCCCACTGCGTCGGTCAGCGCCGCGCCGGCCTGTCCCCATGCCCCGGCCCTGGCGCAGGCGGCGACCCAGCGCGGGGTGCCGGTGGCGCTTGTTCTGGCGGTCGTCGACGCCGAAAGCCGCTGTCGCCATGCCGGGGTGGTGAGCCCCAAAGGGGCGATCGGGCTGATGCAATTGATGCCGGCGACGGCGGCGCGGTTTGGCGCGGCCGACCCTTGGGATGTGGCGCAAAACATCGCGGCGGGGACGCGCTATCTCGCCTGGCTGCAGGATCGCTTCGGGGGCGATCAGACACGCATGATTGCGGCCTACAATGCCGGGGAGGGGGCGGTGGATCGCCATGGCGGGGTTCCGCCATATGCAGAGACGCGCGCTTATGTGCGCCGCGTGCTGGCGCGCATGCCAAGCTTTGCCGGCGGCGTTGCGCCCGAGGCGGTGATGGCGGCAGCTGCGCCAAATATCGCAGCGCCGCAAGACACGCCGCCGCGCCCGATCCTGATCGACGTGAATGACGGCGCAGAAGCGCCGCCGCAGCCCGCGCCCGGCCCGCCCACGTCGCAAGACTAATCCTCGCAGGCGCATAGACGTAGGCCCACCGCGCGCGGCGCACGAAAAACGCACTGATCGGCGTTCGCCGATTTACCAATTCGCGCGGCGGACGAAGCGTCTTGGCCAAATCATGAATTCATTCGAGCCTCGTTAAGGAAACATCGTCCGAACACGGACGAAGGAGGGCGAGATGGGATACCGGCACAAACTGTTCGCCGCGCGCGGGTTGGGCGTGCTCGGCGCGTTCGGCCTGGCGCCGGCGCTGCAGGCGTCGGCGCAAGCCGCTGGCGGGGCGATCCTGCAGCCGGTGCAGAGCGTCCTGCAAGAAATCGTGACGACGCTCACGGGCCCGCTCGGCGTTTTGATTGGCGCGCTCGCTTTGGTTGGCATTGGCGTATTATGGGCGACCGGACGGCTTGATGTGCGCGCCGCCATCAGCTCGATTATCGGGATCGCGCTGATCGGCACGGCGCTCGTTGTCGCTGAAGCCGTGATGGCCGCCGCCGGCGCCTAATAAGCGCTTTGTTCAAGTTTGGATGGGGTTTCAAGCGATGCGCGAACGCGTCGACGTTTCTCCTGTGTCTGCCGATCCCCTGTTTCAGGGCCTGGCGCGGCCGCCGATGTTTGCCGGGGTTCCGGCGGGCTATTTTGTTGTCGTGGCGGTGCTCGTCGGGGAGGGCGTTTTCATTTTCAAGCATTGGCTGGTCGGCGTGGTCGGACTTCTCGCCTATGGGTTTGGCCTGATCGTCACGGTGCGGGACGCCAATGCTTTTCAAGTCCTGGCGGTGCGCTGGTTGCGCTGTCCGCCGACGCGGGGCGCGGCCTCTTGGCGCGCCGAAAGCCGCTCGCCGTGAGCGCCGGCGCGCTGCGGGCCAGCAAGGCGCTTGATCGCCTGGCGCGGGCGCCGGGGCGGCGGGCCGACAGTTCAGCGCGCGGCTTTATTCCCTATGTCCGGCATGTCGATCCGCATGTGGTGCGCACCCGCGACGGGGCTTTGGTTGCCTGTCTGGCGCTTGATGGCCTGGTCGTCGACACGCTGGACACGGCCGATCTCGCGAGCGCCAAGGCTGGGCGCGATCTGGCCTTGCGCAGCCTTGGCTCGAGCGAGTTTGCCCTGTGGCGGACTTTGATCCGCCGGCGTTGCGTTGCCGACATTGCGCCAATCGAAGGCGAGAATTACGCCGCCAGGCTCGACCGGCGCTATCGTGGCGTTTTGGCCGCCGACGGGCTTTATCGTGATCGCCAGATCTTGAGCCTGGTGCGCCGCCCGCTGCAGGGCCGCGCCGGTCTGATCGAAAGCGTCATCGGGGTTGCGCGCGCCGCTCATGATCGCGCTGCCGCCGCGCTGCGCGAGGCTGAAGAGGTCAAGGCGCTCAAAGCGGCGCTGCGCGCTTTGATGGCCGCTTTGGCGGCCTATGGGCCGAAGCTCTTGGGCGTGCGCCGGGTCGCGCGCGGCGGCGCCGAAGTGCTCGTCTCTGATCTTGGCGGGTTTTTCTATGATCTGTTGAACGGTGAGCCCGCCCATGGCGGGCGCTTTGATGGCGGCTTGGTGTTGCCCGATGCGCCGCTTGCCGATGTGCTGCTCGCCAAGCGCCTGATCGTGCGCAATGAAACGCTGGAGCAACGCGGGATCGAGCCGCGCGGCGATCGCCTGCTTGCCGCGCTCAGCGTCAAGAGTTTTCCCGATCGGACCTGGCCTGGCCAGCTTGACGCCTTGGAGGCGCTGGATGCGCCGTTCACGCTGACCCAGAGCTTTGCGCTGGTTGATCCGCCAGAGGCGATCGCGCGCATTCGCGGCGTCCAGGGCCGGATGCAGGGCGCAGAAGATTCCGTCTCGCTGGCGGGCGCCTTGTCTGACGCCGCAGACGCTGCCGCGGAGGGCGCAGTGATATTCGGTCGCCACCATATGAGCGTGATAGCGCAAGCCGAGAGCGCGCTTGAACTCGATCGCACGGTCGCCGAGATCGCCGCCCGGCTCGGCGAGGCCGGCATGATTGCGGTGCGCGAGGATATCGGTCTTGAGCCGGTGTTCTGGGCGCAATTGCCGGGCAATGGCGCCTATATTGCGCGCCGCGCCTTGATCTCAAGCGCCAATATGGCGAGCCTGGCTTCCTGTCATGGCGCGGGCGCGCCGCAACCGACCTCGCGCTGGGGCCCGCCGCTGACGGTGCTGGAGACCGCGACGGGTGCGGCGCTGCCGTTTCATCTTCATGCCGGCGATCTGGCGCATGCGACTTTGATCGGACCCTCGGGCTCTGGCAAAACCGTGTTGCTCGCTTTCCTGATTGCGCAATCGGCGCGCATCCCTGAGCGCCGGGTTATCGTGATCGACAAGGATCGCGGCCTGGAACTGGCGATCCGCGCACTGGGCGGGGCCTATGCCCGGATCGCGCCGGATGCGCCGCGGCTTGATCTCAACCCGCTGCAGACCGGGGATGATCCGGCGGCGCGGGCGTTTCTGTGCGATTGGCTCGCTCTTCTTGCCCGCGACGCCGGGCGCGGCGAAGATGGCGAGGCAATGGGCGCCAATGACGCGGCTGAAGCCGAGATCCTGGCCGATGCGGTGGCCGCCTTGTTTGCCGCGCCGGCTCCGGCGCGCCGGCTGAGCGCCTTGGCCGGGCTGTTTGCGGGTCATGAGCGGGCGGGGCCTGGCAGTCTTGCGGCCCGGATTGCGCGCTGGCATGGCGGCGGCGATCGCGCCTGGTTGTTTGATCATGGCGCCGATCGGCTTGATTTTTCCAATCCGGTCACCGGCTTTGACCTGACCTATGCGCTGGAAGACGGCGTGATCCGGGCGCCGCTTTTGTTG
>JBEIHY010000193.1:0-3819 GCA_040381035.1 Hyphomonadaceae bacterium
CGCTCAAAATCGCCCCAACAGGGGCGCCGAAGTCATTTCGGAAGCCCATGCCGAAGTCATTTCGGAATGGGGCGCCGAGGTCATTTCGGAACCGGGCGCCGAACTCATCTCGGATTCAGGCGCCGAAGTGCCCCGGAACCCGCAAAACTGTGCCAAACTATTGAATTTGAGCTAGATAGAGGCGTGTCCCACGCATACCCTAAGCGCTTGTGCGCGTTGGACTGCCCGTGTCCCATGGGCTTTGATGATGGCCCATTCTGTCCCACGCGTTTTCGCGAGAATGTGGGCAGACACGGAGCTTCGCAGGGATGCCGAAGGCCAAGTTCACGACCGAGCAGAGTGCGCCAAGCTTCGCCAAACCGGCGAGCGCCACGCCGGACGTGAAAGCCGATCGCTCGATCCGTTTGGATCGTCCGGATGCGGAGCGGTTGGACGGCACAATGCGCAAGCGCGGCCGGCCGGCTAAGATGGAAGGCAAAACGCTGCGGCTCTCGTCCCTGTTGGATCGGCGCATCAAGACGCGGCGCGCGTCCGGCGCCGGCGCCGGCGGCGGGTTTGCGGGCGATCTGCGTCACCAGGCCGTGGTGAAGATTCACTACTTCAGCCATGCGGGCGGCGGTGGCGGGGGCTCGCCGGGCACGCTACCTATGTCAGCCGGGACGGCGCCGCACGGCCTGATGACCTGGCACAGGGGCCGGCTGAAGAACGCGCGCAAGAACGCGGGTCAGCGGGCCACGCAGACTACCTCACGCGTGACGGCGCCGCCGGCCGCGACCTCTTCTACTCCGCCTCCGAAGACCGGATCGACGGCCGCGCCGTCGCCGCCGATTGGGCCGACAGCGACAAGCGCCATTTCCGCATTGTCCTTACCGCCGAGGAGGGCGGCGCGTTGAAGGACCTGCCAGGCTACACCCGCGAAGTGATGGCCCGCGCTGAGGCCACGCTGGGCAAGCCGCTCGCCTGGCTGGCGATCGATCACTGGGACACGGACAATCCCCACACCCATATCATCCTGCGCGGTCGCGACCGGCTGGGGCGCGATCTGATCCTGCCGCGGGACTTGGTGAAGCACGGGCTTCGCGGGATTGCCTGCGATGTGGCGACCGAGCGCCTCGGCGCCCGCACGCTGGCCCAATCCCGCGCCGCCCTGGACCGAGAAACCCGCCGCCACGCACCGACGCGGCTGGACCGCCTAATCGCCGATCGGCTTCCCAAGAGTGGGCCAAATACTGGGATCGTACGCATCGCTGATCTCACCGCGCCGAACCGCGATCCGGCGCTCACCCAAGCCCTGAAGGCCCGCGCCAAGGAGCTGGAGCGCCTCGGTCTCGCCAAACCGGTTCGGCGCAACGTGATCGCCTTCGCCGTTAATTGGCAGACGCGACTCAAAGCCATGGAGCTGCACCTCGACGTCGCCAAACGCATGGCGCAGGCGCGGCAAGCGCAATCCCTGACGCAGATGCTTGGGCTGGGCAAAGGCGGCGGCAAGGATCGGTGAGACTGTGAACCTTGATCGCCATTGCAGCCGTTGTCGGCAGCAAGGCCAACACGGCGGCGCCGCCGCCGCTGCCATTGCTCCGTGGAAGCAGGCGAGCCCCTCCATTCGACAATCTCGATCGATGCGAACCGCCACGCGGGATGACTGGGCCTCTATGGGATGCCAAAAATCTCAAACATGCCGTTCTTGCTCCTTATAGAGGTCCGTTCCATCGATGATCCGACCTTCATGTAGGTCATTTTGATAGATTATTAGACTTTTGTACCGTATAAGGGTCGGCATGATCGACCTTGTGGCAATCGGCGCAGCCGTTCGGAAGCGGCGCTTGGAGCTCGGCCTCTCGCAAAGAGAGCTGGCCGCCCTCGCCAATGTGGCGCGCAATAGGATTGCTCCGCTCGAGAATGCCAGATTGCCGGAAATCGGGTTCGCCACCCTCACCAAGATCTTGCATGCGCTTGGATTGGACCTCCGGATCACGACGCTCAACCGGCAGAGGCCGACCTTGGACGACCTCCGCTCCGAGACAGATACATGATTCAAGTTTGGACAGATCGGGGCCGCTCCGGTGTTTTGGATCGGCGTCAACCGCGTGGATCGACCTTTGCCTATGAACCAAGGGCGCAAGCGTCACGCGCCGTCTCAGTCACCATGCCGGTACGCGTCGAGTCATGGGACACCGACCTCGGCCTTCCGCCCATCTTTGAAATGAACCTCCCCGAGGGCGCGCTTCGCGAGCGCCTTCAACGCATGTTCGCGAAAGCTGCCGGCTCGTTCGACGATGTGGATTTGCTGGAGATCGTTGGCAGGAGCCAAATCGGCCGGATTCGATTCACAGGCATGGATATTGAACTCGAAGAAAATGTGCCGGTCCAACCTATCGACCAAATACTCAGGGCGCGCCGGGACGGTGACTTGTTCGAGTATCTGTTGAACCGCTTCGCACCTCATTCTGGGTTGTCCGGCGTCCAGCCCAAAGTGATGATCCGCGCCGCAGACACGAAGCCATCCGATGCAAAGTCGCGGCGCTCACCGACAATTCAGAGCGCCACGCATATCGTGAAGCTGTGGGATCCAGAGGAATATCCTGACCTGGCCGCCAACGAGTTTTTCTGCTTGATCGCTGCCAGAAAGCTTGGCCTGCCGGTTCCACATTTTGAGATGTCCGACGATGGCGGCGCCCTTGTTATTAAGCGCTTTGACGTCGTAGACGGCGACTATCTCGGATTTGAAGACTTTTGCGTTCTCAATGCACTGGCGACTCGCCAGAAATACGAGGGAAGTTATGAAAAGCGGCTGTTCGGCCGCCTGCGTGATTTCCTCGGACCCGTTGAATTTCCATCCGCAGCCGAACAGCTGTTCAAACTGTTCGTTCTGAACTGCGCGATCCGAAATGGCGACGCGCATCTGAAAAACTTCGGCCTTGTCTATGATGACGTAAACGGCGCGATGCAGCTCGCGCCAGTCTATGATATTCTTACGACAACAGCTTACATTCCAGCCGATCTCATGGCGTTGACGCTTGAAGGTACGACAAGGTGGCCTGACAAGGCAAAATTGACGCGTCTTGGCCAAATCCGCGCAGGCATGTCCGTCCCACGAATTGAAGCAGTATTCGAGGCCGTAGCCGACACACTGGCGGATACGGCGCCGTTGATGGCCCGCCACTTCAAGAGTAGCACATATGAAATTGGCGAACATGTCCGCAATGCTTGGGAGAGTGGCATTCGTGAGACGCTGCAGCTGACGCGCGGCTTGGTTGTCGTGCGCAAGCAGAACACTTTAGCGAACCGGCGCGAAGAATCGCGGCCGCGCTCAGATACCGTGCTGCTCGAACATTTGCGTAGAAATGGCGGCACAGTCAGTGGGTCACAAAGATCGGTTGCGGACGCTATCGGTCTTCCTCAAAGCACGCTCAGCTCTGTGATCAAGCGGCTCAGCGATCGCGGGCTTATTGAAATAGGGAAGCACAAGCTCACGCTGCGCGATCGAGAAATCTAGTGTTCCACGCCTAACGCTTGATTCCCAAACGCCTTCGATTGTGCGATGCTTCGCGGATGAGGCGCGATGATATTTGTTTGTATGTCAGCCGATCCGCCCGCGCCGAGCTTGAGGCTTGGGTGGGCGATCGCAACACGCCGGCGAAGCTGATTTGGCGGGCGCAGATTGTTCTGGCGACGGCCGCCCCCTCTGTCAGGGAAGTTGTCGCCTGCTGTGATATAGGAATTGTATTCTGAGGCGGGCGGAACAGGACGAGACATTGGCTTACTCTCTGGAACGAAAGGCGGCGGTGCTGGCTAAGATGCTGCCGCCGGCTAACATGA
>JBEIHY010000194.1:0-3731 GCA_040381035.1 Hyphomonadaceae bacterium
ACGGATGCTCGGACGGGACGAAATCCTGTACCGACGGCGGCAACAGAAAGACTTGATCCACATCCCACGAACGATAGGTCTTGCTCATGCAACGAGTGAATCAGAGCAGCCGATTCACGTCCAGCTCGATGCTCAAATCGTGGACGGGCTCCTAGCCATGCTGGATCGGAAAAGTGATGTCTAAATCCGTCGTCAGGATTCCTGAACCTATGCGCGTTTCCCTTGAAGAGGAGGCGGCGCGAGCGGGCGTTTCCGTTGAGGCGCTCGCCGAGGAAGCTATCGCCCTGTTGCTTGAAACGCGGCGAACGCAAGCGCACTTCGCCAAGCTGTGTGCTGAGGCGGACCTCACTGTCCTAGACAAAGTCTTGAACCGTGTAGGCGGCGAGCCGCCGACCGCTGGCGACGAGCTGCCCGAAGGGTACGTCCGCAAGTTCTGATCTGTGGCCGTGCCACCCAGCTGGCGCAGGTCAAGGGCAAGCAAGCCGCTGCGCTGCCCTTGACCGGCGCCAGCGGGGCGGCGGCGCTGAAGGCGTCGGGACGCGGGGCGTCCCTTTGAGCGCCGACCGCGGCTCCGCCGGGTCGAACTCGGGGCTAGGATTAAGGGGTGCTGACGGCTGTTGAGGGGCAATAGGAGGCGTTCCGGTGCCGGCTTGGGGCTGAGGAAGCGGACGTTTCCTAATCGCCCCTCCATTGCGATCGAATGGCGCCCGATCAAAGGACATTGTTGGGCGAGGAGACCGAAATAACACACGGCGTCTAAGTCCTGTGTGTCGCTTGGGTTTGTTCCTAGGCCAACGCCACAGGGATTTTGAGATAGGTGACGCCGTTGGCTTCTTTCGGCGGCAAATGCCCCGCGCGGATATTCACCTGCACCGATGGCAACAGCAGCGCCGGCGCCTTCAGTGTCAAGTCCCGCGCCTTGCGCATCGCGACGAATGCCGCTTCGTCGACGCCATCCTTGAGATGGACATTCTTCGCGCGTTGTTCCGCGACAGTGGTTTGCCACGTGTAGCTTTCGCGGCCCGGCGCCTTGTAATCGTGGCACATCCACAACCGCGTTTCGGCAGGCAAATCGAGAAGGCGGCGAATCGAGCGGTACAGCATCGCCGCATCCCCGCCGGGAAAGTCCGCGCGTGCAGTCCCGTAGTCTGGCATGAACAGCGTGTCGCCCACGAACACCTCGGCATCGCCAATCTTCCAAGAGATGCATGCAGGCGTATGGCCTGGCGTGTGCAGCGCTTCGATGGTCAACGTGCCGAGCTGCAACGTCTCGCCGTCTTCCACGAGGCGATCAAATTCGGCGCCAGTCAGAGAGACATCATCAGCGCCAAACACGGGTCGAAATATTCGTTGCACTTCGCGCACATGGGCGCCGATCACAACGGCCGCGCCGGTTTGCGCCTTGATCCAGGGTGCGGCGGAGAGATGGTCCGCATGCACGTGCGTTTCGAGCACATATTGGATCCGCGCGCCTTTTGCGTGGGCGGCGTCCAACACCTTCGCGGCCGAACCGTGATGCGCGCGCCCGCTTGCGTGGTCGTAATCCAGCACCGGATCGATGACTGCGGCGGCCTTGGATTGCGGGTCCATCACCAGATAGGTGACGGTAAAGGTGGGTTCGTCGAAGAAGGCGGTCACTTCAGGCATGGTTAGCTCCATCGTTTGATGGATCTAATATATGAGTACTTGATTGTTTAGACAACTCTGATATATAGAGATGCGGATGAGGAGTGCGAGACATGCCGGCGGCTAGGCCGAAGCCCAACCTTGCAAGCATGGCGGACAAGGCCGCCGAGGCAGCGCAGTTCCTCCGTGGGCTTGCCCATGACGGACGCTTGCTGGTGCTGTGCGCCTTGGTCGAGGAAGGCGAAGCGCCTGCCGGGCGCCTCGTTGAGGTGTCGGGACTGTCGCAGTCGGCGCTGTCGCAACATCTCGCGTTGTTGCGTGAGCAAGGCTTGGTGCACACCCGTCGCGAAGGGACGAGCATCATTTACGCGATTGCCGATCCCAAAGTCACCGCGCTGCTCGCCACGCTCCACCAGCTCTTTTGTGCTCCCAACTCAAAGATATGATGAGGACGACACCATGAGAACCATTTCCGTATCGGACGCCCGCACCCTCGTGGCTCAAGGCGCCGTATTGATTGACGTACGCGAAGCTGACGAACATGCGCGTGAGCGTATTCCCGGCGCGAAATCCGCGCCGTTGTCCAGCGGCGCGGTCGGCGTGCCGCGGAACGCCGTGCTGGTGTATCATTGCAAGTCCGGCAATCGCACAAGCGCTAATGCGGCAACGCTGCGCCAAACCGCTGAGGGTGCATCTTGCGAAGCCTATATTCTCGAAGGCGGACTCGAAGCGTGGAGGTCCGCAGGATTTCCCATTGCGCAAAACACGAGGGCGCCGTTGGAAATCATGCGCCAAGTGCAGATCACGGCTGGCGGGCTGGCGTTCGTCGGGTTCTTGCTCGGCCTGGGCGTGCATTCCGGGTTTCACGCGATCAGCGGATTTATCGGCGCTGGCCTCTTGTTTGCCGGAGCCAGCGGCTGGTGCGGCATGGCGAAACTGCTCGCGGTCATGCCGTGGAACCGCACGGCCGCGTGAGACCATGCCGCTCGATGGGTTTCATGTGTTTGCCGCGCTGACTTCTGGCGCGCTGATCGGGGCGATCCTGTCGCTTCTTGGCGCGGGCGGGTCGATCCTGGCGGTGCCCTTGCTGGTGTTTTTCGTTGGCGTGCACGATCCGCACACCGCGATTGGAACCGGTGCGGCCGCCGTCGCTGCGAACGCCTTGATGGCGCTATGGCGCCATGCGCGACGCGATAATGTACGCTGGCCGTGCGGGCTGGTGTTTGCAGGAGCAGGGATCGTTGGCGCGTTTTTGGGGACGCTTCTGGGCAAGGCGATTGATGGCCAAAAACTCTTGATGATCTTCGGGATTGTAATGATCGCAGTGGGCCTTGCGTCGCTTCGCGGCGGGCCCGAGGGCGCGTTGGCATACGCAGTGCGCATGACGCGTGAGAACGCACCGCAAATGGCGCCGCGCCTGGCGGGCGCGGGGTTTGGCGTCGGTGTCGCATCCGGCTTTTTTGGAATCGGCGGTGGATTTCTGATCGTGCCGGGCCTGATGGCGGCCGCAGGTCTTGCGATGAGCGTGGCGATGGGCACGTCACTCGTTGCGGTATCCGCGTTTGGGCTGACCTCACTGGCAAGCTATGCTTGGTCGGGATTAGTTGATTGGCCGATCGCGGGTTTGATGACGTTTGGCGGCGGGCTGGGCGCAGTTATTGGCGGATTCGGCGCACAAGCCCTGGCGCCGCATCGCAAAACCTTGGGGCTTATCTTCGCCAGTGTGGTGATCGCAACCGGCGCCTATGTGGTTTGGCGCGGCTCGGCTGGCTTTGGGTAAAGTCGCAAAGGGCCAATTGCGCAGAAATGCTCCGACCACGAAGCCTCCCGGCGGGGCCGGAATGTCCGGAATCTGCAGTAAACTGAAACTTGGCTTCCGCTTTAGGGCGTGTCGTCAGTTGAGCCACAGGACCACGCAAACGAGCATGACGCCAGCCAGAAAAGTGTTCGCCAGTTTGTCGAAGCGGCACGCTATTGCTCTGTAATGCTTGATCTTGTTGAAGAAGCGCTCGACGAGGTTGCGCTCGCGGTAGAGTGCGAAACCGCACGCGCGCTGCTGCTTGCGATTGGCCTTCGGCGGAATGACGCAGGTGATTGCGCGGGCT
>JBEIHY010000195.1:0-3670 GCA_040381035.1 Hyphomonadaceae bacterium
AAAATCAGCGGCCTCCGCTTCAACAGCTTTGGCCAGAAGCGCCTGAGCCCCGTTGCGCAGAACCTCGCTCAGCAAATCGGTAAAGGTCCCTGGCTGGGACAGCGCAATCACATTATCCTTGGGCATGGCGTATCTTCCTTCAATGGAAAGTGGCGGCTCGACACCACCACGATACGCCGCTTCACCCTTTCATGCCGTCACCAACTTCCGGGGATAGCTCTGCTCATGAGGAGGGATGATGGCGCGCGTCGGCAGCGGCGTCCGCGCCGGAAGCGCCGGAATTTCGCATTGTGGTGCGCGCGGACTCGGCCACGCGCAACCATACGCCGCTAACTGTGGCGACAACCATGGACGCGATGAGTATGGGCACGCTGGGGGCTGCAACACGGAAGATGGAGGCTAAGGCGGGGATGGCGAATATGGCCGTCAGTAGAACCACAAGCGCGCCCGCGATCGACCAAAACACACGCCGGTGCGGCGCTAGTAGGCTGCCGTCGGTCGACATCGCATCGGCGAGGGCGAGGACGAGATTTGCCAGGACAAGCGTGATAAAGGCGCCGCCGCGCGCGACAGGCTCGGGAGCGTGCTGAAGAAGAAATGCGTAGAGACCGAATACGCCCACGAGGACACCCACGCCTTGAGCGAAGGCCTTCACGAGTTGGCGAGGGCCAAAGAGTGTTTCCTTCGGTGGCCGTGGCGGTCTTCGCATGGCTGCGCGTTCACTGGGCTCGCATTCGAACACCAACGCGCAGATGGGATCGATCGCCAACTCCAGCAGGACGACGTGCATTGGAAACAGCATTGGCGGCATGCCGAACAGGATTGGCAATAGCGCAAGTCCCGCGATGGGGACGTGGATTGCCGTGATGTAGGTCAGCGCGCGGCGCAGGTTCGTGAAGATGCGCCGGCCCATACGAACGCCGCCGACAATCGAGGCAAAGCTGTCGTCGAGCAGGACAAGGTCAGCCGCCTCGCGCGCAACGTCGGTGCCACGCTTGCCCATCGCTATGCCGATATGCGCTGCTTCCAGGGCGGGCGCGTCATTCACGCCGTCGCCTGTCATCGCGACGACTTCGTCGTTGGCTTTAAGCGCCTGGACGATCGTCAGCTTCTGCTCCGGCGCGACGCGGGCAAACACACGGGCGTTACCAAGGCTGCTCTGCAGGTCAATCGGGGTCTGGCGCGCGACATCGGCACCCAGCACTACGCCGGCGCTCACATCGATCCCGGCGCTTCTTGCAATGGCGAGCGCCGTCGCCGGGTGATCGCCGGTTATCATGATGACTTTGATGCCCGCTGCACGCGCCTCCTGGATGGCTGCCGGCGCATCGACACGGAGCGGATCGCGAAAACCGATAAAGCCGCGGAACTCAAATGGCGCGCTCTCTGGCGTCTCGGGAAACGGCGCATCTAGCCGACAGGAGGCGACGCCCAGCACGCGTAGGCCATCTTCCGCCAAGGCTCGCAGGACTTCCGTGAGTTGGGAAACCTGCTCTTGCGGCAAGCGGCATAATTTGAAGATGGCTTCAGGCGCGCCCTTGGCGCCGGCGATCCTTTTGTCGCCGCCGCTTCGCCACACTTGAACAACGGCCATCAATTCCGGTCGCAATGGCCATGTGCGCTCGATTTGCGTGGTCGTCGGCGCGGCTTGCTGTTCGAGGGGCAGCAGCGCACGAATGGCCTTGTCCATGGGATCGACAGGCCGCGGTGCGGTTGCAAGCGCTGCGAATTCGAGTACCTCCCGGCTGGTATCAGTCGGAAGCGCGTCGTCGTGGATCGCAAAGTCTTCCGCTTCGGTCCAAAGGCGAGCGACGCGCATGCGATTTTCGGTGAGCGTGCCAGTCTTGTCGACACACAGAACGGTGGCGCCGCCCAGCGCTTCGATTACGGCGCTGCGCCGTACAAGCACGCGATGCGACGCGAGCCGCCAGGCGCCGAGCGCCAAAAAGACGGCCAAAACCATCGGAAACTCTTCGGGGATAAGTGCGATGGCGACTGTGATGCCGGCAAGCGTTCCGCCAATCCAATCCTCGCGCAACAGCCCATAAGCGAGCGCGATGATCCCGCAAAAGGCCAAAGCGAGAAGACCGAGAAGCGTAACGAGCCGTCCTGCCGATTGCTGCAGCGGCGTGGGTTCTTGACCGATTTGCGCGAGCGACGCGCCAATCTGGCCGAGCGCGGATTTTGGCCCCGTGCGGCTGACACAGATGACGCCTTGGCCCCTTACGCTGAGCGTCCCAGAGAAGAGGTGGGGGCTTGAGGCGGCGCCTGGGCCGGTGTCCGCCGAGAAGGCGTCGGCTTCGGTGGCGATGCACTTCGAGACGGGGGCGGACTCGCCGGTCAATGTGGATTCATCGACGCTGAGGACATCGCCGCTGATCAATAGCCCATCGGCGGGAACGCGCTCGCCCTCGCCAATCAGCAAGAGATCGTCCGGCACCAGTTCGCGCGCAGGAATGCGTACTTCGGCGCCGTCGCGGATAACGCGAACGTGCGGCTGGGCGAGTTCGCGTAAAGCCGCCAGTGCGCGTTCGCTGCGCGCCTCCTGAAAGATGACGAGGCCAATCGTGGCCAGCGCGCCGGCAAGAAGAAACAGGCCTTCGCCAAGGTCGCCGAGCACCATGTAAAGCATGGCTGCGCCGAGCAGCAGCAGGAACATGGGCTCGCGCATTGTTTCGAGGGTGATCTGGAGCAAGCCGCGACCCTGGGTTTGCGGCAGCTCGTTTGGCCCTATTTCGCGTAATCTGCGCGCCGCCTCAGCTTGCGTAAGGCCGCTCAAAGAGGTGTTTGTCATGGACGGTGGGCTCACGGATCAAAGGCCCGGTATGGACAGACCAATATGAGCCCCTCTCGGCCCGCACGGGAAGTCTCGTTTTCTCCCGATGCTCGAAACCGGGGCTTAAATAGACGGCTCCGTCACAATTCGACTTGATCTTGCGCAAGGTTAGCACGCCGGCGCCGCGCTCGCCTTAATCGGTTGCTTCTGGAGCAGCGGAGAGAGGGCGTGCATGACTGAAACGGCCTCAACGCAATCCGAACGGACCGTTCTAGTCTGGGATGCGCCGATGCGTATCTTTCACAGGGCGCTTGTCGCACTGATCGTGGTTGCCTGGCTAACTGGCGAAGGCGAGGGCCAGTCAGCCGCTTACGATCGCTATGCGGGCGAGGCGCTCGCGGGCATGCTCGTATTTCGTTTGTTTTAGGGATTTGTTGGCGGAGAGCATGCGCGGTTTGCGGATTTTGCTGCAGGGCCGGCCGCTGTCCTTGATCACGTGCGAGACGCTTTCTCGAAATCGCCAAGGCGGCGCCTTGGACACAATCCTCTCGGCGCCCTTGCCGTCTTCTTCCTGCTCCTGAATGTTGCGGCGATCGTCGTGACCGGGCTGTTTAGCGGCGGCGACGACAATTCCGGTCCGCTGGCCGGTGTGTGTGTGGGGGGGGCTCTCAGATGTAGAAGTATCTATTTGATCTGACATTCGCTCCCGGCGTGGCGGGTGTCCGCCGGGTCGAAAGTGTCAGACGCAACCGTTCATGCGGCTCGGCCTGGGTTTTGTTTTTCGCGCGCGAGCGGCGCGGAATCAAGGAATGTCTGCAGCGGGGTTTTGCCGAAGCACCATCGCCCCTGATGCGTGCGCGCCTCGTTATAGTGCGCGACCCACTCGTCGAGATC
>JBEIHY010000196.1:0-3621 GCA_040381035.1 Hyphomonadaceae bacterium
AGGGCCGGCTGCGCCTCGGCGCCGCTTTGGCGGAAATGAGCCGGACCATTGGGCTCACCAATGCCGACATCGAGGCGCTTGAGCAGGTCCGCGACACGCGTCCCGCCGAGCCGATGCGGTTTAAATGATCCTGCTCGATACCAATGTGGTCTCTGAGGCGATCAAACCCGAACCTAGCCCATCAGTCCTCGCCTGGCTCGACGCGCAGGTGGCCGAGACGTTGTTCCTGTCCAGCATCACCGTTGCAGAGCTTCTCTTTGGCATCGGCGCGCTCCCGGACGGCAAGCGAAAGGATCTGCTGGCGGCGCGGATAGACGGTTTGCTGGACCAGTTCGCCGGCCGCGTCCTGCATTTGATACGCCGGCGGCGCGGTGCTGTGCCGATCTCGCCGTGAAGGCGCGCGCGGGCGGGAAGGGCTTCCCCACACCTGACGGCTACATCGCCGCCATCGCCGCAGCGCATGGGTTCGCCGTGGCGTCGCGCGACATGAGTGCGGTTTACGCCGCAGGCTTGGCGGTAATCGATCCCTGGGCCGAAGCGCGCTGACCGGCGGTATGCGAAGCTTCGCAAGGCGGATTTGCGGCCGACCAAAGTCCTGCGTTCGGACGCCCCTGACGCCACATGTCGGGATGGCGCGACAACGCGCTTCGCGTGTGGCTGGGCCGTGTGCAAGGATCTAACGCTCGGTGGACTTGCTGAGACGGATTGAGACGTGTTGGAATTGCAACATGCCTCCAGAATCCAACGAACCCGGCCCGAAAAGTGACTGGAACTCGAGAACACGTTCACGCTGTTGGCGTGTTGGCAAAATCGGCAGGCATCCGATTTGGCAGGCCATTGAAATAACGAGATATATCTCTTCTTTTCGAGCCACCCAGGCTTGCCAGGCTGAGCGATCCGCGCGGTGCAGGGATCGGTGTGCCGATTCCGGGCCTTTTCGGCCAGCGATGGCGGGATGGGGCATCGGCCTGCGCTGACGATCAGGACATATTTCGGCGGCGCATGCCGGCGCGTGCTATTGATGAGACAATTTGATTGGAACGGGCGTCGCGAACGCGTTAGAACAAAAAAGTGACTAAGCGCGTTTTGAGTGCGATGGGGATGGCATGGCATTTGATGCGAATTTAAGCCGGTCGAGCGCCCCTGAGCGTTCGATCGAAGGGGGGGATCGCTGGTTTGCGGTCCGCTCGCAGCCGCGCAAAGAGGCATTGGCGAAGGTTCATCTCGATCGGCAGGGTTTTTCGGCCTATTTGCCGTTGTGGCCGGCGCCGCTCAAGAGGACGCGCACGGCGCCGGACGGACCGCGACCGTTTTTCCCGAGCTATCTGTTTGTCCGGCTCAATTTGGGCCGGGACCGCTGGCGGACGGTCAATTCGACGATCGGGGTGCTGCGGCTCGTGCAGTTTGGCGAGCAGCCGTCGCCGACGCCTGAGGGCTTCATTGAGCAGATGATGGCGCGCACGGGCGCGGACGGGGTTGTCGGGTTTGCCGATCCACTGTGTCGTGGAGACAAGGTTAAGGTGTTGGGCGGTCCGTTCGATCAGGCGATCGGGACCTTTGAGCGACTGGAGGCGCGAGACCGCGTGACCGTGTTGCTGTCTTTGTTGGCGCGCGAGGTGTGGGTGACCCTGCCCCATGGCTCTGTGATTTTAGCGCCGAAGGAGTAAAGCCTGAGGCGCAGCCCAAGGACATAAGCGCGGGACCGAGCGGCCAGGCGGCTGGGCTTTCCGTTATGGCGTGGTGAGCTTGGCTGTCACGGATTTTGGCTAACGGACTGCGCCGCAACAGCCAGCGACTTCGGGCGCGTGCGGCGGCCGGCGCTTCAGCGCCATCACTCCCAACCCTTGACTGAGAAGCATAAACAAGCCAGGGAAAATCCCCTCGAGAGATTGCTTACACTGGTTGTTTTCTATTCTGGCATAATTGGTCGAAGTGGTCGCGACGTGCTTGCGTGGCTGGGTGCCGTTTATGGGCTTGAACGAACTTGTCTCGGCAGAGCTTGCTGCGAATGCGAGCTTGGCAACGAATGCATCCGCGCGCGCTGCGCACAAGGCTGCATTTGAAGCAGGGCCAGAGGCAAATCCAGAAACAGAGCCAAAAACAAAGACGCAGACCCGGTCTAAGGCCGGGGCTGGGGCTGGGGCTGGGTCGGGAGCGCGCGACAGCGCAGCGTTGGGGCTCTCAACACGGCTTTCGGTCTGGATTTATCGCCAGCTTGGGCGGATGCGATTTCAGCTCGCCGGCGGGTTTATCGCGGCGGTCATCGCGCCCTCGCTGATCCGCTGGGGCGGGGAATTATGGCCAGACAGCGCGGCGAATTATAACAAGTCGCTCATCGGGACCATGATGGCGTTCCTGCTGGGCTATGTGATCTTCCGCAAATTGACGGCGTTTCCGGGCGTGCGGGCGACGGGCTATGTGCTGCCCGCATTTCTGATCGCCTATGCGATCATGATCGCGTGTTTCTTCATGCTGCGTCTGGATTATAGTCGCTACCAGTTTTTGGCGAGCTTTGTCCTGACGGTGGGCTTCTATTCTCTCGTGTTTTTGCTGGCGCGGCGCGGCTGGCGCCCGGTGTTGTCGGTGGTTCCCTTGGGCGCGGTGGCCGCGCTGAAGGACGTGCCTTTCGTCACCTGGCGGATGATTGAAACGCCCGATGCGCGCGCCGATGGGAGCCCCGTTGTGGTTGATTTGAGTGTCGACCTTCCCGACGAGTGGGATCGGTTTGTTGCCGATTGCACGCTTGCGGGGCGCCCGGTCTACAACGCCAAGCATGTGATGGAATCGCTGACGGGCCGGGTGCAGGTTCAGCATCTTTCGGAGAACACGTTCGGATCCCTGGCGCCGAGCATGATTTACGCCTCTGCGAAGCGGTATGTGGACGTGATCCTGGCGGTGCTTGTGCTCGTCTTTGTGTGGCCGATGTTGGCGCTGACGGCGCTGGCGATCCGAATGGAGAGCCCTGGGCCTGCGATCTTCAAGCAGGTGCGGATGGGCTATCGCGGCAAGACGTTCACGATGTGGAAATTTCGCTCGATGCGCCAATTGGACGACCCGAAACTTCGGGCGCCGAATGGCGATATTCGCAACCATGACGCGGCGCGGATTACCACGATCGGCCGTCTCATCCGTCGGCTGCGGATCGATGAATTGCCTCAGATCGTCAACATCTTGGCCGGCGAGATGAGCTGGATTGGGCCCAGGCCTGAGGCGCTGGAATTGTCGCGCTGGTATGAATCGAAGATCCCGTTTTATCGCTACCGCCATGTGGTGCGCCCTGGCCTGACGGGTTGGGCGCAGGTGAACCAGGGGCATGTGATTGGGGTCGAGGACGCAGATCGCAAGCTGCAATATGACTTCTTTTACGTGAAGCACTTCTCGCTTTGGCTCGACATGCTTGTGCTGCTGCGCACGGTCCGTGTTGTGTTGACGGGAGAAGGCGCGCGGTAGGGCGTTCTAGGTCGGCGCGCCGCCCAGGGTTGCGCGCAATGTGGCGCAGTTCATTTCTGTGCAGTGACCGCCAGTCAAAGTCCAAGGTAACCTTGATTGCGGGGAGGGCGGGAGCGAGCCTGACGGCGCGCGGCGCAAGTGGATGGATTGTTCGCGCCTGCACCGGCTTGG
>JBEIHY010000197.1:0-3525 GCA_040381035.1 Hyphomonadaceae bacterium
CGCAAAGCCGCGCGACACCTCAAGCTCCTTTACGATCTGTTTAATCTTCTTACCGGCGGCGTACGCCGCACGCACTTCCACCCGCTTGACCACGCCGTGCATCCTGATCCCGATCGCTGCTCTCACGCCCAGCGATCGCGCCTAACCGAAAAGGATGAGGGGTCATTTTTCGACGCCGATCACCCCAACGAAGGGGTCAAAATTGCACGCCGGGGAACATTTGCGGTATGAAATTGTCATACCGCCTGCTATCTAGGCGGGAATAGGAGCAAAGCGTATGAGCACGGCGAAACGCACCATCAGCCTTCCCGAGGATCAGGCTTCGTTCATCGACGCCAAGGTCGCCGCCGGTGATTATGCCAGTGCGAGCGAGGTCATCCGTGCAGGGCTCCGCGCATTGAAGGAGCGCGATGAGGCGGTGGAGCGCTGGCTCAATGGCCCCGTTGCCGCCGCTTATGACGCAATGAAAGCCGATCCTTCTCGCGCTATCCCGGTTGAAGTGGCCTTCGCCGCTGTTCGCGCGCGCCATGAGAAGCGGATGAAGGGCGAGTAAATCAGCCGATGAAACGCAGAAGCGTGTTTCTTTCGCCTGAAGCGGAAAGAGATTTGGTCGCCCTCTATGACTACATCGCCGAAGAGGCTTCGCCGCGGATCGCGGCGAGCTATCTCGACCGCGTCGAAGACTATGGTCGCGGTTTTGAATTCACGGCGGAGCGGGGAACGCAACGCGACGACGTCCGGCCCGGATTGCGCACCGTTGGCTTTGAGCGGCGGATCACTATCGCCTTCACTGTCACCGATGACGCCGTAACCATCTTGCGCCTGTTCTATGGCGGGCAGGATTGGCGCATCGCTTTGCTCGACCAATAGGCTGCCGATAGCGCGTCGCGCAGAAACAGCGCCTTCCACGCGGAGCGCTGGAAAGAGTCAGATTCTTTCAGAACAGTGTTTGTTGCCCATCGGCGCTCACATTTGCGGTATCGGACTTCTTCCGCTTCGGTTTTCGGGCATCGCCTTCGATCTGGCTCGATCTTTTTTCTTCCGCCATGGTTGGTGCGGCCCGTGCCTTGATCTGCCGGGCCGCCAACATGCTTAAGGCGCGGCGGGCGTTGAGAAAAGCGATCACGTCGCCGTAGCGGTAGCGCACGGCTTTGCCGATCTTGAAGAAGGCGAGGTCCGGCTGGATGCCGTCTTCGCGCCAGGCCGACAGGGTGCAGGGCTGCAGGCCCATCAAGGCGGCGGCGTCTTCGGTGCTCAACATCCGGTTGGGGGATTGGTTGCTCTACAACATAAAGCAGCCGCTTTCGGCATGATTTAATCGCAGTATTGGCAACGATTTCGTTCCGTTGGCTTCCCATTCTCCTATTTGCTGGGCTTGCCCTTATGAGCCTTTTGCGGAGCCGCCTGCGCGCGGATGAGACGGCGACGGCGGGCGGGCGGGCAAGGCCGAAGAGCGTGAGCGTGCCTTGCGCGCGCGTGCATGGCGGCGCCATCCGCGCGAGCACAGCAGGCGGCGTGCTCAATTTCGGCGACTGCTTCTCCTACGCCCTGGCAAAGAGCTTGAATTCGCCGCTGCTTTTCAAGGGCAATGATTTCGCAACGATCGATATCGCGACGGCGGTGCAGCTATGAGTCGGAATGCCAAAGATAAGCTCTGTCGCATCGGCTCCAACTTTGGCGATTTCTTGAATGGGACCGGCCATGAAAATACAGGAATCACAGGAGCGCTGGGTCACGTCGATCCGCGTAAGGGCGCCACAGAAGGCGAGCATGCGGATGCGGAGTTCCCCGAAATCCCACCGGAGCTTCTGGCGCGAATGAACCATTCTAAACGTGGATGAGGTGTCGCGATCAGTTGTCGTATAAAATGCTGATGTCGTCTCTGCGCGGAAACGCTGGGAAATTTTGGGAAATGCCAGAAAGCACGTCTCCCTCCTGGTCTCCCTTGGCTGGGCTTGCCCGCCTGAGCCTTTTGCGGAGCCACCTACGCGCGGATGGTGAGGCCGATTAGCGAGCGCTGAAAGCGATCGCCGGCCGATCCCGCTGCAGACGCCGCCATCGCCGCCTTGCTCGCCGCGCTCGATCGCGAAGCCGATGAAGAGGGGGCGTGACCAAGGACATGCGTCGCTCTATGCGTCGCTCTATTGCCGAAGTGGACCATATATGGTACATAAGGGGCCGGTGTGGCGCGAGCGCCTAAGAGAATTCGTGCACGCTTTTGCCAAACGCTTGGCGATGCAGAGCCGATGCGCGATTGGCTGAAAGCGATGGACGAGGAGGATCGGCGGCGCATTGGCGTCGACATCGCGCGGGTGGAGTTTGGCTATCCGATTGGCATGCCGACGTGCCGCTCGCTGAGGCGCGGGCTTTGGGAAGTGGGCACGGACCTGACCAATAATCGCATCGCGCGGGTGATCTTTGCGGTCATGGATGAGGAGAGGGTGCTTTTGCACGGCTTTATCAAAAAGAGCCGGGCGACGCCCGCGGAAGATTTGGGCCTGGCGCGCAAGCGCTTGAAGGAGATCAAGCCATGAGCAAGAGCAAGGCCGCCCGCGGCAGGATCGGCTCCAGCTTTGAGGACTTTCTCAAGGAGACCGGCGACTATGACGCCGTGACCAAGGCCGCGCTGAAAGACGTGGTCGTCTGGCAATTGGAGCAGGCGCGGGAAGATCAGGGCGTGACAAAGGCCGCTCTGGCGGCGCGCATGAAGACCTCGCGCAGCCAACTCAATCGCCTTCTGGACCCCAAGAATGATGACGTGACCTTGGCCGCTCTGGAACGCGCCGCCGCCGCGCTTGGGCATGGCTTGCGCCTGGAACTGGTGAAGCCGCCTGGGCCCGTGCGTGTGAAGGCGCCGGCCCTGAAAACCATCAAGCCTGCCGCCAAGAGCCCCACAGCCCCGCCCAAGCTGGCGACCGCGGCGAAGTCCTCTAAACGCGTCGCGTCAAGACTTGCCGGCTCGGTGCGCGCTGCCGTGCGTGCGCCCAAGAAGGCGTGAACGCGCGCGCCGGCTCTGCTTCTTACCCGGCCGCCGCTCGGGAACGCTGGGAAAGCCTGGGAAACACCAGAAAGGCGCGCAGGAAAAGTGGGAGCCGGGTTCCCCTGGCCCGACGCGCGCGCCTCTGAGGGGGTGACAAGCTGTACGGAAGCGTACACTTCAACGCAATGAGTATGATCCACAAAGGGGCCGAAGAGGCCCGCAACCAACTCCCAAGCCTTCTGGACGCCGCCGAGGGCGGCGCCTCGACCCTCATCACCCGCCGGGGCCGGCCAGTCGCTGTGCTGGCTCCAGTGAACGGCTTGGTTGGCCAGTGCGGACAGGCGTCTCTCCTGCCGGTGCGCGGTTCAGGTCAAGGCCTCTGGGGGCCCGACATCGCTGAAACGCTGGCGGCCGCAAGAAGCGAATGGGACCGCTAGACCTCTCCGGGCTCACGCCGCCGGCGCTTCTGCTTCTGGACACGAATCCGATCGTCTATTGGCTGGAGGGTCACGCGCTTGCTGATCGCTTCCAGCCGATCTTCGAGA
>JBEIHY010000198.1:0-3468 GCA_040381035.1 Hyphomonadaceae bacterium
CGCGGCCGTCACGGCGGCTGGAGAAACCGTCGGCCCATTCCGCCAAAAGACGGTTGCGACCCTCCTGGCTGTGCAGGATTTCGCCGGTCTGTGTCTCCATCGCGATTTCGCCGAGGCCACTTTCATAGGGACCATTGGGATCGCCATCGCGGTCACTGTCTTCGCGGCCGATATAGCGCAGGCTGGCCGCTGCCCCACCGCCATCGCCGCGGCGATAGCCGATGATCTTGACTACCGCCTGCGACGCCCCCGTCAGCGCCCGCAGACGCTGCAAATCGCCGCCCGCGCCGGCGCCCCATGTAGGGGATCGTGGCGGCGCCGGCATTGATCCGGAGACGGACGATCGGCCAGTTCTGGTGCGCGCTGTGGCCGGTGATGGCGGTTCTTCGGGCGCTGGCGCCTTCGCGGTTGGCGCCGGCTTTGCGCCGCGCGGCAGATCGAGCTCATCCCAATCGCTTTCACCGCGCGTGGTCATGCCGCGCCATCCGACCGATCGGCGTCGACTTGGCCGTCATCGCGCTGGCGCAATAGTCGCCTGGCTTGGGCCGCGCGGCCGCGATGGACCGCGAGCAGGGCCTGATCGGCCAGGGTCAAAGCGTCGACCCGGACCCGCAAGGACTCCACGATCGCGATCAATGCCTCCAACGGCGCCGGCGCGCCGGCATAGAGCACTGCCGACATCTGCGCCAAAGCCCGGCCGCTCTCGGCGAGCGAGCCGGCGGCGCGGGCGACCGCGCGGGCTTCCTGGGGCAACAGCGCAGCATCCTGGCGGGCGAGATTGAGCGCGCCGGCCCGGATCAGGTCGCTCATCGAGACGTGGAACGCCGCGGCGGCGGCTTCGATCTCTGCGCGTTCGGCAGGGCTTAAACGCACATGCGCCAGGGCGGATCTCGCTGACTGTGCCGGTTTGGCGGAGCGCCGGGCAGGCCGGTGCGATCGTCCGGATGCGGAAGAACTCGTCAGCCCAGGCGGCTCAACCTGTACGCTCACCTGCTCAGCCCAGGCGAACAGATCGGGCCCGCCTGAAAGCGGTGCGTGCGGCAGTGAAAGCGGCGGCGAGGACGGGCGCTGCGGCATGGTCGGCTCCGCGCCAAACTGGCGGAAAAAACGCCCCTTCAGGGGCGCCGGCATCGCCGAAACCGGCGATGCGTCGCATTGTGTCACACACAATGCGTATCCTGCCCAAAGTGGTTCCCCAACGATCGAGTCCCAGAATGTCGCAGAGTCCAAAAAGGCGAGTAGGGTTAACAGGGCCGCCAGATTGCGCGGGGCGGGCGCTTGGGCGAAGCCTAATTGGAATGGTGCTGCGCGGCTCAGCGCTGCGGCGCGGTGTGCGGGGCTTCGACCACATGCCGTTGTCGGATGACCCCGAACCGCGGGTCGCCGCGCAAGTGCTGGCGCACCAGACTGACGCCGCCGGGGACCAGCCGATAATGCGCGCGCACATGGTGCAATGCCCGGCCGCTTGAGGTGGGTGCGGCCGGGCCAGTTGCGGGCGCCGCGGGTGCGCCGGGCGCGAGGCGGATTTCGGAATAGCCCAGCAATGGGCGCGTCCCGCGGCGCCGGCGGGCGCGGTTGAGCCGATCGAGTTCGGCAGGGCGGGACAATGTCAGCCGCGGCGTCGCGATTAGCGACAGCGCCGCCAGGATGAAGGCGCCGAGCATGGGGTCGCGCAATCGGGCGCCGGCTTGCGGCGCGTGTTTCTGGAGCAGGGCCTCAGCTTCGTCGTCATCGAGGTCAAGGGTGGTGAGCAGCGGCGCGGGACCTGGCAATGACCAGGCGCATTCGACAGCCAGCGGATGGCGTCGGCCCGAGGGGAATGTGGCGCGGGTCACCACGATCCCCATGCCAGCGCGGGCGACGCCATCTTCCAGCTGGGCGCGCAGGAGCACGCCCATTGGCGCGCCACGCTTGAGATCGGTCCATTCCAGCCAGGTGATTTCGGCCGGAGCGAACGCGGCGGCGCGGATCGCGGGCAGGGGCGTAGACCCCGCCAAGGCGCTCACCGCGCCGACGGCGTCGGGCGCCAGCGCAAATCGCTGGGCCGCGCCCATGAAGCCCACCAATTGCGGTAGTTCGTCTTCAGGCGCGCTGGCCCGCACCGTTGGCGACTGCAACGCCGTTTCGATCCATTCGTCACACAGCATCCGTCCACTCCCCAATTCGGGGAACGCAAACGGTGGGCCAAGGTCGTCGTACGCCTTTGGATCACACCGGAGCCGTCGGGCGGATCGGCCGACTGGAGCGGACCATCCGCCGCCGGCGTGATCGCAACGGCGCCTGCGCGGGGGGCCTCATTCCGGCGGCGCGCGATCAATCCCTGGCGGCGCCTCGGTCGTCATGCCCATCATGGCGAGCAAATAATCGGCCGCGGTTTGGGCCTTGGCCGCGGCGGTGAGGAAAGCGCTCGGGCTGTCGCTCAGCGCGGCCAACCAACCGGCGACGTAGCTGGCGTGGTCCTCGATATGATCGACCGGCAGCCCGATGACGGCTCCGACAAAGGCGCTGGTCAATTCCGCGACCAGCTCTTCCAGCGCATAGCCGGCGTCGCCAAACCGCTTCTGGCCGAAGTCGCGGTCCAGCCGGCTTGACGCCCTTGTCCAGTGGCCGAGTTCATGCATCTGGGTCGACCAAAATTTGGTTTGATCCGGAAAGGCGGTCTTGGGCGGCATCTGGATGGTGTCAGGGCCAGGCGCGTAGAAGGCGCGGTCGCCGCCATAACGGATTGTCGCTGGGATTTTGGTGAACAGCGCCGCGAGCCGGACGTCGTCGGCGTCGCCCGGCGCAGGCGGCGGACAGGCCGGAAAGAAGTGGTCCGGCAAGCCTGAAATCTGCTCGGCGTTGAACACCGTGTAGCCGCGCAAAATCCGCTTCCATGCGGGCGTGTCCTCGCCGTCCGCAGCGCAGGGCGCGGAATCGTCATCCCGCGCGATCGGCTTGTAGAACACGACCGGGCTGCCGCGTTCGCCTTTACGGACAGAAGCCTTAAGGCGCGCGCATTGTTTGTAGGTGAGCCAGAACGGCGATGCATAGCTGGCCTCGGCCGCCGCCGCCCACAGGGCAAGGACGTTGACGCCTTTGTACGCGACGCCATTGGCGCGGCGGGGCAGGATTAAGGGCGCAAAGCCGGTGTCCGACCACGGCTTCACCCACGGCCGCACCCCGCGCTCAAGCGCGGCCTTGATCTGGCGCGTCACCCGCTCGGCAGGCGAGAGGCGCTCTTCGGATGAGGAATGCGGAATGGTTTTCGCGGAACGCATGGCGACGATCTCCCGTCGTCGGATGCGAAACCTTCATGCGAGCCCATGCCCGCCGCCCCGGCGACGCGAGCCCAAACGGCGGTGCGGGCGGGGGCCGCGCACCCAAAGCGGCTGAAGCGGAGCGGAAGACGGCGCAGCCGTTGCGCGACACTGCCAGCGCCGCCAGGATCGCGGCGTGGATCGGGGGGCGGGCATGGGCGGTGCGGAC
>JBEIHY010000199.1:0-3436 GCA_040381035.1 Hyphomonadaceae bacterium
AAGTTTCGCCTTGAATTAGGGTCTGAGCGGGTTGGATTGTGCGCGGATTATCCACAGGTGCGTGGTGGTGCGGCATCGTAGCTGCGCCGCGAAACCGATTGCGGCAGGCTTTAGATCTTGTCCGGACCAACTCCCAGTCAGCCGGCGGATGCGCTAACTCCTATACATGACCAACTTCAACGAAACCGACGCCGCGAACATCCTCGACGAGCTGATCGATCGCGCCACGGGTGGTGAAAGCGTCATCATCACGCGGGACGGTGCTCCCATCGTTGAACTCCGCGCCCTCCGTCCCGCCACCGGACCAATCACCAAGTCTGACCTCGCTTGGTTGGATGCCCGTCGGGTGACACCCTTGAAGCCGCTGCCGGAGGGGTCAGGCGTGCTGCTGTCGCAGATGCGTGATGAAGCCAGGGAATGAAGTTCCTCAAATTCAATGGACTTGCCGATAACGGCCAATATCGCTATATTCCAGAATATCGAGATTAAGGTGTGCCTGATGGCTGCGATCCAGAAAGTGTCGTCAACCGAGTTCGCGGGCCGGTTCGGTCAGTGGTCCTTCACCGCGCAATCTGCGCCGGTGATGGTCACCAATCAGAAGACTGGCGTCACGCTCGGTTACTTTGTGTCCGCGCAGGAGTTCGAGGAGTTCCTTCGGGTGCGCGATCTGCTGCCGCAAGCGCGTTTCGCCTGGGAAATGCCGGCCGACATGGCCGCCGCGCTCGCCACGCCAGTGCAAAGCGATCGGCGGGCTTTGGACGCGCTGATGGACGATTAAGTCCATGCCGTTGCCGAATCCAGAGCCGGGCCTTGTCATCCAATATGTCTATCTGTGGCGGCGTGAATTTGAGGCCGGTGAAGAAACCGGGCGCAAGGTTCGCCCAGGATTGATCATCGTCGTCATCGTGAAGTCCGCGACGGGCGCGCAGCGCGTAGCCGTGTGTCCGATCACGACACAAGCGCCCGATCCAACCCGCGCCGCGATTGAGGTTCCGCCCCGCGTGCGGGCTCACCTGGAGCTCAACGCCGCCCAATCGTGGATTATCTGCGACGAGTATAACGAGTTCGATTGGCCCGGCATTGACCTGGGGCTGCCCCCGAAAGGCGCCGACCACTTCGGCTATGTGCCGGACGCCGTGATCAACCGCGTGCGCCAAGAGGTGTTGGCCGCCCGGGCGCGCGGCGTGCCTCGGACTGGATGAAGTGGCTGCCTACCGCTCCACACCCAAGCCACGCGTCAGGCGCTCGATCCCATCATTGATCTGCGCCATGACCTTCTGCCCGGCTGAGACATCAAGTCCGGGCGGCTTCATTGCTTGGGCAACGCGGTCGTGGCGCTCGAGGGCTAAAAAGCGGCGGCCGGAAATCTCGATCTCGCCGCGCACCAGCCAGCGCTGCTTGGTTTCACTCAATCCCCGATAAGGCTTACCGGTTTCACGGGCGAGGTCGGACGCTGCTTTGTCGAAGGCGTGGTCGCAGCCGGGCGCACGGGCGCTGGCGCGGTCTTTGAACAGCTGCCGGCGGATATCGATATGCGCCTCCAGACCGTTGAGGCGGTCTTGCCAGTCTGGCGCGAAGGTCAAAGCGCCACGGCCCGCCGGCTCCGCCAAGCCAAGCCGGGCCAAGGTCTGCGCGCGGGCTTTGAGCGCTTGGGCCAAAGCCGGATCATCGACGCCGCGAGCGAGGTCTGCGATCCTCGCGCGGCCGGCGTCATCGATCCGTTCGGCAATCATCCGATCCAGCCGCGTCACGCGATAGGCGCGCACTTCGCGATCCAGGCTGCGGCGCTCATCGTCCGGCGTGCGCGGACCAAGCCGTTCGCTCGCGACATCGCGGGCGATCTCGCGGAAACGGTGCTTGATGAACTGGTCCGGCAACGTCAACCGCCGGCCATCGTCATCGCGCCCGCGCAAAACAATGTGGGTGTGCGGATTATCCGTATCCCAGTGATTGACCGCCACCCAGCGCAGCGGCTTGCCAAGTTCGGCCTCGGCGCGCGCCATCACTTCGCGCGTGTAGCCGGTGAGATCGCCAAGCGCCTGGCCGTTCTCGGGAGAGAGAATAATGCGGAAATGCCGGCCATCCTCTTTCGTCCAATCGGCGAGTTGGGCGCGGCCATCGACGCGATCATGCGCCGGGCCATAGAAACCTTCGCGCCCCTCGCGGGAGAAGTAGTCGGCGTGTGCGTCCGGCTCCTGCGAAAGCCGGGCACTTTCGCGCTCAATATAGCTGCCATGCGCCTTTAGCGCCGCCCCGCCGCCCCGCCGCCCCGCCGCCGCCGGCATGGGTGAAGTAGTGGACCTTGTCACGCGCCATGTGAAATTGCCCCCTCGGCGTCACGAGGAATTGCCCCCTCCCTGACGCTGGAGGAATGCAGCCGTGACTGAAGAGCGAATCACCGAAGCCACCCGGGAGATCAACGATCCGCGGGGGCAAGCGATGAAGACGCCGGCCGACGTGGAGGAGATGCTGCGGCTGAAGGGGTGCGGCTGGGGCGTCAAGCGCATCGCGCGCGAGCTCGGCTGCAGCCACCACACCGTGAAGCACTATATTGCCGCGGGCGGGGCGACGCCTTTCAGGGCGGCGCACCGGGCCAAGAAGCTCGACGACCCCACCGGGGTGGCGCCCCCCATTTCTGGCTGATGGGACCTACGCTTCCTATGTCCCTGCGATTCTGCGAGGTCGGATTTTAGCAAATTTTTTTTAAAACTGCCGTTCCGGTTACGACGCCATTGCGGGCGTTGGATAGGTTCACCAAACTGTTCGAATGTGTCACTTTATCACATTGATTGTGCCCACCGATGATGCCGCCGCTGTCCGCTTAGTGATGGAACGACATGGCCGAGCGGCAAACCCAATCGACAATCCTTCCATCCGCAAGGTCCTACGCGACGGAGAGCATCAATATCTGACGACGCGCGGAAATTGTGACTGCGGCACCGTTCTTGCGCCTCGCCATGACTCGCTAGAGGCGTTTGAGGATCGGCTCGCCAGAGAAAAGGCGCGTATGCGGCGGAAAGGCTGGTCCGAGGCCAAAGTCGCACGGGCTATAGAAGACAAACGAAGGACTGATGCAAAGCCGGACGGTGCTGGTTCGGACAGTATAGAGCTCTGGAACGCTGTTTTGCACGACCTGCGAAACGAACTGAGCATTCCTTACGCCGGACTGCTTGTCAGGTTATATTCGGGAGCCATTGCCACCGAAGGCTTCACCGCCTCGCGCCGTGATATTCAGAAGGGCGTACCTTGGCAGGAAGCCCTTGCGTCACTGGAGCATGATGAGCTGACAATCTTCCGCTAGTGTAGCGCATCTAACGTTTGGTACCCGTTTGAGCCAAAGCGCGCGACCAAACGTTAGATGCATCAGCTACACTAGAGCTTGGATTTTTCTAGTGTTCCTTATGGTTCTGACATTTGCTCGGCGTCTGTGGCAAGC
>JBEIHY010000200.1:0-3369 GCA_040381035.1 Hyphomonadaceae bacterium
GCCAACCGCATCGGCAAACAATGCCGCCGTGCTTGCATCATGCAGAGAAATCCACTGCACATTGGCAACCTCAGCGAGCCGCGCCAGAACCGCGGCTGGGATGGATTTCAGCTCGCCATTGGTCAGGCCATCGGCGCTGAAGGTCGGGCGGCGGGCGGCAAAACAAAGACCAATGCGGCGCACGCCCGCGCGCGGCGGGGCCAGCGCGTCGAGCCGGTCTTTCCACGCCGCCATCTCTTCACCCGGCGCGCGCAGATAAGCCCGCTTGGGCGGCGGCCCGCCGGCCATCCGCAGCGCGCCGAGGCTACAGATCGGCGCTTGGGCATCGAGTGGCCCACAGACGCGCAGGAACGGCTGGGTCGGCTGCTCAGCCACGCCGGCCGCGGTGACGCTCGCCCAGACCTGCGCGCGCGGAAAACTCGCCGCAAAGAGCCGCTGCAAAGACGGCGCCTGCGCCAGATGCGGGGTAATGCCGGCCGCGATCATGTCTGGCACGGCCGACGCAAACATGATCGCATCGCCCAGGCCTTGCTCGCGGTGAATCAAGACCCGGCCCGCCGCGGCGCCGTCCCATGGCGCAAGCGGATAGGTGTGCATCGCCAGGCCCGGCCCGCCATGGACGCGCAAGCGCGCTTCATAGAGCGGCCAGCCTTTGGCCCAGTCTTCGCGCAGCAAGGCCAACATCGCGTGCTCAAAGGCGATCTGGGCGTCGCCCGGTTTGGCGCGAGCGGCGGCGGCAAACCAATGCTCGGCCTCGTCCCATCGGCGGGTGTCGAGCGCGAGTTTCGCCAGCCGCAATTCCAGGCCCCGCGCGTCGCCGCCGCCGGCCAGAAAGCGCGCCATCAGCCCATAGCCTTCCGCACTGCGCCCGCGTCGGCGGTAGAGATCAGACAGATTGTTGAGCGCGCCGCGATGATCCGGCGCCAGCCGCAACGCTTGGCTGTAGCGCGCCATGGCAGCGGCCAAATCCTGGGCCTGCTGCAACAGAACGCCGTAATTGAACTGCGTCTGCGCATCGCCCGGAGCCAGACGCGCGGCGCGCTCTTGGGCGGCCAAAGCGGCGGCGCGCTGACCGAGATCGCCGGCCGCGAGTGACCACACCTGCATCGCCGTCGGATCGTCGAACAGGTCTGGGCCTGCCGCCTGCAACAACGCCTGCGCCTCTAGGCTGCGGTTTTGGGAGAGCGCGGCGAGTGCGGCCTGAACATCTGGCCGGGTCATGCGCTGATCCTGTGGTGCAGCGCATCGGCAACCGCGCTGACCACGGGGCCCCAATCGCCGCGGCTTTGCTGGCGAAACAGCCGCATATTTGGATACCAATAGCTGCGCGACGCGGCCATTTCCCAGCGCGCATCGGGGAAGTCGTGCAGCATCAGCCAGGTCTCTTTGCCGAGGGCGCCAGCCATATGGGCGACGGCGGTGTCCACCGTGACGATCACATCCATTTGTTCGATCAGGGCGGCGGTGTCGTCAAAACTCTCCAGCCGATCACTAAGGTCCGTCACGGCTGCAGCAAACGGCGCCTGCTCGGCGGCGAGTGGCCAATTCAGCACGCTGACAAACCGCGCACCGCCCAGATCGCCAAGCGGGGCCAGCGCGTCAAACGCCATGCTTTTCTTGACGGCGCGCGCGGCGCTGTCGCGGCGAAACAGCGCCGGATTGCTTGCCCAACACAGGCCCACCTTCAAGCTGCGCCCCGGATCAAACGCCGCCCAGCGCGCCCGCGCCGCCGCCGAGGGGCGCAGATAAGCGCGCGGTTCGGCGAAGCGCGCCGCCTCACGACGCAGGATCGCCATCAGCGACCCGATCGGCGCGTGCACATCGATATCGCCCAGAGACCCGATCCAATCGGGGATCGGATGATCGCCGGCAAAGCGGCCAAAGCGCGCCGGCAATACCCGCGCTTGCGGAAACGAAGCGGCAAACACATCCACCAAAGTGGGGGCCACGACCAGCGTGACCGCGCGTGCCGCAGCGATCACTTCCGGCACGGCGCAGGCAAACATGATCTGGTCGCCCAGGCCCTGCTCATTATGGATCAGAATGTGCTTGCCGTTCAGGCTTTCGCCGCGCCACAGCGGAAATTCGAACGGATAATGGAAAACGCCGGTCAGATGGCCAATGGCAAAGCGGTGCGCGAACGCATCCCAGGCGTCGCCAAATTGCTTCTCATGCAGCAAGGGGCCAAAGCGCTCCCATTCAACGATCGGCGCGCCGGCAGACAAAGTTCGCGCTTGCGCGAACGCGGCGTGGGCGTCGTCAAAACGGCGCATCTGAAACAGGCACACCGCGCGGTTGAGCACGCTCTGCCAATGGCCCGGCTGCAGCGCCAGACGCCGATCAGCCCAGGCCAGCGCGTCATCGAAATCTTCCAGCCGCCGCAACACTTCCGCGCCATTGCCGAGCCCGTCGAGATGGGTCGGCTCCAGGCCGATGCAGCGCCGATAGGCGGCCGCGGCCGCGGCAAGGTTGCCGCGCTCGGCTTCAACGACTGCGAGATTGTACCACGCCGAGGCATGGGCCGGATCGCGCCAACAGGCGCGCTCCAACAGCGCCAGAGACAAGGCCGTATCGGCCTTGTCCTGCACCACGCCAAGCAGCAGCAGGCTCGCCGCGTCATGCGGCGCGCGCGCCAGGCCGCGCTCCAGCATCGCGCGCGCGCGGGCGTGATCGCCGGCCTGATAGGCGGCAAACGCCTCCTGGTACTCCTGCGCCGCCGCAGCCATTGCGCCTGCCCTCCGCCGTCCGCCGAATCGGCTCTCAACGCCACCCCAAACCATGGCGCGGGGCTGGTTTAAGAAAGCCTTCATAAGCCCGCGCGGGCAGCCCTCGTCGCACACCGCCGCTTGCCCCGCCCCGATTCGCGGCCTACCGCGTGGCCATGACTGACCAAGCCCTTCCCTTGCGCCGCGCGCTGATTTCGGTTTCCGACAAGACCGGTCTGATTGACCACGCAGCGGCGCTGGCGCGCCATGGCGTGGCGCTGTTCTCCACCGGCGGGACGGCGGCCGCACTCGCCAAAGCGGGCTTGAGCGTGACGGACGTCGCAGCGCTCACCGGCTTTCCCGAGATGATGGATGGCCGGGTGAAGACGCTGCATCCGGCGGTGCATGGCGGCTTGCTCGCACTGCGCGACCGCCCGGAGCATGTCGCCGCGATGGACGCTCATGGGATTGCTGCAATCGATCTGCTCTATGTCAATCTCTATCCGTTTGAAGCAACCGTCGCTGCCGGCGGCGATTTCGCAGCGTGTGTGGAGAACATCGATATCGGCGGCCCGGCCATGATCCGCGCGGCGGCGAAGAATCACGGCTTCGTGGCGGTGTGCACAGACACCGACGATATCGCAGCGGTGCTCGCCGAACTCGA
>JBEIHY010000201.1:0-3312 GCA_040381035.1 Hyphomonadaceae bacterium
AGGCAGCTGTGGCACAGACCCTGCTCTGATCCGCTCCAGGCTGCCCCAGGACCCCCGCGATGACCCTGATCGACATTCTTCGAGCCGTGATGATGGGCTTTGTGGAGGGCATGACCGAGTTTTTGCCTGTCTCCTCCACCGCCCACCTGATCCTGCTTGGCAAGGCGCTTGGCTTTGACGACCCCACGGGGGCGTTCAAAGTGATGATCCAGCTCGGCGCGATCCTGGCGATCATCACGGTGTATTTTCAGAAGATCTGGCAGACCGTGATTGGCCTGCCGAGCAGCGCAGAAGCGCGGCGCTTTGCGCTCTGTGTGGGCCTTGCCTTCCTCCCCGCCGCCGCCGCTGGCGTGCTGGTCGGCGACATCGTGGAAAAGCTGTTTCTGGAAGGCCAGGTCACGCCGCTGGCCTTGAACATCATCGCTTCGACGCTTCTGGTCGGCGGCGTGATCATGCTCGGCGCCGAACGCGTTCGCCCGCCAACCACCACCCACAGTCTGAATGATCTGCCGGTCTGGAAGGCGGTCGCTATCGGCGCCTGCCAGTGCCTGGCGCTGGTTCCCGGCGTGTCGCGCTCCGGCGCGTCGATTGTCGGCGCCATGATGTTGGGGGTCGAGCGCAAAACGGCTGCGGAGTTTTCGTTCTTCCTGGCCATGCCGACCATGCTCGGCGCCTTCACCTATTCGTTCGTGAAGAACCGCGACTTGCTCGATGGCGGCCAAATCGGGATCATTGCGATCGGGTTTGCAGCAGCGTTTGTTGCGGGGCTCTTTGTCGTCAAACTCTTCCTCAGCATCGTCGGCCGCTACGGATTTGCGCCGTTCGCGTGGTATCGGATCGGGCTTGGGCTGTTGATTTTCGCCCTGGTGGGAATGGGATTGTTTTAAGCCGCCCTTCCCCATTTCACGACGAAGATGGGGCCTGGGTCTTGGCTGGAAAAGTGCTGCCACTATACCAACTTCAGCGCCACCAGACTTTGCGCGGTGTCAACGATGCTGTCTTCGATCGGGCGCATTTTCCAGCCCAAAAGGCGCTGCGCTTTCGAAGCGTCAACCTCTCGCCTCTTGCCGATCTCGAACACCACCGAACCGGTCACCGGATCGAAATTCGCCAGCAGCTTCATCAGCCAATCCGGCACGCTGCCGCGCGGGACTTTTTTGGCTGCCGGCCCGAGCCGGGCGATCAAGACATCAGCCATTTCGCGCATCCATAAAGCCGGCCCCGCGCCGAGGAAGCGCTCGCCATTCACGTTCGGCGCGGTCATGGCGCGCACATGCAGATCGGCAATGTCGCGAACATCCACAAGCGGGAAGTTCAGCCGCGGCGTGCCCGGCAGGCTGCCTTCCATCAGCTTCTTGATGATCTCGATCGAGGCGGAATAATCTGCGCCCAATACCGGCCCAAGCACCGCGCCGGGGCACACGGTCGTCAGCTCCAACGGGGCGCCTTCGGCCTTGTGCCAATCCCAAGCGGCGCGCTCCGCGATGGTTTTGGAGCGGACATAGGGGCTGGTGTCTTTGTTCTTTGGATCGGTCCAGTTTGCTTCGGTGAAGGGCTGCTTGGCGCCGGGCTGGCCATAAGTGATTGCCGCGGTAGAGGACGTCATCACCACGCGCTTGGCGCCCGCGGCCTTGGCGGCTTTCAAAACCCGCAGCGCGCCATCGCGGGCCGGGATAACCAGCTCGTCGTCATTCTTCGGGGTCGTCGTCGGCAACGGCGAGGCGATGTGTTGGACATAGACGCAGTCGGCGGCCGCCTCGGTCCAGCCGGCGTCGCTGGTCAGATCGCCAGCAGCGAAAGTCAGCGCCGGATTGGCGCCGACGCCGAGGGTTTTGCGCACCTCAGCCTCGCGGGCGAGATTGCGCACCGTCGTGCGCACCGCCCAATCCTCAGCCAGCAACTGTTTGATGATGTAGCCGGCAATATATCCGCTGCCGCCGGAAACGAGCACCAAACCCTTGGGCATGCGAAACTCCTCATTTCATTTGACCGCAGACTAGCCGCGCCGATCGCACTGTCCACGAAAAAGCTGCACGCCCTTGCGATAGAATTGCTAAAGTAGACCCATGCGAGATGAGTCCTGCCCCCGCCCCTGGATCGCCAACGCCATCGCCGCCATCGAAGCCGATGTGCAGCGCAGCGCCGACACCCATCTGATCCGCGCCGAACTCCCCATGCCGAGCGGCGTGCAACTCTATCTGAAAGACGAAAGCATCCACCCGTCCGGCAGCCTGAAGCACCGACTTGCGCGATCCTTGTTTCTGTATGCGCTTTGCAATGGCTGGATGCGCGAAGGCAAGCCGGTGATCGAGGCATCATCGGGCTCCACCGCCATTTCGGAAGCCTATTTCGCGCGCCTGCTTGGCCTGCCCTTTATTGCGGTCGTTCCCCACGGCACTGCGCCGCGCAAGATCGATGCGATCCGGTTTTATGGCGGCGATGTGCGGTTCGTCGAATGCCCGACCGAGTTGGACGCCTGCTGCCGCGCACTGGCGATCGAGACCGGCGGTTGCTTCCTGGACCAATTCACTCACGCCGAACGCGCCACCGATTGGCGCGGCAACAACAACATCGCCGAAAGCCTGTTTTCGCAGATGGCGAAAGAGCCGCAGAGCGCGCCGGATTGGATCGTGGTCGGCGCCGGAACGGGGGGCACGTCGGCGACATTCGGGCGCTATATCCGGCTGCGCGGCGATTTGGTGGCGCGTACAAAACTGTGCGTCGTTGATCCCGATGGGTCGGCCTTCTTTGACGGCTACGCCAAGAATGATCCGAACACGGAAGGTCGCACCAGCGGCATTGTGGAAGGCATTGGCCGGCCGCGGGTGGAAAAGAGCTTCGTGCCGACCGTGATCGACCGCATGATCCGGGTTCCCGATGCAGCGAGCGTGGCCGCGACTTTGTGGCTCGAGCGTTGGCTTGGCCGGCGCTGCGGGCCATCCACCGGGACCAATCTGATGGGCGCGTTGGCTTTGGCCGATGAGCTGGCCGGCGCCGGGCGCCTCGGCGCGATCGCCGCCCTGATTTGCGACGCCGGCGAACGCTATGCCGAAACGATCTATGATCCGGCCTGGCGCACCGCCCAAGGCTTGGATCTCGCGCCCTGGAGCGATGCGCTTGCCGCGATGGAGAACAGCGGGCGCTTCAACGCAGAACTGGCGCAGGCCGCGCGCTAGAGCGGCCCCCACCTTGCTTGCTCTTCACGGCTTCGGCTCCCATTCCCCGCCGGGTTGCTTCTGCATCACGGTGAGCGAGCGCGGAACGAAGTCGGGATTGTCCTGGCCAAGCTCGAAGAAGAAGCCATAGCCCTGC
>JBEIHY010000202.1:0-3283 GCA_040381035.1 Hyphomonadaceae bacterium
AGGCGTCGATCAGGGTCGCCAATACATCCAGACGGTCGCCGTCCGGCGTACCAACCTTTGCGCCCCAAAGGCGGGCCACTTCCGCCATCACTGCGGCGTGATCCGCCTCGGTTCGGATCGGCTTCAGATTATCCGCCATGTTCAACCTCCGTCACGTCGATCTTGTCGTAGTCCTTGTGCGTGCCAATCCATTTGATCCACACGAAGCCCCTCTCGAAATCCACCGCCACGACAAGCCGATAATCGTTGCCCTTGATGTTAAAGACGATCCGCTCAGCGTTAACGATGCTGGCGGTGGCGTAGAGCTTCTTTACCTCTGCGCTGCTCGCCCAATTGGCTTTGCTGACTTCACTGAACCAGGCGTCCAGCGCAGCCTTCACTGCCGGCTGATCTTTGCGGCCGGCCAGCGTCTCGACGAAGTCGTGCAAGGTGCGCCGGGCGATCACGCGCATACGATCATCTACCACGGTCCCATATTGGGATCAAGCGCTGCCGATCCATGCCCACCGCGCGCGCCACTTGCGCAATGCCGTCCTTCATTCCGGCCATCACCTTCTGACCAGCGGCGACATCGAGCCCGGCAGGCTTCGGCGCAAGCGTCACGCGGTCGTGGCGCTCAAGCGCCAGGTGCTTGCCGCTTGGCCGATCAACCTCGCCGCGCACGCTCCAGCGCTGCATCTTGGAACTCAAAGTCCGATAGGGTTTGCCGGCTTCGGCGCTGAGCGCCTTGGCCGCGCGGTCGAACGCGGAGCCTGCCTTTTCCGTTTCCTGCCGTTTCCCAGCGTTGCCTGGCGTTTTCCCGGATCGCCCACGATCGCCGTCCATCGCCTTCGCTGGCCCCCTATCGCCGCGTGCTTTCGCGAAGCTGCTGCGCCGGATGTCAGCGTGCAGTTCGAGGGCGCGCAGGCGGTCTTGCCAGTCGGGGGCGAAGGCAAAGAAGCCGCGCTTGAGCTCTTGCGCCAAGCCCATGCGCGACAGCTCGACCACGCGGGCCTTCAGCGATGAGGTAAACCCTGGATCCGCCATGCCCTTTCCAAGCTCGGCCATCCGCACCCTACCGGCAGGGTCCAGTCGCTCAGCGATTGCCTTGTCGAACCGCGTCAGGCGAGGTGCGCGCACCTCGCGGTCCTGCGCGCGGCGTTCGTCATCGGGCGTGCGCGGCCCGAGCCGTTCGCTCGCCACGTCGCGCGCGATCTCGCGCAAGCGGTGCTTGATGAAGTTGTCCGCCAGGCTGAGTGGCTGGCCAGCGCCGTCGCGCCCGCGCAGAACAATGTGGGTGTGCGGATTGTCCGTATCCCAGTGGTTGACCGCTACCCACTGCAATGGCCTGCCCAACTCGGCCTCCGCCCGCGCCATAACTTCGCGCGTGTATCCGGTCAGGTCGGTGATGGCCTGCCCATTCTCGGCAGAGAGAATGATCCGGAAGTGGCGACCATCTTCACGGTCCCAGTGCGCCAGGCGTTCGCGGCCATCCGCACCCGTCTGGCTCGCATCATAAAACCCGTGCTGGCCGTCGCGGCTGAGATAATCTGCGTGCGGCTCCATCTCCGCGGCCAGCTGCGCGCCTTCACGTTCAATGTAAGCGCCGTGGACGCCCAGCGCGGCAGCGCCCCCGCCGGCGTGCTTATAGTAATGCACTTTCACGATCGCGCGCTGGCGCGGATCGCTGGCATGCGTTGCGGCTTTTTGGCGGGGCACGTGCGACCGCTTCGCCCCGCCGCCAGGCGCGCCTTTCAGCCGCGCATCCAAATGCGTGCCAATGCCGGTCGACTTGCCCGACACGCCGGCGCGCAACTTCACTGTAAAAGTATTGACGTGATCTGACAATTAATGCATTGGCGCGCCTGCCAGGTGGGCGAACGGCATTTTCTAACGCTGGTGAGGTGGCTAGAAGAAGGGATGCGCATCTTGGTATCTTTCTCGATCGTGCCCGCCTTGAGCCGATCCTTGATCCCGCGCAGCCGGTTGCGGGCCCGTTCGACGCCCTCGGCCGGCAACCGCCGCCCGCCTTCGGGGTGGAGATCGTAGCCCAAAAATTTGGCGGGCTCCGCGGTGGAGAGGATCATAGTCTTGCGCTGGTGCAGCTTGAGCCGCCGCCTGGCCAAGAACGCCGCGATCCGATCGCGCCACTCGGCCAATTGCTCGACGCTGTCGGCGAACAGCGCGAAGTCATCGACATAGCGCAGATACGGCGCACCCAGTTTCTCCGCGCAGAAGTGATCAAGCGGATCAAGGAAGATGTTGGCGAACCATTGGCTGGTGAGATTGCCGATCGGCAGGCCACGGCGGCGGTCGTAGGGCGTGAACAGATCGTCGCCTGGAAAGTGGAGGTTCACCGGCTCCTGCGCGTTGGAGCCGTCGACGATCTTGTCCATCAGCGCCAAGGTCGGCGCGCAGGCGATGCGGCGGCGGAGATCGGACTTCAAAATCTCATGATCGATCGCCGGGAAAAACCGGAACACATCGCAGCGCAGGACGAAAGCGTGGCGATCACGGTAGCGCTCGTAGGCTTCGATGGCCCGGTGCGTGCCCTTGCCCGTGCGGTTGGCGAAGCTGTGCGCGATGAAGCCGGCCTCAAAGATCGGGCCGACCTGCGCCATCAGCGCATGATGAACCACCCGGTCGCGAAATGGCGCGGCGGAGACGATGCGATGCTTGGGATCGAACAGTTCGATCTCGACATAGCCGCCGGGCCTGTAGCGGCCACTGAGCAACTCGCGCTCCAGCTTCAGGATTTCCGGCTCCAGATTGGCGGCGAACGCCGCTGCACCCGGTTTCGTGCGCTTCGACAGCAGCGCCTTCTTCGCCGCGCGCCTTAACGCCTGGAAGCAGGCGATGCGGGGATAAAGGCTTTCATGCCGCCTCGCCACACTCAGCCGAGGCGGTCACGCAGTGCGGCGTCGACATCACGGCCACGATAAAGCGCGCCGATGACGATCACCGCGCCCGCGCCGTCATCCACGACAAAGATCAGCGTCACGGTTCGCCGCCAGGTCATCGTGCGCAATCCGGGGCGAACATCATCCCGAGCGACGCCGCGCTTGGGCGCGGTGTCCAACCCATCAATATACCCAAGCACGCGATCAATGAGCTTGTCAGAGATGGCTTTGCCCGCGGCTTCAGCAACAAATGCGCGGATCCCATCGAGATCGGCGATGGCCGCAGGGTCCAGGCCGACCCGATAGCGCCGCACGGCTTAAGCGTCTTTCATCAGCAGTGCACGGGCATCAGCAACGCTCACCGCGCGCGATGGATTCGCTTTCAGGGTGTCGTAACGTGCAGC
>JBEIHY010000203.1:0-3193 GCA_040381035.1 Hyphomonadaceae bacterium
GCGACGCTCAACCAAAAAAGAACGCCGGGATGAAGAAACGGCCTGCTCTCCAGCCGAACCAAGAAACCGACCGGCCCGACCCTTAAAACCGGACATTTGCCTTGCTACGAAAACCGGACATCTGTGCGTGTCGTTGACAGCGCTCTCGTCTAACCCAGCACCGCATCCGGCTTGCGTTCGCCGATGGCGGCGAGCAGGGTTTCGTTTTTACAGGCAAGGCCGGCGAGCGACATCGTCACCTCCGGGTAGCCCAATGCGGCGTTTTGCTGGCGCAGGCGCTGCCACAGGCTGCGCTTGAAAGGCCCAGCGCCGGCGACCGGCTCGAGCGCCAGAACCGCCCCGCCGGGGCTTTCGATCACCCAAGCGCGGCGCAGATCGGCCCAGGACAAGGTGAAGCGGGTGCGCAGATCATGGACGCCGTTCTTGTCGACGACCAATTTCGGCCGCCGGTCGAACGCCACGCGGCCATAGCGGATGGCCGCCAGGGACCCGGACGCGGCGCAAAGGCCCGCCACTAGCCGTTGAAATCCTGTGAAAGAAACCGCATCTGCTGCAATCCAACCGAAGCCGGCGGCGACCAGAGCGGCGGCGAAGGCCAGCCACACCGCCCCGCGATTGCGCAAAAACAGCACCAAAGGCGGTGGGCCTTCCGGCGCCGCTTCAGGCTCCTGCGCCACGTCGCAAGCAGCCGCCACTCGGGCGGGCGCGGCCGTGTCGATCTCAGCGTGTGGCACCGGCCGTGAGGTGTCGTCCATCAGCATGACGGTCTTTCCGCCCCAGCGCCATAGACCCAAGGCTGGAGTTCCTATTTGCATTAACCACAGCTCTCAGCACACAGACAGCCAGCCCGTCCAGGGGATTGTGCCAAAGGGCGAAACCGGCGGCCGCGCGCCGACCAGGCACGCCGCGCCACCGGCTGCAGCAAAAACCGGGCCGGTTTCAAAACGGATCGACAGACGCGCACGCCGCGACTTCCTGTCGCTGGGCTCTTCTCTCAAGCAAGCGCCATTGCTTTGCCGGGAAAGCTCCTTCAGTCTGGCGCCGCGGTCGCGAAACTTATCGTTCGCACATGCAGCATAATCGTCGCCACGGTAGGGCGCGGCGGGCAGGAGGCAGGGATGGCAAAGCAGGCGAAACCGGCGCTGAGCTCGGTGAAGGACCTCTATGAGATGGGGGAAATCCCGCCTGCCTTTCATGTGCCGGAAAAAATGTATGCCTGGACGATTCGCAAAGAGCGCCACGGCCGCCCGCGCGACGCCATGCTGGTTGAGGTTGTGCCGACCTGGACGATCGGTGAAGACGAAGTGCTCCTGCTGGTGATGGCTGGGGGCGTGAACTATAATGGCGTTTGGGCAGCGCTGGGCGAGCCGGTGAGCGTGCTCGATTTCCACGGCCAGCCTTATCACATCGCCGGCTCCGACGCTGCCGGGATTGTCTGGGCGGTCGGCTCCAAGGTAAAGCGGTGGAAGCCGGGCGATGAAGTCGTGGTTCACTGCAACCAGGACGACGGCGACGATGAAGACTGCAATGGCGGCGACCCGATGTTGTCGCCAAGCCAACGCATCTGGGGCTATGAAACCCGCGACGGCGCCTTTGCGCAATTTGCCCGCGTGCAATCGCGCCAGCTGATGCCGCGGCCCAAACATCTCACCTGGGAAGAGAGCGCCTGCTATACGCTGACGCTCGCCACCGCTTATCGCATGTTGTTTGGCCATCACCCGCATGAGCTGAAGCCTGGCCAGAATGTGCTGGTGTGGGGCGCGTCCGGAGGCTTGGGCGTGTTTGCGGTGCAGCTGGCGGCGGTCACTGGCGCGCACGCGATCGGCGTGGTCAGCGACGATTCCAAGGCTGATTATGTGCTGTCGATGGGCGCCAAAGCGGTGATCAATCGCGGCAAATTCAACTGCTGGGGCCAGTTGCCGAAGGTCAACACGCCCGAATTCAACGATTATATGAAAGAGACCCGCAAATTCGGCAAAGCCATCTGGGACATCACCGGCAAGCGCGATGTCGATCTGGTGTTTGAACATCCCGGCGAGGCGACGTTCCCGGTGTCCGTGTTCGTCGCCAAGCGCGGCGGCATGGTGGTGATCTGCGCCGGCACGACCGGCTTTAATCTCACCATGGATGCGCGGTTTTTGTGGATGCGCCAAAAGCGCGTGCAGGGCAGCCATTTCGCGCATTTGAAGCAAGCCAGCGCGGCCAATCAATTGGTCATCGACCGCCGCATTGATCCGTGTCTGTCGGAAGTGTTCGCCTGGGACCAAATCCCCGACGCGCACGAAAAGATGCTCGACAACAAACACGCCCCGGGAAACATGGGCGTGCTGGTTGGCGCGCCGCGCCCGGGCCTGCGGACGTTTGAAGATGTGCTAGAGGCCTGCGGGCAAGGATGATCCAACGATTGCTCCTGTCTGTTGCCCTGGCGGCCAGTTTGGCCGCGTGCGGCCCGCGCGCGGATCACAACGACCATGCGCCAGCGCCTGGCGCCAAAGAGGCAGCCAAACCGCAAGCTGAAGCGCCGACCCTGGCCTTGACGCGAGCGCAGGCGGGCGCGGCGCAAACCGTGGCGCTCAACCAGCCGATCAGCGTGGCCCTGCCGGTCAAGCTCGTCGACAATCAGGCCTGGGTGAGCGGCTCGAAGATGACCGATCTCGGCCCGTTCATGTTCCACGGCCTGGAAGAACAGCCCGGCGCCGGTCCCGGCGGAACCGATCTCGTCGTGTTCAGCTATATGGCGCATGCGCCGGGCTCTGGGGTTTTGAAATTCGCCCGTGTGCCGGCAGGCGTGGCCGTGATCGGCGCCGGGGCCAAGCCGGAGGCTGCGATTGAGACGGTGGAGTTCGAGATGACAGCGAAGTAGAGCTGGATATCGATCTCGTCCGCTGGCGACTTCCCCCGCACGCCGTTCAGCGCGGCCGACTTCATCCTGTAGAGCGCTTGCGTTCACAGCTCGGCTGGCCCAAGCTGGCGTAAACCGCGCGGGGAGCGTTATGATAAAGTGGATTGGCCGCGGGTTGTTGGGTCTGATTGGCGTTGTGGTTGTGCTGGTCGCGGTGCTGCTGGCGCGGACCTATCTGTTCCCGCCCAAAGCAGGCGTAGCCCCGGAATGGACGGCGGGCCTGGCGCAAACGCCGGCCCCGGATGGCGCCGCCACAGCCCAGGCGCTGTCCAAAGCGATTACCTTCAAGAC
>JBEIHY010000204.1:0-3189 GCA_040381035.1 Hyphomonadaceae bacterium
CATCGGCGGCGCAAAAGAAATCGCCGGCGCCGTCATAGCCCAGGCTGTGCTCGCGCGGCGCGAGCAGCAACAGCGCATCCATCGCCAGATCGTCCCAGGCCGCCGCCAAAGCGCCCAACGCGTCCGGCCGGTCGGCATGCAGAATTTGATCCGTGTTTGTCACAAAGATCGGATCATCGCCCAACAGCGCGCGAGCCTGGACCAGGCCGCCGCCGGTTTCCATGAGCAGCGCGCGCTCATCGGAAACCACAATCTCGGGCGCCGTGCGCGTGCGCAGATGCGCTTCCAATTGATCGGCGCGGTAATGGACATTGACGACCGCACGCGTGACGCCAACGCCCACCAACCGATCGAGCATGTGATCGATCAGGGGTTTGCCGGCAACCGGAACCAGCGGCTTTGGCGTGAGCTCCGTCAGCGGCCGCATCCGCGTGCCAAGGCCGGCGGCAAGCACCATGGCCGTGGTCGGGCGCGTGCTCACGCCGCGACGCTTTCGGCTTTGGCCCAATCGGCCAGCGGCAGATGGCGGGCAAACCAGGCCGCCACCGGCGCCAGGGCCGGGTGATCGAGATTGCGGCGGAAATAGCCGATCACGCGCGGTTGATGCTGGGCGACATAATGGGGTTTGCCGTCGCGGAATTTCAGACGCGCGAAGATGCCGATGATCTTGGCGTTGCGCTGGGCGCCCAGAACCGCAAAGGCGGCGGCGAAGGCCTCGCGATCGATCACCGCGGCCTCGTTGCAATAGGCGTTGAACCAAAAATCGGCAAAGGCCGCAGGGACGGTGCTGCGGGCGTCTTCCAAGAGCGAAACGAGATCATAAGCGGGATGGCCCGCCAGGGCGTCTTGGAAATCAAGCAGGCCAGCGCGTTGGGCTCCGTGGCGCTGCGGCAACCACATCAGATTGGGCGAGTGGAAATCGCGCAGCGCCAGAACCGGACGCGCGCCCTCCAGGGCCGCAAAGGCCGCGTCCCAAGCGCTGCTCCAGGCGTCGCGCGCCGCCGCATCGATCGGGCGCTGCAGCTGCGCCGGGGCAAACCAATCGGCCAGGAGATCAACTTCGGCCTGCATCGCCAGGCGATCATAGGAGAGCAAAGGCCAGGCCCCCGCGCCTGCCGGCAGGCGCCCCGGGGCCGGCTCTTCATGCAACCGCGCCAGCGCCTGGATCGCCGCCTCATAGAGCGGCGGCGCCGGGGTTTCCGTTTGCAAGAGCGACCAATATTGCCCGTCGCCGAAATCCTCGATGACGGCCAGGCCAAGATCCGGTTCAGCGGCGTAAATCTCTGGCGCGGCGAGATCATGGTTGCGCAACCAATTGGCCACGCCCAGGAACGCATCAACGCGCCCGGCCGCCAGACGCGCTTTCGCATTGTATCCAAGACGCGCCCGCGCCGCGGGATCGGCGCCCGGCGGGCACGGCGCAGATTCGGCGCGCAGCGGCGCATTCATCAGCACCGCCCGACGACCGGCGCGGTGCAGGCGTTCATAAGACCGTGTTGAGGCGTCGCCGGACAGCGGCGTGCGCACGGCGCCGGCAAAACCGGCTGCGGCCAGGACGGCCTGAATTTGGTCTTCACGCGCGCCGGTCATGGCATCCACTCCCTCAATCGTCCGTAGCCGGCGCAGTCCGCGATCCGACCCACGCCCTGCGGCGCAAGGCTCACATCCAAGCGATCCGCCGGCCGATACGGACCCAATCTTTCCGGCCATTCGATGACGCACAGCGCTTCCAGAAAGGCGTCCTCCAGGCCGAGCTCAAAGGCGGCGTCCGGGTTGTCCAGGCGATACAAGTCAACGTGCCAGAGCGGGCCCCTGGGGCCGTCATAGGTTTGCACCAAAGTGTAGGTTGGGCTTGGCGCGTCTTCTTCAATGCCGGTCCAGGCGGCGATCAGGCCGCGCGCCAGGGTGGTCTTGCCGGCGCCGAGGCCGCCAGACAGCAGCAAAGCCTGGCCCGGCGCCAGATCGGCCGCCAGCCGGGCGCCCAGCGCAAGGGTCGCTGACGCATCGGGCAAAGCGATACGGTGCGAATCGCGGGCGGGCGCGGGGTTCATGAGGGCGAGGTAAGCGCGCTTCGGCCCCGGCGGCAAGCCGCTTGCGCCGCGGCGGCCGACGGGCGATGGAAAGCGCCAGTGCAGCCGTGGAGCAAACGCGTGGGCGAAGCGACCCAGACCAGCCGGGTGGTCATTCTTGGCGCCGGTCAGGCGGGCGGGGAAACCGCATTGCGGCTGCGCGCGGGCGGCTTTCAGGGCGACATCACCCTGATCGGCGATGAGCCGATCGCGCCCTATCAGCGCCCGCCACTCTCGAAAGCCTATCTGACCGGCGAGCTCGACGCCGACCGGCTGCCGCTGCGCCCGCTGGAGGTGTATGCGGCCGAAAACATCCATTTGCTGCTTGGCCGGCGGGCCAATTGGATCGATCGCCAAACCAAGCGCGTGCGCCTCGAAGGCGGCCAGGAACTTCCCTTTGATGCGCTGGTGATTGCCACCGGCGCGCGGCCGCGCCGCCTCACGGCGCCCGGCTCAGACCTGCCGGGCGTGCATGTGCTGCGCACCGCCGCCGATGTGATGGCGATCAAGGCGGAGCTGAAGCCCGGCGCGAAGCTGGCGGTGATCGGGGCCGGCTATATCGGGTTGGAGGCGGCCGCCTCGGCGCGCAAGCTTGGCGCGCAGGTGACGGTTCTGGAGGCGGCGGTGCGGCCGCTGGCGCGGGTCACGAGCCCGGAAGTGGCGGGCTTTTTTCTCGACCAGCATGTCGCCCACGGCGTGCAGTTTCGCTTGGCGGCGCAGGCGGCGGTGTTCAAGGGCAGCGATCGCGTCCGCGCCATTGGCCTGGCCAATGGCGACGAGGTGGCCGCTGATCTGGTGATTGTCGGGATTGGGGTGATTGCCGATGTCGGGCTTGCCGAAAAGGCCGGCCTGATGATCGACAATGGCATCGTGACGGACCGCGCCTGCCGCACGACTGATCCTTCGATCTACGCTATCGGCGATGTGGCCCGCCGCCCGATGACCCATTATGGCGGCCGGATGGAGCGGCTGGAAAGCGTCCACAGCGCCATTGAGGGCGCCAAGATCGCCGCCGCCGGCATTCTCGGCGCCCCGCCTCCGGCGGAGGAAACGCCGTGGTTCTGGTCGGACCAATATGATCTGAAGCTGCAGATTGCCGGCTTGTTCAACGGCTATGACC
>JBEIHY010000205.1:0-3188 GCA_040381035.1 Hyphomonadaceae bacterium
CCGCGACGTGATGCACCTGATGATGAGCTTTCCCGCCAGCGTCAGCCCTGAGACCGCCGGCGCCATCGCGCGCTCGGCCCTGCCGCAAATGGTTCCGGGCCGGGACTTTGCCTTCGGCGTCCATGCCGACACCGCGCATGCGCATGTCCATGTTATGGTGCGGATGCGTGGGCCGGACGGGCGCCAATTGCGCACCGACCGGGCGGTTCTGGCCGGCTGGCGCGAGATCGTCGCCGAGCGCGCCCGGTCCCGGGATGTGGCGCTGGAGGCATCGCCGCGCTGGGCGCGGGGCTTGAGCGAAAAGCGTGAGCGGGGCTGGGAGCGGGCGATGCGGCAGCGCGGCGAAGTTCCGCGCACCCATCGCGAAGCGGCCCGCGAAGTGCTGGCCCTGCTCGCGCGCGGCGAGAAGGTTGAGACCCGGTTTGAGGCCTTGATGCGCGCCACAGCGGCGCGCGAACGGGCCGCTTTGCAGGGCTTGAGTTGGGCGCTGATCGCGGAGGCGCGCAATGCGCCCACGCAAGCGCGCGGACGTCTGCTTGACCTTGCCGAGCTGGCGCTTGCCCGCGCCGCCGCACTGCCCGATCCGCAAAGCCGGCGCGAAATCATGGCGGCGATCGTTGAAGCGCGCACTAAGGATGCAGCCGGTGCGTTATCCGGGCCGCATGAGGCTGAAGCAATCGCGCGCACCTACGCCGCAGGTCGAGAAGGACGCGCCGCCGCCCGCAGCAAGGAGCGGCTCGCGCGCGAACCGCTGGATCAGGCCAGAGGCGACATGGTGCGCCGACGCGACGGCGCGCGACCACAAACGCCCGCGCCACGACGCGAACCTGCCAGCGACAAGCCGACCACAGCCAGCGCCCCCAGCAAGGATCGCGATCCTGCGCCAAAGCAGGCCTCAGGCGCGCAAGATCGAGATCTTGATCGCAACCCGGCCCGCGACAAGAGCCTAGACCGGGACCGGGACCGGGACCGCGACCGCGAGTGAGGCCTGCGGCGGTGCGCGCTTTCTAGCGGGCGGCGCGGTCATGGATTTGGGGCAGGTCGCGGAAAAAGGCATCCGCCGCCGCGACATCAATCAAGGTCGACTGGCCAAGCTTGACGGCGCGCACCGCCCCCGTTGCGATCAAAGCATAGAGCCTGGTGCGGCCGACACCATAACGGGCGAGCGCTGTACGCACGCGGATGAAGGCGGGCTGATCGGACTTGAGTTCGAGCATAGGCATGATGTTACTCCGTGTTCGGACCATCATTGTGGATCGGCCGCGCCCGTCCGCACGCATTCAAAATCCCCTAAAAACCCCGAACTTTTCCCAGATTTTCTCTCTTTTTAGAAAACATACGCCCCGCATCGCTCGCCCCGGGCGTGCAGGCCCTGGCGGCGCCTGCGGTTCGCGCCATCCTGACTGCAGCGAGGATGGACGATGCGACGCGGAGATCGGCGATCGAAGGACCCAAAGCCGTCACCGGTTTTGCCGGGCCAGCTGTCGTTTTGTTTTGACGCCCCGCCGCCGCAACCGGTTGCGCAGCCGCGCCCGACACGTTGGCCTGGATTTCAAGGCCGGCGGGCGCGGACGCCCCTTCCCGACGAACCCCCGCTCAATGCCGCCAGGGCCGCGCGGCTGCTTGGAAAAAGCACCGCTTGGCTGGAAAGCGTTCGGACCAAACCCAACAGTCCGCCCTGGATCAAGATCGGCGGCAGCTATCACTATTTCCTCAGCCAACTGGCCTGGTGGCGCGCGCAACTGAGCGAGTAGCGCCCAATCATTCTTCAGAAGTGGCCCCGGTCAGAAAGGCGGCCCAGTCAGCCATGATCGGGCGGCGCTTCTCCAACCCATCGCTGCGGCGATACGCGCGCTCGGTTGCGCTGCCGACGACATGCGCCAGCGCCTCTTCTGCAAGTTCGCGCGGATAATGGGTTCGGTCGCCGCACCAATCGCGAAAGGTCGAGCGAAACCCGTGTACTGTCAGTTCGCCCCGCCCAATCCGTCTGAGCACCGCCTTTAGGGTCATGTCGCTTAACGCGGCGCCCGCAATCTGATCGGAAGCGAATACAAGCCCGTCCGGCGCGCCGCCAAACATAGTCGATCGATGCTGCAGGATAGACAACGCCTCCTGCGTCAGGGGCACGCGGTGCGGGCGCTTGGCCTTCATACGTTCGGCAGGGATTGTCCAAATGCCCTTCTTGGAGTCAATCTCAGACCACCGGGCCAAGCGCACCTCACCGCTGCGCGCGGCGGTCAGGATCAAGAAGCGCAAAGCGTCTGTGCCGGCCCCTTTGCGTGAGCTTAAAGCGCCCCATAGCGCCGGCGCCTCTTCGACGGACGCCGCGCAATGGTGCCTGACCGTGCGGACCTTGTTCTTGGAAGGGTAAGCCATTGCCAGCTTTCCTTTCCACCGCGCCGGGTTTTCACCTTGCCGCAAACCTCGCACAGCGGCCCAATCCAGGATGTTTTCCAATCGCCCCCTAATCCGACTGGCCGTTTCGGGAACCCGCAACCAGATCGGATCAAGAATGGCCGTAATCGCCGCGCTATCAATGTCGGCGACCGGGGTCTCGCCGATCACTGGAAAAGCGTAAGTCTCCAGCGTATTGCGCCACTGGGAGCGATGCTTGTCGTTGCGCCACTGCGACTCGTGCGCCGCCAGATAACCCTCGGTCGCTTTTCGAAAAGTCATTCGGCTTGCCGTCGCCTGTGCCGCTTCTGCGCGCCGCGCATCACGCTCGGCCAATGGGTCGCGGCCAGAACGGGCCGATTCACGTATCTCCGCCGCCATCGCCTTTGCCCGCGCAAGCGATACCTCTGGGTAGCGGCCAAGCCCTTTCCATCGGTACTTTCCCGCGCCCACCGCGTAGCGCACCGTCCAGCTCTTCGTGACGCCGCCGGACCGCCGGGCGTGGATTTCCAGATAGAGCCCGTCGCCCGATCGATGCTTGCCGGTCACTTCGAGCTGGCGGATTTGCGCATCTGTGATCATTGCCTGCCCTTTCCCTGTGCCAAGCGGGCCAAACAGCCCAAAAAGTGTCCGTCGAATCCCACAACTTTCCTACAATTTTGGGCGTGGTCGGAAACGGTCGTCAACGACCGTCCCCGGACAGGGGAAGAAGCGAAATATCTGAATTCAGTGGGTTTTATCAACCTGCCGCGAACAACCGCGGATGGGAACATACCAATAACTGGCGGACAAGG
>JBEIHY010000206.1:0-3166 GCA_040381035.1 Hyphomonadaceae bacterium
CCTGAAGTCCGTGGTCGAGATCAAGGCGCGTCGGATCGACAAGAAAACCGGCCGCGAGACCTGCGAAACGCGGCTCTACATCTCCTCCCTCGCGCCCGATCCGGCCCTGCTCCTCGCCGCCGTGCGCGCCCATTGGGCCATCGAGAACAACCTGCATTGGGTCCTCGACGTCGCCTTCGACGAGGACCGCTGCCGCACCCGAAAAGACCGTTCCGCCAAAGGTCTCGCTCTCATCCGCAAGGCCGCGCTCAACCTCCTCAAACGCGAACCTTCCAAACTCTCCATCGGCCGCAAACGCGCCAAAGCCGCCATGAACCCGGAATTCCGGTCACAGATCCTCACGGCTTAAGGATTTAGGATTTGGCCCTGGCCTGTCGAGGCTAAATTGACACCCCGCCAGCGTGGGCCAACGGGGTGTCTGCGGTTTATACAGCTTCGGCAACCCGGTCGGCGTCGGCCTCAGCGCCGGGGGCCATGCCCTTGGAGCGGATCGTCCCCTGCCCGGGCTCTACCGAGATGTAGACCTTGCCGACCCAGCGGCCGATCTCCTTGTCCTTCCAGCGGTCGTGACGCAGAGCGCCGGTCGCCTCGACAAGCGCCCCCTTCGGCAAGGCCCTGGCGACGGTGGAGGCTTTCGGGCAGCCGACGTCGACAGTGAAGCGGTCCTTGCGCTCGCCGTCGCTGACTTCGATCCAGAGTGAGACGGTTTCGACCGTGCCGTTACGGCTTTCCCGGCTGCGGACCTTTGGCGCGTCGAGCAGCTTGGCGAGGAGAGTGATGCGGTTGGTCATGGGAGGGGCTCCGTTGGCGTTCCCGGTTGCACCCGGGGCGGCGGGGCGTTCGCGCCCGCGGCGGCGCACCCTGAGCCCGGCCCTTCAGGCGGCGCGGGCACGCCGAAAATGGTGGGGCCCGCCTTCCAGCGCCGACGCGCGCTGCGCGGCGGACAAACAAGCGGCGAGGAGACGATTTTCTGCTTGCCGGCGGCGACGGCCGGGCCGCCGCCATGGCCGGGGTCATGTTCAAGGTCTTGTGGATGCGGGCGAAGTTGTAAGACGCGAAATAGAGCGCCAGCGCGTGGATATGGTTCTGAAATTTCTTGGAGAAGGCGTTGGTAAGCCGCGTGAACCGCCGGCTCTGCATACGGATCGAAAGGTTCGCGCGCTTCACATAGGACGTGGAAACGTGCTTCGGATCAGGCTTTCCAGTGATGACGGTTGGCTTGGCGCCAGTGCAGACGGGCGGGGAATAGCGCCCTGCGGGCGCACCCGGCTCGGTCCCGTATGACTTCACAAGCTGGGCATAGTCCACGGTCTTGCCGAAGGCGCCATCAATCGCGTCAGGATAGGCAAAATAGCCATCCGTGGTGATTTGCGCGCACTCGGTTGAAACGCGCTGGCGCAGGTCATCGGCGAGAATGTCGGCGCTGTCTTGGCTGCGATCCCTCACGAAATAGGCGATCATCAGCTTTGAATCCGCGTCCAGCGCGGTCCATGTCCACACGTCGCCAGCTTCCATTTCGGCAACAGGGCGATTCACCTCCCCGGTCACGCCTTCTTCATCTCACGCCCCCGTCATCGGCCTCGCGATCGAGCGCGGCAAACAAGGCGGTGATGGCGGCGTCTTCGGTGGGTCTTGCGGGGGATCGCCGGCCACAGCGGCGCGGGCCTTCAGCGCCGGCAGCTTGGCGGGATGGGTAGCGCTGTGGATGGCCTTCAGCGCCTTGTTCGAGACTTGCGCGCGGGGATGCGATCGTCATCGGCAGGCCGATCCCCATCCGTGGCTGACAGCACGCGATCCAAGAGTGTCAAATCAGCGCCTGCCTGGAGGGCTGCGAAATGCGCAAGCGCCTTGCGCGCTTCCAGATGGCGGACGATCGCTTCTCCTGCGAGCGCCTCCTTGCTTACGCCTGCACGGGCGGCTTCCGCGGCCAGTTCCGCCGCCAGACGTTCAGACACATGGATCACATCGCGATCATCCATGCTCAGATCGCTGGCGAGATGTCAGTGGCGGCAAAATCATTTTCGACAAACATCAGCGGCGCCTTCAAGCTCTTGGCCAAGGCGGAGGCCATGCTATCGCCAAAGTTCAGCTTGGCCAACGTGCTGAAGCCTTTGCTAAAGCGGATGCGCGCCTCAAGAGCGATCTGCGCGAGCGCTTCGTCTACCGCCACAATACAGATATCGGCTTCCGAAAGGACCAGGCGCACTCCCGCAATAGCCCCTAACGGGTCCGACACGCGCCTTCCGGCGATAACCGTTCCAAGTTCCACATAGTTGGCCGCAGACATCACGCGCTCACCTGGCGCTTCGTCTCGGATACGGTCTGAAAGAGCGCGCCAACCGGGCTCATTGAGCATGATGGCCACCAAGGCCGAGGTGTCGATAACCAGCATGGCTTAGTCTTCGTCGCCGCTGGCCCAATCCCATTCCGCCTTGGTGACGGGGCGCGTATCGTAGTTCACGCGCAGCCGCGCCGTCAGCGCCGCTAGCCTTTCAGTCAGGTCGTTCCGTGCAGCGCGCTCGCGTGTCAGGCGCTGCGCCAGCGCCTTCGCGGTCGCTTGCGCTTTGGTTTCGCCGGTGAGCTTGGCGAGGTCTTCAGCCAAAGTGTCGATGGCATTGGCGTCGATGTCGTCTGCATCCATGATATGGGCCATGGCGGGATCCTTCTTTGATGGGGACGATAGCAGCCTTGCCGCGACGGCTCATCCCTCTTCCGCGCCCTCCCGGTCCAGCCGCTCCGGGAGGGCGCTTGCGGCGCCCCTTGCCTGGTCTGGAGCCGCCCCCGCCTCCTGCGCCCTGGCCGGATGGGTGGCGCTGTGGATAGCCTTCAGGGCCTTGATCGAGACCTGGGTGTAAATCTCGGTCGTGGAGAGTTCGGCATGGCCGAGCATGGCCTGGATGAAGCGGATGTCGGCGACGTTCTCCAGCATCAGCGTCGCCATGGTGTGGCGGAAGAGATGGCAGGCCCCGCGCTTGCCGATGCCGGCGGCGTCAATGTGGAAGCGCACGATCTCGGCCAGCCGCAGCGGGTTTATGGCGACGCCGCTGGTGGCCAGGAAGAGCGTGCCATCATCGGCGCCGCTGAGCGGCGATCGCGAAGGTTGACGCGCTGCCGGACAGACCCGCCGGGTGGGCCATAACCGGCGCCTGCCAATAACCTGTCAGCG
>JBEIHY010000207.1:0-3155 GCA_040381035.1 Hyphomonadaceae bacterium
CCTATGGCGGGCTCGGCATGGGCGGCAAGGTCAGCGCACAGGTCCGGATCGGCGAAGAAGAGCCGGGCGTCTTCATGCAGGTTCGTCTGATTGCTTTTCAGCGCCAGCACATATTCGGCGCGCTTGCCGCGGATGGCCCTGGCGATCTCGGTCTGGGTCCCCATCGCGTCGATCGAGACGATCGCGCCGTCGAGCGCGCGCATGTCCAAGAGCGCTGGAATGGCTGTAATTTCATTGGACTTCGCATCGACGGCGCGCTGGGCGAGGACGAGGCCCGCTTCTCTGGCGTAGGCCGAGACGAGGTGGATGGCGCCTGTCCCATCGGGGGCGGTCTTGGACCCGCGCACGGTCTTGGCGTCGATGGCGACGACATGGGCGCCGCCTTGCCCTTCGGCGCGCTGCTGCAAGGACGCCGCCCACGCCGCAAACCCCCGCTCCAACGCCTCGGGATCGATCAGGCGGAACACTTTGCGAAAGGTCTGGGCGCTCGGCACGCCGGCAGCAAAGGGCAAATAGCGCCGCAGCCAATCCAGGCTCTCACAGGCATAATCCTCCACCCGCTCCCAATCATTGGCCCCGCAAATCACGCTCACCAGCGTCGCCAACAAGATCTCGTCCAAAGGATATGTGACCATGCCGGCCACCCGATGGTCGGGAACCGCTTTCATCTCACTCAAAAAACCCAAAGCCATCGCACCCTCCCGGATCTCCTCCGGTCGAATCGGTGTCGGTTAAGGTTGCGTTAGCGATTCAGGATTCCGCCCTGCTCGACAGGCAATCTCGCGTTTGCATTTGAGCTACTTTGTGCTACGGTAGAACAATGATCACCATGACCGTTCGCGACGTCAACCAGAACTTCTCCAAGGTTCTTGCCGAGGTGGAGAAGGGCGAAACCGTGCTCATCACCAAGAACGGCCAGACGGTCGCCGAGTTGCGCCCCCGCGCGGATGATCCCCGCGACGATCCTGCATGGCGCGCCGCCTACGATCATATGGTGGCGTTGATGCGGGCGACGCCTGAGACGGGTTATCGCGTCGGCAAGATCTCCGAGGACGACAAGTACGGCGACGCGCCGCTGTGACCGTGCGTGCGACCCTGGACAGCAACATTCTCGTCTACGCCGAGCTGGAGCCGGAAACGGTCAAGGGCGTCACGGCCCAACGCGTCATCGCGGCGTCGGCGGCGCGGGGCGTGATCGCCGTCCAGGCGATGCTGGAATTCATCGCCGTGGTGCGGCGGCGGCGGATGCAAAGCCTTCCCAGCGCGATCGAGAAAGTCGATGCATGGTCGATGGTATTTGAGACCGCGCCAACCACGACCGCAGTCGCACGGAGCGCCATCAAACTCGCGGCGGCGCACAACCTCCAAATCTGGGATGCGGTGATTTGGACTGCGGCGCGAGCGGCGGGCGCGACGTTGCTAGTTTCTGAGGACCTTCAGGACGGCTTGGTCCTTGACGGCATGCGGGTCGTGAACCCTTTCACCCTGAGTGAGACCGCCTTCGCCGCGCTCCTCGCCGGCTGATCTCCGGGACGGGTGTCGGCGCCGCGCCGATCGGCAACCTGGGGACACAACAGGCACAATACGAACGGACCACCATCGCGGCTAAGCGCAAATCGTTCCCGAAACACTTCGTGTCGCCCTTCGCGCATCAAGACTGTTGGCCTTTCAGATTCATCCCAGACGCGAACCTGTGCGGAAACATTCGGCAGTGAGTCAAAGCCGAAACCTGCGAGGCAGGATACGCATTCCGTTGCACGAAATGCCGCGCCCGTTCCGGACGCGTGGGCGCCGGCTTCGCCGGCGAACAAGTGGAGAGCGCTCGCGAGCGCAGGGGATTGCGATGAATCCGTTCGAGACGTCAGGACCGGAGCGATCTTCGCCGCGGGCGGGCCGACCGCGGCGCGCCAATGAGACGGCGCAAACGATGGGCGTACGAGTCACGCCCGCTGAGCGGGCCGAGATCATTGCGGCGGCGGAGGAGCTTGGCGTCTCATGTGGCGCGCTCATGCGCGCAGGTGCGCTGGGAGCTGCGCGCGCCGGTCCGGCGTTGTTGGCGCAGGAAGCTGTCGCCGTGCACCGCGCCGCCGGCGAGCTGGCCGCTGTCGGCCGCAACCTCAATCAGATTGCCCGCGCGTTGAACGAGGGGCGAGAGGTGGAAGCGGATCACTTCGTGGTGGTGTTCGACGAACTGGTGCGGCGGGTTGACGACGCCGCTCGCGCCCACCGCAACCTCGTTACGGCGCACGCACGACGCGGCCGTAGGGCGCGGCCGGCGGCTGCGTCCGGGGCGTCATGATCGGCGCGAGCAACAGCGCCGCCGCCATCTGGGGCGCCATCGAACTCGACCTGCCGCGCGGCTATCGCGGTGGCGCACACGTCAAAACGCGGCCAGATCAGTCGCGTCCGCCGCGCAGCGCAGCGATACGGCCAGCTGCGCCGTTTGGGGCACAGGCGCGGGCGGACGAGCCCAGCGTTTGCGCGCCGCTAGTGGGGCGCGACAGGCGGCGGTGAAGGTGATCGGCTACCGGAAGGGGCGGGGCGAGGCAGGGCGAACGCTTGACTATGTGGCGCGGCGCGAACGTATCGACATGGAGACATCCGGCGGTGAAGCGCTGACAACGCGGGAGGATCTCCGCGCGCTGCTCGACGAGTGGTCGACGACGTTCTCCGAGCGCGCCGGCGGGCGCGACGTGATGCAGCTGATGTTGAGCTTTCCAGCGAGGCTTATCGCGACTTTGGCAAGGGCACGGGCCACCCCGCGCAACTGAACTTTGGCGATTGCTTTGTGTTCGCGCTGGCGCAGGAAACAGGCGCTGCCATCCTGTTCAAGGGCCGGGAATTCGGGCTCGCCGGCGCTGTTTCTGCGATGTAGCGGTGCAGCCTTGGCGTTTCCCGCCCACCCTTTCGCGGTCGCACAGCCGGACGCAAAATCGCTTCGCCCTCTTGCGGGCTGTTGCTCGCTTGAGTGTTCTGGCGGCTTGTTCGAAAACCGGTCCCCACTTTTCGGGCCGCCAGAAGGGGGGCCTTGTTGGGCGCGCCGCGGTAAAACGGCTCCCGCTTTTTCTGCGCGCCCCTTTTTGTGGTCGCACGGCCGGACGCAAAACCGCTACGCACTTTTGCTGGCTGTTGCTCCGTAGGGCTTATCGGGCGAG
>JBEIHY010000208.1:0-3146 GCA_040381035.1 Hyphomonadaceae bacterium
CGAAACAGCGGCGATGCTGTTCTGGGCGCTTGTCGCTTCAGGGCAAATCACGATGCGGCGCATTGATGGGTGGGAGACGCTGGCGCAACCCATCGCTCACCCCGTTGCGCTCGCCGCATAACAAGCGCTAAACAGCCATGCTGGAAAGTGCCCGAGCCTTTTTCAACCACACTCGCGACGGGACCGCTAAAAAACCCGTCGAGGTTCAATAATTCTCTGGAACATCGGCATTCGAGCGCCTTTCAATTCCACAAGCACGCCAGCGGCACCGCATAAAGCCGATCGCCGAACGGGACGATCTGTTCGCCATCGTGGAGCACGAGGCCCATTGTGAAGGCGTCGCCGGCCGCGACGCCTGTCAGACGCTCACCACGAAGTGCGCGTCGAAGTCCGCATTTTCGACCGGCGCGCCCGGGCTTCGCGGGCCGTAGCCTTTCGGGTTGCACACCACGCGCGTGCCGCCTGCTGGATAATCACAGCTCGTATGCGTGTGGCCGTGAACCCACAACGCAGCGCCGGAATTTTCGACCAAGTCCGATAGATCAGAGCAGAAAGACGGGTTGAGCGAATTGCCTTCATATTTCGCGTGGATCGAGCGTGTGTGGGGCATATGGTGGGTGATCACCACGGTCGGGCCGTTGAAGCGCTCGGCCAAGGCTTGTTCGACAAACGCTTTGTCTTGTTGATGTTGCGCCAGCGCATCATCCGGCGTGAAGGCTGGGCCAGTGCTGGTGGGAAAAATCATCCGGTGATCATTGATGGAGACTTCCGCCCACGCCATCGCCGAGCGCGGCGCACCATTGAGGGCATAGTCGGTCCACAGCGTCGCGCCGATGAAGCGCACACCGTTGATGGCAATGCTGTCGTTCATTAGGAAGTGAACGCCGAGCGCCTTGGCGGCGGCCCGCGCCCGGGGAAGCTCGATCTCGATCGGATGCGCGCGAAACTGCCCATACCATTCGTGATTGCCGGGCACATAGATCACCGGCTTGCCGGCGGCACGCTCAGCGAGCCACTTCACGCCAGCGCTTGCTGGATTGTGAATGTCGCCGGCGGCGATCAGCACGTCATAATCCGGGCGCGGGTCCGGCAGATCCCAGCGGCAGGATTCGATGTGCAGGTCGGAAAGGATCCATAGGCGCATGGGGGATTGTACCGAAGTTTCGAGGATCAGCGAAGTGGCGCGCTGCCGCCTCGAGCGCGGCAAGCTTTTTTCGACCAGCGCAACGAAAAACGCGAAGAGCCTTGAGCGGTGAGCCCACCGTTTCAGCAACAGAACATACAACCGCGATGATCCGCTCAAACAATGGCGAGGCGCGCTCGCTCAATCCCACAAGCACGCCAGCGGCGCCGCATAAAGCCGATCGCCGAACGGGACGATCTGTTCGCCATCATGGAGCACGACGCCCATTTTGAAGGCGTCGCCGGCCGCGTCGCGCAGGCGTTGCAGGCCACGGAAGTCTTCCAATTTCACTGTGGCCGAGGCTTTGACTTCGACGCCGACGATTTTCCGCAGGCCCTGTTCAAGAACGAAATCGACCTCGACCTGGTCCTTATCGCGATAGTGGCTGATGCGGACGCGGTCTTCGATCAAAGCGCTGGCCTTGCGCAATTCGCCGTAGACGAAGCATTCCAGCAGCGGGCCGAGCAAGGCGCGATCGCGCTTGATCGCGTCGGCATCGATGTCACGCAAGGCCGCCAGCAGCCCGGAATCGATCATCTGCAGCTTTGGAGTTTTGACGAGCCGCTTGATGTCGTTGCGATGCCACGGGCGCAAACGCGCCAAGAGAAAGACGTGCTCAAGCAGCGTCAGCCAGCGATCGATGGTCTTGGCGTCAACACCAACCCTTTGGCCCAAGTCGGAGAGATTGAGCAATTGGCCGGTCATGACGGCGGCGTGGTCGATCAGGCCGCGCATCATCCCGGCCTTTGTCACCTCCGCGATGTCGAGAACGTCGCGGGACGAAAGGGATTGGGCGTAGTTCAGCAGCCAGGCGCGCCGGCGCGCGGGGGCGCTTCTGGCGAGGGCTTCCGGAAAGCCGCCCTCGAGAACGCGTCCAAGCGTGTCACCCGGCTTGAACGTCGCGCCGGCGGAGATTTTCCCCGCGAATATGTCGCGCAGGAAGTGTGGGGCGGGCCGCCGGGCGATTTCGGCCTGGGAGAGCGGAAGAAGCTCAATCGTCTCGACACGCCCAGCAAGCGAATCCGGCGCGATGGCGCCGGAAAACAGGTCCGCCGATCCGGTGATCAGAAATCGGCCAGGGCGATTGTCGGCATCGACCGATCGCTTGATCGCCAGCAACAGTCCCGGCGCGCGCTGCACCTCGTCGATCACGGCTTGATCGAGACCGCGCACAAAGCCGGCGGGATCGGATTGCGCGGCGGCGCGGACATCGTCGTCATCGAGGGTGAAATAGGGCCGCCCCGCGCCACCGATCCGGCGGGCCAGAGTAGTCTTGCCGGACTGCCGCGGCCCGACGATGGCGACCACGCGCGTATCCGCCAGAGCCGCCCGAATGCGGGGTTCAACGTGACGGGGCGCCAGCGGGGCGCTTGGGGCTTTCGGTGCGGTGGGCTCAGCCATGGCGCGGGCAGTTTCCGTAGATCCGGGGGCGCCGGTCCGGCGGCTCCTTTCGTCCGATACGGAATGTAACGCCGTCTAATCCGGAATGAAAGTCCGTCCAATCCGGAACGCAGGTCCGTCTGATCGGGAATACGGGTTTTGGGGCGGAAGGTGACCGCCGGGGCTGGCTGGCGAGCGCTGGTGATCCAGCCCCAGCAATTTATCCACAGTCCGCACCTCGGTGAGATGCGTCAAAATCCGCCGAAATCCGTTCTTCTTTCGTTCATTTTTCGTCCCACGGGAGAGCACCACGCTTTTTGGGCTGAATCTGCGCACTTGCGCTTCGCCGCAGACTACATTTACGGGGTTTTTACGGGGTTTGCTGTTTTGAGTCGCCGGATATCGCCAGAAGGGCCCGAAAATAAAATAACGATCTCAATGCGGTAGCGTCCCATCACGTGGTGTAATTCGTGCACGCCGTCTCGGCTGCGGTGATGGTTTCAGTTGCCCACGCCGGGCAGACTGAGAACAGGGTTATCGACGATCCTGGCGAGACTTTCCAGTGACATGTATCGCCGGGTGA
>JBEIHY010000209.1:0-3142 GCA_040381035.1 Hyphomonadaceae bacterium
CGCTTGCCACAGACGCCGAGCAAATGTCAGAACCATAAGGAACACTAGAAAAATCCAAGCTCTAGTGTAGCTGATGCATCTAACGTTTGGTCGCGCGCTTTGGCTCAAACGGGTACCAAACGTTAGATGCGCTACACTAGCTTTGCAGCGCCACACGATTGCGCCAATGCCAAAAAAGAACGCCAACGCGCCCGATCTCTTGATCCCTCATCCGTTGTTTACCAGAGCGACGTTGCGTGCGCGGCAATCGGCCTTCGCGGTCGTCACGAGTGTTCCGGTTCTGACATTTGCTAGCGCTTGCCACAGACGCCGAGCAAATGTCAGAATCATAAGGAACACTAGAAAAATCCAAGCTCTAGTGTAGCTGATGCATCTAACGTTTGGTCGCGCGCTTTGGCTCAAACGGGTACCAAACGTTAGATGCGCTACACTAGGTTGCTCTCACCTCCACTGTGATGCTTCAAAACGAAAGCCATTCGATGAATCGCGCGCCATAAAGGAAAATCGCAAACACGCGGATCGGTTTGACACGCCAACGCCGTCTGGCCCGCCCTTCCGCCATTGGCGCGGTGACGGATCACACATGGGCAAGGAACGATTACTGGCGTTCAGCGACGGCGTGATTGCCATCATCATCACCATCATGGTGCTGGAGCTGCGTCCGCCGCAAGAGCTAAGCTTTGCCGCGCTGAAAGATATGGCGCCGATTTTCTTCAGCTACGTGCTCAGTTTTGTTTATGTCGCGATCTATTGGAACAACCACCATCACATGCTGCACACGGTCGAGCGCGTGAACGGGCCGGTGCTGTGGCCAATATGCACTTGCTGCTTTGGTTGTCTTTGGTGCCGTTTTCAACATCCTGGATGGACGAGACTCATGGCGCCGCCGCGCCGACAGCGCTTTATGGTTTCACGCTGCTGATGCCGGGCGTCGCCTATCGGCTGCTGCAAGACGCCATTATCCGCCTGCACGGGACCGAGCACAGCCTGGCGCAAGCGGTGGGGCAAGACTGGAAGGGTTGGCTGTCGCTGGCCGCCTATTGCACAGCGATTGCGGCGGCGTTTTTCCAACCTTGGATCAGCTGGACGATCTATGCACTCGTTGCCGTCGTCTGGTTCATCCCGGACCGCAGAATCGAGCGTGTCGTGGTCACCTCAGACCGGGCCTAAAGCAAACAGCCCCGGCCTGCGTGCAACGCAATCCGGGGCCGTTACCGAATGATCGACTGTTGGGGAGACCGTTAAGCCTTGCCCGTCCCAATCGCCTTGCGGGCGCGGACAGCGCCTTTAGTGGCGCCTTTGGGGTAGCCGCCGGTTTTCGCCTTGCGGCGCTTCGGGGCGTGGTTGTGGCCCTTGCGGTTGGATTTCATCGCCATGGGTGTGGTCCTTACGCCAAGGCTTGCTTGGCTTTGCCGATCAGCGTCTTGAACGCTTCCGGCTGGTTCATGGCGAGGTCGGCCATGGCTTTGCGGTCGAGCACGATGCCGGCCTTGCTCAAGCCGTCGATGAAACGCGAATAGACCATCCCCTCTTCACGCACCGCAGCATTGATCCGCTGAATCCACAGGGCGCGGAAATTCCGCTTCTTCTGCTTGCGGCCGATATAGGCATAAATGCCGGCCTTCTCGACGGCGGCATTGGCCGCGCGGAAGGTGTTCTTGCGGCGGCCAAAATAGCCGGCCGCTTCAGCCAAAATCTTCTTGTGACGGGCGCGCGCAGTGACGCCCCCTTTAACCCGGGCCATGTTCTATCCCCTCAATCCAGACCGTACGGAATCCACAGCTTCACGCGATCGGCGTCTGGCTTGGCCAGGACAGTCGTGCCGCGGTTCTGACGGATATATTTGCCGTTGTGGCCGATGAGACGGTGGCGCTTGCCGGCGACGCCGCATTTCACTTTGCCGGTGGCCGTGAGCTTGAAGCGCTTTTTCACGCCGCTCTTGGTCTTGAGCTTCTGTTTGGCCATTTTGCTCTCCTTGACGCCCCGCCCGAAGGCAGCGCAAGCTTGGTGGACCGCCGCGGCAATGGCGTTGGCCGGGCGATCCCGTTAAGGGCGCGGCTGGTAGCACGGCTGGGGCCCGGCCGGCAAGTGGCGATTGAGCCTAATCCGGGGGAATCGCCTCAGGTTAACGCTGGCCTGTGGCGGACGAGGCTTTCGCGGTAATCCTCGTTGAGGCATGCGAGTTTTCGCCGGTTCTTGAGGCTGTGCTTGTCCTTGGGGTGGCGCGGCATGTTCATCGCCATGCGCCGGACGATGGCCATGTTGTGCGGGCCGAACCCGGTTCGCAGGCGCGAAAGGTCGTCATGAAAGACGACGTCGAGCACCCAGTGCAGGCGGTTCTCGACGCCCCAAGGGCTGTGGGTGGCAAGCGCCATCGTCTTGGCGTCAAGCCGGGCGGAAGACATGTCGTAGCGGGTTTCGGACAGGGTTTTGCCGTCGCGCTCGGTGGTTGAGCGCATGCGGGCGATGCAGGCGAGGCCGAGTAAATCGTGCGCGCCGGCGCAGCGACGATCTGATCGCAGCCAGTCGACCGCTTGGGAGACAAGGCAGACGCGTTGTTCGATGCGGCCATGATCGCCGTCGGTCGTCTCGGCGCGGTCGCAGTCGCCGGCATTGCCGGGGGCGGCGAAGAAGGCTTCGACCTCGCCGAGCAGGTCCGGCCGGTTGCCCTTGAGCGCGAACAGGTAGTCGCCGCCACGATCGAGGATGGTTGCTGCGATGTCGATCTGGCCCCCCATGGCGTCGATGGTGACAAGGGCGCCTTTCAGTTCGAGGCGCCGCACCAGCAGCGGAATTGCGCTGATCGCGTTGAACTTTTCCCCCGTCGCCTCCTGCCAAAGCACGAGGCGCTGGCGGCTTGCCGATGCCGAGACCAGATGCAACGGGCCGACGCCCTTGGCCCGTGCATGGGTGCGACGCGAGGTCTTGGCGTCGATCGCGACGATCTCGGGATCGTCATCCCTGAGCGTTTCCACCCAGGAGGTGAAGCACGCTTTGAACCGCTCGCCGTCGAGGCCATTGCCGATGTCGTTCAGCGCATCATGCGAAGGCACGCCGCGCTCGAACGGCAGAAAGCGCCGCAGGAAGGCCAGTCGCTCGCGGCCCCACAGCGACATTTCGGTGAAGTCCTCCATCCCCGAAA
>JBEIHY010000210.1:0-3120 GCA_040381035.1 Hyphomonadaceae bacterium
TGACCAATTGGAAGCCGGAAACAATCACGTTCGTCTGTTAGTTGTGTGACAGACCGGCGCTTTTCGACTTTCGTCGCATGCGCCGCAGAAGCAAAAAGCCGAAGAGGCTTGTCAAGATGATGATCGCCGTCGCGGCCATCGTCGCGTAGTCGCGATTACGGCGGCCGAGGGGGTTGAGGAACTCCCATTTGTGGAGATTGTCGAACGTCCAGCCTTCCAGGCGCGTGAGCCATGTTTCCTGAGGCGCCGCGGCGATTAGGCCTTCACGGACATCCACAAACACGGGCCCGTTTGGCGCATCCACCCGCCACGCCGGCAGGCGCTTGTTGATGAAGCCGTATCCATCGCCAAAGCGCGTCACAAGCGCCACGTCGCTGTCTAGCGGCGCTTGCGCGATCACGCGGGCGCGGGCTTCGTCCGTATCCGGCGGTTCGACGCCGAAATAGTAACCGGTCTCTTCGATCTGCAAGCGCCAGAGCGGCGTCGCATTGGCGCCTTGTGTTGCGGTGAGGTCGTTCACCAGAATGCCCGCCTCCGCCCGCGGCGTTTCAGGTAAATCAGCGACGCGGAACTGCATCGCTTGCGGTGGCGCCGGGGCAGTCAGGCTTGATGTTGTAAACAGGTGCAACAGCCCCGACAGCGTGAACATCGTTACGAGCGGCAATGCGACCCACGCAAAAAGCGTGTGAATGCGGAAAAGCCCCTTGCCGCGGGCGCGCCAGAGCATCGTGGCGCCAATCGCTGTGGTCGCCATGACGGTTGAAATCAGCACAAAGATGATAGCAATCCGAAGCGGTTCCACCGGCTCCAAAAACTTCAGCGTATGCACGTTCTGAAAAATGCTGAGCAGCACGCGCCGCTGGTCGTTCGTGACGGCCGCAAGCCGATCCAAGCCGGTATCCACATAGACCGTCAGACCGTCCGGCGTTGCAAGGCGCACTTCCCACGCGGGCAGCAATCGATTGACACTTGGATAGTCTGTACTGAACGCCGTCACCAATCGTGCATGCACAATTTGCGCTTGCGGAAGGCCGGCATAGTGGCGCGCAAGCCCTTCGGCATGACGCTGTTCAATCCCGTCAACCCGCGCGCCCGTGCGGGCATCCAAAACCACGCGCGCCGCAGCGCCGTTCGCCGCGAACCAAAACGGCGCGCCATCCACGATGACAAGCCGCGCCAGGGTCGTTTCGCTCAGCCCAGCTGCTGCAAACGCAGCGCCAGGCTGCGCCAACCCGTCCAAAGCAAAGCTCTGGACGGGCGGCGCCTGCACCGCAGGGCGCGGCGCAGTCCAACTCATAATGGGGTGGAGAAAGCCCGTCGCGGCCCAAAGGATCGCGACGATCGCCGCGACCCATCCCAGACGCCGATGCAGAATGCGCACCTTCATGGCCTGGCTCCAAACCGAAGGCGAATGCCGCCAAAGACAGCCGCCCCGTCGCCCGGCGTTGCGATCGACAGATTGACGCCCGGCGCCTGTGCATTGGCGATGCTGGACACCATCGAGACGAACTTCTCGTCCGTCAGATTGCGCCCTTCCAGAAAGACGGAAGCGGTCTCGGTCACATCAAAAGATGCGCTGAGGTTCCATAGCGTATATCCTGGCGCGCGCAGCGTGTTACGGAAATCGACAACCGTGTCGGATTGCACGAACACCGATGGCGCGATGCGCCATTTGTCGTTACTCCACGCCAATTCCGCCACAACGGTGTTTTCCGGCACGCCGGCCAGGCGATTGTCGCCATAGACGCGATCGCCATCAAACGTGAAATCGTTGTAGGTCCATGCTGCACGGCCATTGAGCGCACCGCCGAACAGGTCTTCCGCGATGGTCGCAGCGAGGCCTGCTTCAATGCCGCGGTGGATGGTGTTTGGCGCATTAAAGGTGGCCGCCGGGATCAGCGGGCTCACCTGGAAGGAGATGAACTCGTTCTCCAAACGCGCATCGAAATAGGTGAGCTCATAGCGCACCGGGCCCGCCTGTCCGCGCACGCCGAGCTCATAGCTTGTGCCTTCCTGGGCTTTGATCGGCACGAAGGTAACGAAGCCGCCCTGCGTCAATTGACCAAAACTTGGCGGCTCGTAGACGCCAGAGACATTGGCGAAGATCTGAAGCGTCGGCGCGGCTTCCCAAAGCAAACCGACTTTCGGACTGATCTGGTTGAACGTCTCGCCGTCATTGGCGGCAGGATTGCGCAGATTGCGCACCGTGCGATCGGTGTCGATGCTGTTGAGGCCCGCAAGCAGCGTGAGGGAGTCTATCGGCTTCACCCGCACCTCGCCAAAGACGTCCCATCCGCCGGCATACTGGATGGAATGCGCGGTGAGGGCGCCGCGCGCGGCCAAGCGATTAGGCGTTGCCGCATAAGTGCGCGCCGCTGTCCGCGCATCGCGCCAACGGGCGCCGAGCGTCCATTCCAATGGCGCGCCCAGCGCCTGCGTCTCGCCGTCCCATCGCGCGAAGAGCAATCCATCTGTCACGCGTTGATCGATCACCACGCTGATCGGATGGTAAAGTTGGCGATCCGTGTAGGCGGCGCCGACGGTGACATCTCCCAAATCGCCGGCGTCGATGGTTGTGCGCGTCCAGCCGCGCCAGGAATTGATGTCTCGCGCGAAGGCGAAGTTGAAATTTCCGGTATTGGCAAGCTCCGGCGTCGTCGTTGCCTGCGCAATGGTGAGCGCGCCCGGGATGCGTTGATTGACGTCATTGCCCAACACGCCAAACCGGGTTTCCATGCGATCATTCCAGCGCCACCCCGCCTGCGCATAGACACGGCCGTTGCTTTGCTCGGCATTCTGGCGGAAGCCGTCCTGGCGTTGGCCTGTTGCAGCAACAAGCAGATCAAACCGATCATCGACATAAGCAGCGCGCGCATTCACGCGTTGCGTGCCGAACGAGCCGGCATCAAGCCGCAAGAAGCCGGCTTCATCGACACTGCGACCCGTGAGGCCTGTCAATTCAATAGAGCCGCCGAGCGTCGCGGAGCCGCTGGCGAAGGCGTTAGCGCCACGATTGACGGTGATGAAATTCGCAAAGGTCGGGTCTAATTCTTGGAAGTCGCCAAAGCCGTCCGCGCTGTTAATGGGCACGCCGTCGAAGAGCAGTTCCACGCCGCGCAA
>JBEIHY010000211.1:0-3118 GCA_040381035.1 Hyphomonadaceae bacterium
CACCGCCGCCGCCGCGATCACCGCCGCCGCCGCCATATCCGCCGCCGCCGCCGCCGCGATATCCGCCGCCGCCGCCGCGGTCACCACCGCCGCCGCCGCCGCCATATCCGCCGCCGCCGCCGCCACGGTAGCCGCCGCCGCCTGGGCCGCCGCCACCGCCGCCGCCACGATAACCGCCGCCGCCGCCGTAACCGCCGCCGCCGCCACTAAAGCCGCCGCCGCCAAAACCACCAGCCGGAGGAGCCCCGCCGCCAAATTCTGCTGCCGGATCCGCCGCGTCACGCCGACCGCGGCGCTCCTTGCCCTTTTTCTTGTCTTCGCTATCGCTGTCGAAATCGTCGTCGTCGAACGCCATCACACTTCAGTCCAGATTGAGGTTTGCCATGCGTTTTGGGTGAGGGCCGACAGGCCCACACGGGATTTCTCGCCAAGTCTGAGGAATTGAAATCGCCGCACGCTGCGGTTCACCGCCTGGGGCCGGCAACATGCCGGGTTTCCCGCTCGCACTATGTCGCAACGACCCATAGGGCGCAAGGCGAAATCGGTCAGTGACAAAGGCTTCATCGAACAACCTTCACCGGGCAAAGACGCGACCAAAGCCCCCTGACCCCACCGCCAGGCGATCCGCCAAAGCGGCGATCAGCGGCGCCAGCGTGTCCGCAAGGCCATATGGCGGATTGAGAATGAGCAGGCTGGAAGCGGCCAGCTTGCCCTCCGGCTGCGGCGCCGCAATCGCCAGATCAACCCGCAGCTGTTCCAGACCCGGCGCGGCCTGGGCGATTTCGGCCTCCGCGCGATCGAGCATGGCGGCGATCTTGAGCGGCCGCCACCAGACAAAAATTCCATGTCGCCAATATCTTAGGCTAGAGATGATCGTTTGCGCCCCGCGCGCCAGGTCGTCTTGGCGCTCAAACGGCGGATCGATCAGAGCGAGCCCGCGCGGCTCTGGCGGCGGGGTTAAGGCGGTCAACGCGGAATAACCGTCGCGCTGATGGATCTGGACGGCGAGGCCCGCCATGGCCGCGCGCAGGGCCGCACAAGTCTCGCCATGCAGTTCGCACGCGATCAGCCGATCCTGCGGCCGCAGGATCTGCGCGGCCAGCCACGGCGACCCCGGATAGCGCCCGGCGCCGGCGGCGGCGACCAGGTCGAGATAGGGCCGCAGCGCCACTGGCGCATCCGGCCAATCCAGCAGCCGCCCAATCCCGGCCTGCCATTCTGGGTTGCGCTGGGCCGCCTCGCCCGCCAGATCATACATGCCCGCCCCGGCATGCGTGTCGATCACCGCGAGCGGCGCGGATTTGCGCAGCATGGCCGCCAGCACGAGACACAGTGTGGTGTGTTTCGTGACATCGGCATGGTTGCCGGCATGGAAGGCATGGCGGTAATTCATCGGCGAGTCTCGGGGATTTCCATGGCCGATGTGTTCATTTCCTACAAGCGCGCCGACCGTGATCGCATCGAACCGATCGCGGCGAGCCTGCAAGGCCTTGGCTTTTCCGTGTGGTATGACGCACGCCTCGATGCCGGATTATCGTTCGATGAGGAAATCACCCGCGAGCTGCGCGCCGCGCGCTGCGTGCTGGTGTGCTGGTCGGCCGGCAGCGTGGAAAGCGAATGGGTGCGCTCAGAAGCCACCGAGGGGCGCAAGCGCGGGGTTCTGGTCTCTTGCCTTTTGGAGCCGTGCGAGCCTTTTCCGCCGTTCAATCTTGTCCACCACGAAGATTTGAGTCAGTGGCGCGGCGGCGACAAACACCCCGCTTGGCTGCGGCTGCGCGAGGTGATCGGCCGGCGCGTACGCGGGGAAACAGCGCCCGATAGCCCAGTCTCGGCCAAGCCGAAGGCCGGCCGGCCGAAATGGGTGATCCCGGCCGCGATTGCCGGGGCGCTGGGGGTGATTGGCTTTGTCGTTTCCCCATTCGGGCCGGTGGGCCAGGAGCTTGCCCAGACCTCTTCCGATCGCGATCTCAAGCGCGCGACCGCTTTGAGCGACGGGATTGGCAAACTCAAATCGCGCTTTGTCACGCTCGAACCGGCGCTCGACCCGGTGCAGAACCTGGCCCTGCGCACCAAGATCAGCAGCCTGGAAGATCTCTATTCGGCTCTGCGCTTCAAGGTGATGGGCCAAATCAAGATCGACGCCGGCGAATGGGAAGCGCCCGAGCGCGCGCTGAAATACCTCGATGAGGAGCTTGCCGCCGCCGAGCAGCGGGTCTTGAGCGGCGCGCGCACGCCAGAGCCGCAAGCGCAAGCCCCGCCGGTCGCGCCGCCAGCGGCCAAACCCGAACCGGCCAAACCCGAACCGGCCAAACCTGAAACGACCAAACCAGCCCCGGCGTCCATGGTCGCCGCCCGCGACATTGCCGCCAAACTCTCCTTTCCCGATCCCGAATCCGCCGCCATCCCCAGTGACGCCGCCCGCGAGATTGACGCCGTGCTCAGCGCCGTCGGCGCCGGCGAACTCACCCGCGTCATCATCACCGGCTATTATCCGAAACCGGACGATGGCGCGGGCAAAGCGCGCGCCCTCAATCGTCGCCGTTTGGCGATGCTGCGCGACAATCTCATCGCCCGCGGCGTGCCGGGCGATCTGATCATCACCGAGGAGCGCAGCGAGCCGCCGACCTATGACGGCACGCGTGCGGAGTTGAACGTCACCTTCAAGCCGGAATAGATGTGCGGTTCAGGGGCGGATCAGAAATTGGCCCTGCCCCGGCAGCGTGTTGGTCTTGATCCAATCCGGCGTCAGGTCAAACAGCCCAGCCGCATAGGCCATGGCCGGGCCTTTGGCGGTTTGGGTGGCTTCGATCATGCCGTGATCCGCTTTGGCGAACACGACGACGGACAGATCGTCGCGTTTCGTTTGAATCTCGCGCAGAATGGTTTGCGTCTGGACGTTCGGCGCCTGCGTGTCGGCGCCGGCCAGCAGCCAGAGCTGGCGCGGCGCGATGGTCTCAATCACCGGGCGCGGGTCATGGTCAAAGCGCAGCCCTTGCGCCATGGCCGGCCCCGCCGCTTTGATCTGCGCGGTGCTGAACATCAGAAACAAGCCGGTATAGGATCGCGGTTGGATCGCCTTCAGCCATGGCGCGCCGGCATTTTTGGCCTTGAAGGCGTC
>JBEIHY010000212.1:0-3012 GCA_040381035.1 Hyphomonadaceae bacterium
AAAACAAGCATCAGCCGCCGAAAAAGCATCGCGTTTCGCAAATGATTCCAGAGCGGCAAAGCGAAGATTTGGCGCCATGTTGGCGCCACATGCCGATTTTTGCACCTCAGGCGCACGAGGCTGACCGCAAAACCCCTTGTCTCCCTTGGTGAGCCCGCCGGGATTCGAACCCGGGACCTACTGATTAAAAGTCAGTTGCTCTACCGGCTGAGCTACAGGCTCCCACAGGGGAGCGCGGGGATTAATGCGGTTTCGCCGTCGACGCAAGCGCTTCGGCATGCCCAATGACGCCGGCCACTGCCGCAGCCCAGGCCTGCCGCCGCGCAACCCGCTCGACCTCAGCCATCAGCGGCCGCCAAACGGTCGGCGCGGCCATTGCGGGCGCGGCCGCCAGGCTGTCAATCCATCCCGCCCCCAACGCTGCCAGCTTGGCCGCGCCCAAGGCCGTCATCTCCTGAAACGCCGGCCGCTCCACCGGCACGCCGGTGAAGTCCGCAAGCATTTGCATCGCCAGCCCATTGGCGGTGACCCCGCCATCGACCTTCAGCGTCTTCAGCGCAGGGGCGCCGTCTGCGGCCAGCGCATCGAGCAAATCAGCCGTTTGATGCGCAATCGCTTCAAGGCCGGCGCGCACGATATGGGCGGCGGTGGAATCGCGCGTCAGCCCAAGGATTGCGCCGCGCGCTTCGGCATTCCATTGCGGCGCGCCGAGGCCGGCAAACGCCGGCACAACATGCACGCCGCCGCTATCTGGCGCGCTGGCGGCGAGCGCTTCACTGTCGCGCGACGCCGCGATCACGCCAAGGCCCTCTTTCAGCCATTGGATCGTCGCCCCGGCCGAAAAGATCGAGCCTTCGAGCGCATAGGCCGTCTCGCCAGGGATTTGATAGCCGATGGTGGCGAGCAGCCGGTTGCGCGAGGTCGGCGCGGCAGCGCCCGCGTGCATCACGAGAAAACAGCCAGTGCCATAGGTCGCTTTCGCTTCACCGGGCGTCAGGCATCCATGCCCAACCAGCGCGGCCTGTTGATCACCGGCAGCGCCGGTGATCGGGATCGCGGCGCCAAACAGAGCCGGATCGGTGACGCCCAGTGCGCCCGCGCAATCGGCCACCCGGCCGAGCACCGCGCGCGGCACGCTGAACAGGCCGCACAGTTTGTCACTCCAGGCGCGGGCGTGGAGATCGAGCAGCAGCGTGCGCGCGGCATTGGTCGCGTCCGTCACATGTGCCGCCCCGCCGGTGAGCCGCCAGATCAGAAAACTCTCCACCGTGCCGAAAGCGAGCTTGCCGTCGCCGGCGCGGGCGCGCGCGCCGGCGACATGATCGAGGATCCAGGCGAGTTTGGTGGCGCTAAAATAAGGATCCAACAGCAGCCCAGTTTGCGCCTGCACGGCGCTTTCATGCCCTGCCCCGCGCAAACCCGCGCATACCGCACTGGTGCGCCGGTCTTGCCAGACAATGGCCTTGTGGATCGGCGCGCCCGTCGCGCGATCCCAAACCAGTGTGGTTTCGCGCTGATTGGTGATGCCGATGCAGGCGATTTTCTCGGCCCCGCCGGCCGCCGCAATCGCCTCGCGGCAAACGGCCAAAGTGGCGGCCCAAATCTCTTCGCCATCATGCTCAACCCAGCCGGGCTGGGGATAATGCTGGGTAAGCTCGATCTGGGCGGTGTGGCGAGGCATGAAGGCGCGGTCAAACAGGATTGCGCGCGTAGAGGTGGTGCCTTGGTCGATGGCGAGGATAAAGTCGGTCATCACGGCAATGAAGCGAGCCAGGCCGCCGCTGTCCAGCGGCAAAAAAGCGCCCTCCGCGCAAAGCGCGGTACACAAAACCCCGCCGCGCAAAGCGCGGCTGACGCCCCCGCCGCGCAAAGCGCGGCTGACGCCCCCGCCGCGCAAAGCGCGGCTGACGCCCCCACTGCGCAAAGCGCGGCTGACGCCCCCACTGCGCAAAGCGCGGCTGACGCCCCCACCGCGCAAAGCGCGGCAGCCCCCCACCGCGTCCTTCGCAGCGGGGGCGGACGGGCGGGCCGTGCGGGTGGGGAATCGGGCCCGGACTTACCAACCGTCAGTTCAGCCGCTGAGCGATAGCGGCGCGGCGCAACCCTGCGCTGGCCGCCGTCACACGCGCCATGGCGGCGTCGAGCGCATCGGCGCTAACCGGCTGGACGGTTTCGGCGCCCCCTCGACCTCGCGGCGGATGCGGCTCAAGCGCGGCGCCAATCGCTCCAGCGTATCGGCGTCGACATCGACCGCCGGCAGCGCCTCACCGATCCGCTTTAAAATGACAATGAGCTCGAGCCGGATGGGCGCGGGTCTTCAAGCGCATTTTTCCTGCAACCCTTATCCTAGGCGACGGCGTGGCGGGCGGATTGGGCGGCCTGCAATCCACCAAGCGCTGCGCGATATTCGCGTTCCCAAAGGTCAACAATGTCACCCGCGGTCAGCACCTCCTTGACCGCGCCTATGCCCTGACCGCAGCCCCAAATGTCTTTCCAGGCCTTCGCGTCGGTATTGCCGCCTGAGCCGAAATTCATTTTCGAAGGATCGCTTTGGGGCAAGTTCTCCGGGTCCATCCCAGCCGCCACGATGGACGGACGCAGATAATTGCCGTGCACCCCAGTGAACAGATTGGAATAGACAATATCCTCAGCGCGGCTGTCGACGATCATCTGCTTGTAGCGCGCATCGGCATTGGCTTCCTGGGTGGCAATGAAGGCCGAGCCGATATAGGCAAGATCTGCGCCCATAGCCTGTGCGGCCAGCACCGCATGGCCGCGTGCGATCGAGCCGGACAGCAAAAGCGGGCCGTCGAAAAACTCGCGGATTTCCTGCACCAGCGCAAACGGGCTGAGCGCGCCGGCATGCCCGCCGGCGCCGGCGCACACCGCGATCAAGCCGTCAGCGCCCTTCTCCAGCGCCTTCTTGGCGTGGGCGATATTGATCACGTCGTGCAGCGTGATCCCACCATAGGAATGAATTCTGTCGTTCAACCACGGCTGGGCGCCGAGCGA
>JBEIHY010000213.1:0-2940 GCA_040381035.1 Hyphomonadaceae bacterium
GGCGATGGCGTCCATCCGTTCCCATCCTTGCGCAATCGGGCTTCGCTTCGCGCGGCCCAAGCGACTGTCCGGGATTGATGGATTGGCGCGCAAGGACCCTTGCTCCGGTGCGGGATTTGACTCCCCAGAGGTTTTCGGTCTCCCGCGCGCCACCGCATCAGCCAATATGCCTGAGTCGGCGGATTTCGAGTTACAAGATAGGATATCGGCTTCCGTTGAAGAAAGAGCTGAGGCCTACGCAACATACTTTGCCTATGCCGGGCGCTATTTCCTAACCGGCGACAAGGTCGTTCATCATGTCGAGATGGCTTCGGTGCAGAATTGGGTGGGTGCTGATCTGGTGCGCATCGTTCGGCTCGAAGGCGATAAGCTGACACTCACAACGCCGCCACTCTCGGTCGGCGGACAGAGCCAGACGACCGAATTGGTCTGGCAAAGGATGAGGTGGCGGGTAGCACTGCGTCGCATCGAGGGCGCAAGACGTCCGCCTCTGGTCCGTCCGGTCGATCCCCGGATTGATCGATAGGGCCATTGTCGAAGGCTAACCAGACCATCATCCCAGATCGAAAACGGCGCCCGCGAGGCGAGGCGGAAGTGCAAAGTCGGTAGGTGTCGCAGCCTTGCCGATTGGCGCTCATCCTCGGACCTGACTGGCGAACAGCAGGCCAATCGTCCTGACTAGCACTTGGCGCGCGAAACTGCCTTTCGGCGGAATGAGGAACGCCATCAGGCGCCCTCGCGCGCGAAGACATAACCCTGACCCCAGACTGTCTTCAGATAGACCGGCTGGGCGGGATCGTCTTCGATCGCCTTGCGCAGCCGCGCGATTTGCACATCGATCGCGCGATTGGTCACCTCAGCATCGCGGCCCAAGGCAAGATCGATGAGTTGCACGCGGCTCAAGACCCGACCCGGATTGCGCGCCAGGACACTGAGCAGCGCGAACTCGCGCGAGAATAAACTGATCGCAGCGCCCGCGCGCGCCAATGTCATCGCGCCAAGGTCGAGAACAAAATCGCCGAAGCGCAGGGTGTCGGCTGGCGAAACGTGGCGCAGCGCCGGCGCGCGCCGAAGAATGGCGCCCAGACGCGCGAGAAGTTCGCGCGGCGTGAAGGGCTTGGCGAGATAATCGTCGGCTCCCATTTCCAGACCAAGGATGCGATCAAACGGATCGCTGCGCGCGGTGAGCATCAGGATGGGCGTCGCGTCGCCCTGGGCGCGCAGACGCCGGCAGATCGCCAATCCATCTTCACCTGGCAACATCAGATCGAGCACCCGGGCGTCAGCGGGCGCGCGCGCCAGCGCGTGGTCCAGGGCCTTGCCGTCGGCGACGGTGCGCACCTGGTAGCCATTTTCGCCAAGATAGCGTTGCAGCAAGCCGCGCAGTTCCGGGTCATCGTCGACGACGATCAAACGAAAAGGGGCGCATCTGATCCATGGCGCGATCCTAACGCAGTCTGCCCGGAAGCAATCGCCGCAAGGTGTTACAAAGTGTTTCCGTTCGCGCGCCCTGTCATGGCCCGCAACATCTTCGCTCGGAAACGACATCCCCCTGCAACAGGCGGCCGCCAGATTTGCGGCTGTCAGCGAGCCCAATCCGGGTTTCGCCATACCAAGAGGAGATTAACGATGATTATGAAGTCGCTCACCGTCGCGGGATTTAGCTTGGCCTTCACCTTGGCGCTGGCAGCGCCGCAAGCCGACGCCCGCGAAGGCCGCATCAAGGCGCGGGGCGCAAATGGCGCTGTCGCCGCCAGCGTTGGCCCGAATGGCGGCGCCTTCGCGCGCGGCGCTGGTGCGGTGACGAATGCGGACGGTTCGACCACCGCCGCGAGCGGCGGGGTCATGCGCGCGCCCAATGGCGCGAAGGCCGCGCGTGGCTCGACAACGACAGTCAATCCAGACGGGTCGGCGAGCCGCCGTAGCGGTTTTGCCGCGAAAGGGGCCAAAGGGGCGGTTGCCTCGACCGGCTCCGCGACCCGCGACGCCGACGGCACGATCGACGCCAGCCGAACCACCGCGGCGACCGGCGCGAAGGGCAGCTATGAAGCCAACACGACGTATTCCACCGAGAATGGCGTCACCCGCCAAGCGACCTGCAAGGACGCTGCTGGCGTCGTCGTGGCTTGTCCGCGCCAATAACTGGATCGGAGCGGCGGGCGCGAAGCCCGCCGCCTTCGCGGGAGCCATCGATATGGAACGCAAACTGATCTGGCTTGGCTGCGCCATCTGTCTGGTCGCGAGCTTTGCCTTGGCCGCTATCGACGGCACGAAGATCGACGCCAATGCCTCGCGGGCCGAATCGCTGCGTTTTGATCGCGTCAAAGAGCTGCGCGAGAAGTTGAAAGCCGACATTGCTGCGCTGATGGCGCAAGCCGCCGACGCCGATGCCGAGGGGGGCGATCCGCAATCCTTGCCGGCCGAAATTGCGCGGCGTGAGGCGCTGATGGCGAAGCTTGACGCGGCCTGTGCGCGCCTTGAAGCACAGGCAAAGGCAAAGGCGGAGGCCGAAGCCGCGACGCCCGGCTATGAAGAGAAGCGAGCCAAATATGAGAAAAACGGCCGAAAAGGCCGCAAACCCGAACCGCCGGACGATGATCCGCCACCGGAACGCCAGACAAATCTGACCGATCCGGATTCAAACCTGATGCGCAAATCTGTAAAAGTATTTACGTGATCTGACAATTGATGAAATGGCAAGCTGTAAGGCCGTGGCGCGGAGCAGAGCCATGCGGAGCTCGGCGCAGCGCCCCGACCGTGGTTCAGGATATGACGCCATGACAATGAACCTCGAACGCAAAGTGATCAAGGCCAAGGTCGGCCTTTTGGAGCTGGCCAAGCAGCTCGGCAATGTCACGCAGGCCTGCAAAATGATGGGGTGAGGCGCTACGGCGAAGCCGGCTGATCATGCCGGCGGCATGATCAGAGCGCTGAACGCCC
>JBEIHY010000214.1:0-2929 GCA_040381035.1 Hyphomonadaceae bacterium
ACACCTGCGACCGACCGGCCAACCCGGGCGCGCGCAGACTCTTGCGGTCCGCACGCCCGTGTCGGCCTCACCCAAGCGACGCGAAGTGGGGGTCAAATTTGCAGGCCGATCGGGGTCATTTTTGGACGCCGATTGACAGCTTATGCCGGTGAGACGCAGATGATCGACTCAACAAGCGTGCGCGTTCATCAGCATGCGGCGAACGGCAAAAAGGGGAAGAACAAAACGGCGCCAAAGCCCCGTCTGCCGTCCCGAAAACCACCTCTGGGGACGGAATTGACGCCCGATGCATGGGGCGCTCGCGCGGCGGATTGACCACGAAAATTCACGCCGTCGTCGACGCCAATGGCCTGCCGATCACGCTGAAACTCACGCCCGGCCAAGCCCATGACGGCAAGGCCGCTGACGACATGTTGGGCACGGTCAAAGCCGGCGACACATTGATCGCCGACGCCGGCTATGACAGCGATCGGCTGCGCGCCGATCTCAAACGTCGTCGCGTCAAAGCCTGCATCAAGCCGATGCCGCAAAGGAAGAAAACCTATCGTCCGCGCCGCGTCATCTACGCTAAACGCAATCTCGTCGAGCGCTTCTTCAACCGGCTCAAGCACTTCCGTGCCATCGCCAACCGATTCGAGAAACACGCCGCGAACTATCTCGCCCTCGTCAAACTCGCTTCCGCCAGATTGTGGATGCGGTTTATGAGTCGGTGACCTAGTGTCGCGGCTCTTATCAAGCCGCCGGCGCGGAGCCGAGCGCGCGCCGCACGGCATCTGGGTCTTTGGCTATGACGCGCAAATAGGCTTGCGCCGCCCTGTCAGGCGCATTTCGCTCTTGTTCCCAATCACGCAACGTGCCGATGGGGATGTGGAATTGCTCGGCGAATTCTTCCTGCGTGAGCTTCAACGCACGGCGAATGACCTTAGCTTGAGGCGTTCGCTTCATGCGCTTGAGGTCCGCATCGGTGAGCGGACGGTCTGCGGATTCAAGCGTCTTGCTCATGGTAGACCCTCCTTTCATTTGGCTCGGCTTTGCGGGCGGAAATGATCCGGTTGCGGTCGTTCCGCGTGGTATAGACGACGACCAAAACCCGAGCGGCCGACATGCCAATCAGGATGAAGCGGTCCTCGCCGTATTCCTCGCGATCATCGACCAACTCGATGGCGAGCGGGTCGCGAAAGACGGTCCGTGCTTCCTCGAAAGTGACGCCGTGCTTCTGCGCATTGGCGGCAGCTTTTGCATCATCCCACTCAAACTCATCGTCTACCATCTTATACGGCCTGCCCGTAGTCTGTCAAATGATCCCGCCGAAATTTCAACCATACTTCACATTGACGATCCGCATGCTTGCTTGAAATGCGCCCACAGGCGACGTGCCAGAAGCCAGCGCTGCCGGCGGCTTCGCTTCCCCCGCATCGCGCAGCGCATCGAGATAATCCGCCCACCACTGCATCAGCTGCACGCGCTCGTCCCAGTGTTCGCCGCGGGCGTAGGCGCGGCGGATGGCGTTGGGGTCCTGGTGTGCGAGTGCCCGTTCTATGGCGGCGGAGGAGAATTTCGAGTTCTCGTGCAACAGGGTTGAAGCGAGCGCGCGGAAGCCGTGGGCGCTCATTTCGTCTGATGCGAAGCCGAGGGATCGCAGCGCAACGCAGATCGTGTTTTTGCTGATCGGGCGGGTGTGGCTGCGCTGGCCAGGAAAGCACAGCTCGTTCCAGTGGCCGGAATAACGATGCAAGGTGCGGAATGCCGCGACGGCTTGACGAGAGAGCGGAATGCGGTGTTCGCGGCGCATCTTCGTGCGTGCGGCGGGGATGATCCACACGGCCGCGTCGAGATCGACTTCCGGCCACCGCGCCAGGCGGCATTCGCCGGGGCGCGGGAAGCAATAGGCCATGATCTGCATCGCCGCCTTCACAATAGGGCGATTGTAGCCGTCGATCGCCTGCATCAGGCGGCGCGCGCCGGGTTTGTCGGTGATGGCGGCGCGGTGGGTGGTCTTGGGCGCCGCGATCGCGCCGCGCAGCGCCGGTGTGGGATCGCTGGTGGCGCGGCCGGTGGCGATGGCGAGGCGCATGACCTGGCCGATGGAGGCGCGCAGGCGTCGGGCGGTTTCGAGATGGCCTTTGCCTTCCACGTTCCGCAGCACCGAAAGGATTTCGACCGGCGTGATCGCGTTGACGGGCCGATCCGCCAGCGGCGCAGCGAGCTCCTTCAAGAGCCAGGCGCGTTTGCCGACGGTCGCGGGCGCCTTCTCCTCCCGCGCCAGCTTTTCCAACAGCTCATCGGCGACCAGGCCAAACGTGGTGGCGCGGGCGATCTTGGCGGTCTGGAGGGCCACACGCTTCTCGGTGATCGGGTTGAGGCCCGCGCGGATCATTGTTCGGGCGCGGGCATTGGCCTCGCGCGCGGCCGCAAGGGTGATGTCCGGATAGGGCCCGAACGAGGCCGTGAGCCTGCGTCCATCGAAGCGGAAGTCCAGCCGCCAGAGCTTTGAGCCGTTCGGCAGAACCGCGAGATACAGGCCCCGGCTGTCGGAGAGGCGGATGGCCTTGGGGCCGGGCTTGGCGTGTTCGACGATGTAATCTGTGAGCATCGCGGCAGTATCCTGAGACGCTTTTGGCGGTATCGCCCGCCGCGCCTGTACAGGATCAAGACAGATTTTCAAAAATTTGTACTGTCAGCCCGATGCCCGGAGCTTCCGAGATTTTTCGCCGCGTTCCTGCCGAATAATCCTTGCCCGCCAACGCTTTCCGAGGAATTCCGCGGCATTCCGCTAGGTGGTCGAAAAAGAACAAATGGTGCCCAGAAGAGGACTCGAACCTCCACGATGTTACTCGCTAGTACCTGAAACTAGTGCGTCTACCAATTCCGCCATCTGGGCACAGGCGGGCGGGCGCTGGGGCGCGCCGACCTGAGGGGGGGCGTTTAG
>JBEIHY010000215.1:0-2923 GCA_040381035.1 Hyphomonadaceae bacterium
GCGTGGCGTCGCGCCGAAAAAAGGCGACGCAACGCCAACCGGCGCATGTTCGGCGCTGTCTGGCGTTGCGTCGAAATCATCTACTTGCTCCACACAAATTTGGTGCAATCGAAGCGGCCAAAATAGCCGCCACGCTCAGGCCGGAAGCGGCCGACGCCGACCATGACGCCAGCGCTTTTAACCGCTTCCTCAAACACTTCAGGAGCCTGGATCAGCTCAGGCGCGATAATCGTAAAACGCACGACGCCGCCCCACTTGTCTAGCCGTGGAAACTTGCGCCAAACGCGTTTTCCGGAGCCGCGCACGCCGTCAGAATTGGCGTGAATGCGTTCGCACTGGATGTCTTTTTCGTCAGCGACAAAGACGGGTTCGGTGACGATCACGCCGCTTTCGAAGAACTTCGTATACGTCGCCTTACCCTTGCCGGGAATTTGTTTGCCGCTGATCTTGCTGGCGCGGTCAACGGCCATCTTGAACGCCATGGGCGGGATATACACTTTGCCGTTCTCCGTGTGGCATTTGAGCCGCCACGTGCGCTCTTCATACGCATTATCTGACTCACCTACAGGCTTAGCCTCTTGGTGCGCGCGGCTGGCGCTATATGGCGCCAGCCCCTCGAAATAAACGTCACAGGTCTTCATGTCTTTCTCCTAATAAAAGCGTTGCGTTGCGTGGCGGGGCGAGGCGGTGCGTCGCGCCGCGGTGCGCTGCGTTGCGGTGCGTGGCGAAACTCAATATTCAAGGCGTGTCTCGCGGCGCTCTAGATGCGCATCTTTCATGTCCAAGACGCGATGCGCCGATGCCAGAGCGGCATCAAGCATATGCCGATCAAACTCACGCTCTTGCGAACGCGTCGTTTCCCGCGCCGCCTCGACGGCGCGGATCAGCAGGCTTAGCGTGGTATGTAGAGGCGTAAGCCCCAGTTGCGTTGTCATGTCTTCCTCCCTGCGCCGCTGTCGGCGTAGGGACAACCTGTCAGCATCAAACGAGGGCGTCAAGATAAAATGTGCCGGGCAGGCACTATTTATTTTTAGGTATTGACGAACCGTGTGACTGCGTGGTACTTAGGCCCATGAAGCTTCAAGAATGGAAAGACGCCACCGGCAAGACCGATGCGCAGCTAGCCGACGAAATCGGCATTGATCGAAGCTATCTGGTCAAGCTGCGCAACGGCACATCGACGCCGAGCGTTGATGTTTTGGCGGCGATTAGACGCGCGACCAAGGGCGCCGTGAGCGGTTCCGAATGGCTGGAGAAAGGCGACGCATAATGAACCCGTGGACAGACACACTCATCGAACATCTCACGGCGCGCTGGCGCGATGGCATCAGCGCGAGTGAGATTGCGAAAGAGATCAACGCGGCGCACCGAGTGACGTTCACCCGCAACGCCGTGATTGGCAAGCTGCACCGCCTTGGCCTATGCGGAACACAGGCGGGCAAACTGCCAGCGCCGCGCCGCCTGCAGTACACTCGCAAGCGCATCTTGGTTACGCCGGCAGCGCCGCCCGCGCCTTCTGCGCCTGCCTCACCGCCGCCCTCTGCACCGCCTGCGCCGCCCGCGCTCAACATCTCGTTTCGCGATCTGCGCCGCAATCATTGCCGCGCAATTGTGTCCGGCGTGAAGGCCGACGCGCTTTACTGCGGCCACGCGATTGTAGAAGGCCGATCATACTGCGCGCACCATCACGCCCGCTACACGACCGGCGAAGTGTGGGCCGCAGGGCGCAGGTTGCTACGCTATTTTGCGGAGCGCACGCGATGATCGCGCGCGAGGAAATCATCGGCGACGCGACGCTGTATTTGGGCGATTGCAGGGAGATCCTGCCGACGCTCACGCGTGTGGATGCAGTGGTGATGGACCCGCCTTACTGCAGCGGCGGCTTCTCAGAGGCGGGAAAGCAGGCCGCGAAGGGCATGGGCCTGCGCTCCGAGACGATCCGGGAAACCGGCTGGTTCGTCAACGACAACATGACCTCGGCTGGTCTGTGCTGGCTGATGGGCTTTGTGGGCGGATGGTGTCGGCGCCAGGTTAAGCCGGGCGGAACGCTTACGGCTTTCACCGACTGGCGAATGGCGGTGCAGCTTGCGCCAGCCATCGAAAGCTCGGGGTGGCGATATCAGAACATGTTGGTCTGGGCCAAGCCCAATCCCGGTCTCGGGGCTGGTTTTCGCGCGCAGCACGAGTTGGCCCTGCATTTCTCCAACGGGACGCCGGAGTACTTCAGTTTTCACATCGGGAACGTGCTGAGCGTCGGCCGCGTCCACAGCACTGAGCGCGAGCACCAAACGGAAAAGCCGGTCGAACTCATCGGGGCAATCGTTGAAACGGTGTCGTCAGTCGGCGGCATTATCCTCGACCCCTTCATGGGCTCCGGCACCACTGGCGTTGCGTGCGTCCAGCTTGGCCGCCGCTTCATCGGCATCGAGATCGAGCCCAAATACTTCGACATCGCCTGCCGCCGCATTGAGGCCGCATGGAAGCAGCCCCGCTTGTTTGAAGATCCCAAGCCCAAGCCGGTGCAGACATCACTATTTGGGAGCGACACATGATCGCGCCGCTTACTGCAGAGAATTTAGAAGACGCTCTCCACGAGGCCGGCGCGCACATGATGCGCCTGCTTGATCGCGCCGATGAGAACCGTGACGCAGCCGTCGCCCTTATGGCCCGCGCCGATGAATTAGGCGCGTCAATGACAGGCGACATCCTGAGACAAGCAGCGGAGGGACGCCTGCGCGCCGCCGCTGCCCGCGAACACACAGCGCAGGCAATACAAGTCCTCATAGACGTGGCGCGGAAAGCCACACCCCAAAAGGAGCAAGATTATGTTTCTACCTGAGCCAAAAAGCAGCGGCGGCGATTGGGCAATTGCACCCGAAGGCGTCCACCAAGCTGTGTGCGTAAGTGTCATTGATCTCGGCAC
>JBEIHY010000216.1:0-2921 GCA_040381035.1 Hyphomonadaceae bacterium
GAGGCACATCCCAAACTCAATCGCGACGATGCGACGCCGCCTCACCATAGCGCTCGCGCGAAGCCTGCGACGATGTCCATGCTGCGCCAGAACGCGGTCAACACGGAGTGAGCATGGACACTTGTGACGCAGTAAGACTAGGGCCCGCCTTTGATTTCCCCCGCGAGGCGAAACGTTTCGCTTGCGATTCAAATTTGCCGAACCTTATCATTCATTAACACTATTGCGCGCGGTTCGACGCGCTTGGAAAAGCCAAGGGGAACCCGGCGATGGCCAAAAAATCGATTGCCCGCTTTTTGCGCACCACCGCGATTTCGGCGCTGTTGTGCGCCCTGACTGCGCCGGCCGTGCTGGCGCAAACGCCGGCGCCGGCCAAGCCGCCGAGCGAAGAAGTGGTTGTCACCGGCGCGCGCCAACGGGCCGAAGCCGTGCGCGACGTGCCGATCGCGGTCACCACCTTCAGCGCTCAACAGATCGCGGAAGCCGGCATTGCCCGCCCGGCCGATTTCATCGCGCTCACCCCGAATGTGCAATTCATCCAGACCACCAATGTCGGCGAAACGCAGGTCCATATCCGCGGCGTGATTCAACCGCGCGATTCGGAGCCGTCGTTTGCCTATGTCGCCGATGGCGTCCTGGTTCCCAATCCGAACGCTTTCAACCAGGAACTCGCCGATATCCGCGGCATTGAAGTGATCAAGGGGCCGATTGGGTCGATCTATGGGCGCAACGCCATTGGCGGCGCGATCCTGATCAATACTCAAAAGCCGAGCGATACCTTCGAAGCGCTTGGCAAAGCGAGCTATGAAACCGAGGGCGAGGAATACAAGATTGGCGGCTACGTCTCCGGCCCGATCGCCCAAAACATCGCCGGGCGGCTGACGGTAAACTACACCGACCGCAAGGGCTATTTCGAAAACCTCACCCGCCGCGCCAAAGAAGACCCGTTCACCGAAACCCTGGCGCGCGCGCGTATTGTAGCGCAATTGTCGCCGAAAGTTGAGCTCGATCTGCAAGCGGGATGGGGCAAAATTGACGGCTACGCCTTCAACTTTAACAATCAGACCGCCGGCACGCCGGGCTTCGTCAGCGGCGTCAATACCGGCAACACATCGATCCCGTTTGTCGGCAATCTGAAGAGCTTCAACGATCAGGAGCGGTGGAATGCGCAGGCGCGTCTGACGTGGGACACAAGCCTCGGCGAGGTCAGCGCCTATGTGGCGCATAATGAGCTGAAAGAGCGCATGGGCGGGGAAGGCGCGGCCGATTTGGCGCTGTTTGGCCTGCTCGGCCCCCCCGGCCCCCAGGTTCCCGCCCAATCAGCCTTTTTCACCGATCCGACGCTGTTTGAAGGCTACGGCCCGACCGACCGCGACGGCGCCCAAGACCAGACCCGCAACCAGAAAGACACCTCCGTGGAAGTGCGTCTGGTGTCGAAAACCGGCGGGCCGATCGAATATGTCGTTGGCGCCTATTATATCGATTTCAGCCGAGATGTTGTGCTGCTCACTGGAAATGTCGGCTTTGGAAACACGGTCCGCACCGCGCCGCGCCTGGCGATCGGCGCGCCGGGCGTGCAAGGCACGGGCGGCGCCAATGACAATCAGGCCTGGGCCGTATTTGGCCAGCTCACCTGGAACGTGACCGACGCGCTCGAACTGTCTGGCGCGCTGCGCTATGATCAGGAAGACCGTGAGAACTCCAATCTGGTGGCGAATGCGGTGGCGCCCGTTGGCGTCAAACGCAGCGCCAGCTTCGACAAATGGCAGCCGCGGATTTCGGCCCGCTACAAGCTCACCCCGGACTGGAACGTCTACGCCACTTATGGCGAAGGCTTCCGCTCAGGCGGTTTCAATCCGCTCGGCAGCCGCAACGCCATCATCACCATTGACGGCAAAACCAACACCACCGTGCAAGACGCGTTCGGGCCGGAAACCTCAAAGTCAGCAGAGATTGGCGTAAAGGGGCGGATGTTCAACAAACGGCTGGATTTCAACGCCGCAGCGTTCGCCACGAAGGTCGACAACGCCCATTACTTCCAGTTTTTCCCGTTCTCGCTGACGCGGGCGATTTCGCTGGTCAATGAGAATGAGATCTACGGCGCGGAGTTCGATTTCTCCGCCCGCCTCAGCGACAACCTGGCGCTGTTTGGCGGCGCGGGCGTGCTGGAATCCGAGATCAAAGCCAACCGCGAAGACCCGACTTCCGTGGGCAAGACCTTCCCGTTCACGCCCAAGCATCAGCTCCTTCTGGGCGGGCAGTATACCCGCGCGCTCGGCAACGACCTGGAACTCCATGCCCGGTTGGAATGGTCACAAACCGGCAAGATGTTTTTTGACACCGACAATACCCGCGGCACGGCGCGGCCAACGCTGGATTTGGTCAATGCGCGCTTGGGCATTTCCAATCAACGCTGGAGCGCCTCACTGTTCTCGCGCAATCTGCTGGACGAAAAATACAATGTCGATGCGGTGGTGCTGAACGTACCGGGCGTGACAACGTTCAACTTCGTCACCAAGGGCATGCCGCGCACGGTGGGTGTTGAATTGTCGCTGAAGATGTGAGCGTTTCCCACGTCTAATGAAAAGCACTGCGCCGCCCGGCATGACGCCGGGCGGCGTTTTGCTGTCTCACTGATGATCTGCGGCAAAGTCTTTGGGATAACGCCCGAGCAGCAGGAACATCAAAGCCCCGACGACAAACATCCCCGCCGCCGCATAAAGGATCGGGTCATAGGATTTATAGGCGTCAAAGACCCGCCCGAACAAAGGCGCCGCAAAACCCGACGCCAGACCAAACCCGACAAATTGCAGCGAATAGATTTTGGCGTAAGCCTTCATGCCGAAATAGCGGCTGACCATGAATGCGATCAGATCGAACTCCGCGCCCGCGGCCAGCCCCACCAAAGCCGCGGCCGCAAA
>JBEIHY010000217.1:0-2854 GCA_040381035.1 Hyphomonadaceae bacterium
CATGCGCGCCGCGATCCTGCGGGCCGGTAAAGCAATCGCCGGTGCGGAAGAAGCCGGTCAGCGGCTCGCAGCTGCAAGTGTCCAGCGGCTGACCCAATACATTCTTGGCGAAGGCCATGCGGCAATCCTCTTTGCGCCATCATGGCGCGCTTGGCGGCGAACTCAAGGCCGGCGCGGCTGGCTTCGGACGGGTGAAGGTGGCGACGTCTTTGCCGTTGGCGTCTTTCAGCACCATCAATTGGCCATCGCTCTCCATGCGCCGAGCGGCGATGACGGCGTCGAAATAGGCGCTTTCGGCTTCGCGATCTCGGCTGCACAGCACTTGCGTGACGACGCCCGGACTGAACACGATGTCTGGCCCTTGCTCGGCAAAGACGCCGCTCAGGCTGTTGCACGGGCCCCTGGCGACCAGAATGCTTCGCCCGTCCTGGCCAAGCTCCAAATGGCCGTTTGTCATCGGCGCGCCGTTGACGCTGGCCAGGTTCCAAACGAACGGCGCGCGCGGCTGCGGTTCTGCACGGGGCGCAGCCTCTGGGCGCGCAGCCTCTGGGGGCGCGGACTTTTGAGCGCTGCAGGCGCAGAGCGCCAGCGCCGCACACATCAGCAATGCGCGTTTCACGATTGTCCTCCTGGATCGTCATCCAAGCCGGCCAATGCGGCGCCGGCAAGGCGGGGCATTAGGCCTCGCCAGCTGCGACCCGGGCGAAGAAATCAGTGTTGAGCGCGTCGGCTTCCGCGGTGAGCAGTCCGGCCTCGACAGCGACGCCGTGCGCGCGCAGCCGACTGGGTCCGACGCCGGCGGCCAGCTTGTGCGGATCGGCGCTGGCATAGACCACGCGTGCGACGCCGGCCGTGATCAGAAGGTCCGTGCAAGAGCGCCCGCCGGCGCTGCGCTGGTTGCACGGCTCCAGCGTGACATAGGCGGTGGCCCCACGGGCACGCGGGCCGGCGCCGGCCAGAGCCTGTTCTTCCGCGTGCGGCCTTCCGCCATCGCCGGTGGCGGCTTCCGCGATCACGAGCCCGTCAGCGACGAGCACGCAGCCCACGCTCGGATTGGGCGCGGTGCGTCCGGCCTGGGCCTGGGCCAACACCAAGGCGCGCTGCATGAAGGCAAGATCGGCGCTGTTCGTCATCATCCATCCGCTTGGCGGCTGGCGCATTCGTGCCCGCCCGCCCGTTTTGGCGCAATCCCCGACCGCGCCCAACGGCACGGCGAGTATGAGGGGCTGACATGCAAACGGCATTGTTGATTTTGCGCGGTCTGGCGCTGTTGGCGCTGGGCGGGGAAGCGGTGGTGCGCGGCGCTGTCGGCCTTGCGCGGACATTCTATGTGTCGGAACGGCTGATCGGCTTGACGCTGGTGGCGTTCGCCGCCGCCACGCCTGAGCTGCTCACCAGCGTCAATGCCACGCTGGCCGGCTCGCCCGGCATCGCCATCGGCAATGTCGTTGGCGGCTCTATCGACAATATCCTGATCTTGGCGATCGTGGTGCGCGTCACGCCGGTGGCGGTCGATCTCAAGGCGATCAGCCGCGATGGCGCAATCATGGTCGGCGTCCGCATCGTGCGCGTTGCCTTGGCGCGGATGTTTGGCGAGCTGTCGCGCCTGATCGGGGTTGCGCTTCTGCTCAGCCTGATCGGCTATGTCGTGTTTGCCGATCTGGCGGAGCGCAAAGGCGGCCCCGCGGCAGAGCTGCACATCGCGGAAGGCAAAAGCCACGATCCGGTTCCCTCTCCGATCTGGCAATCGCTGGCGCTTGCGTTTGGCGGACTTGGGCTTCTGGTGGTCGGCGCTGATTGGCTGGTAAATGGCGCAACGACATTGGAGCGCACGCTCGGCGTTTCGGAAACCGTTATCGGCCGGACAATCGTGGCGATCGGCACATCGCTGCCGAAATTGGTCGCTTCGCGGGTCGCGGCGCAAAGCGGCCGCTCAGACATAGCGTTCGGCAGTCTTGTTGGCTCCAACATCGACAATATCGGCGCCATTCTCAGGATCATCGCGATTGTCGCGCCCGCGCCAATCCCACCGGACATGGTGATGCGCGACTGGATCGCGATGGTCGGCGCGGCGCTGCTGCTGCTGATGTTTGCCTTCACCGGCCGCAAGGTGACGCGCCTGGAAGGCGTCGTCCTGACGGCGGAGGACGGCGTCTCTTGCTGGTTGCTGCTGAGCGCCGCGCCCGCGGCTTGATAGCGCGCCGGGCGCAGCGTTCAGAGCCGTGTTGCGATTGTCGGATTGGCGAGGCGCTTGTCCGCACGCGTGCGATTGACCCTGCACGGCGCATGCGGGCATTTTGGCCTCAGCGCCATGGCTTTGGCAGGCTCGACGGAGCAGCGCCGGAGCGGTTCTGCGGACGGCCCAGCGGATTCTATCCGGCCGGGTTCTTTGCGCTTTCACACTCCGCGGATGACTTGGCGCTCCATCACCCTTCCTCCTGCAATTGCAAAAATGCTGAGCCGCTCGTTCGACGCCGTGTTTTGCAGGGTGGTAAGACCGTATGTCCGTCTTCGAACGTGATTGTGGCCCGCCACTCGATGCGAATCGAGGGTTGGCTTGCCTAAGACCAGAGCCTCACGCAAAGGAGGGCGAGCCGTGGTCAAGCATAGCGAAGTTTTTGTCGGGATCGATGTGGCGAAGCTAAAAAATGCGATCGCCATCGCGGAGTTCGGGCGCGACGGTGAGGTTCGGTACTTCGGGGAAGTGGACGCCTCTGAAGCATCGATGCGCAGCTTCATCAAGCGGCTCGAGGCCAAATATGACGTCATCCGGATCTGCTATGAAGCCGGCCCCACGGGTTACGGCCTGCATAGGCTGGTAACTGAGATGGGTCATGAATGTGTGGTGGTGGCG
>JBEIHY010000218.1:0-2805 GCA_040381035.1 Hyphomonadaceae bacterium
CCGCTTCGCCCTTCCCATCAACAATGGAGCCCATCAACGACCTGCCAGACGCCGCCTCGCAAAGGCGGCGATGCGGACGGCGTGCGTGGCGCCCAGCCATCAGCCTACGGCCTTTCGACAACGCGAAGAGCAATGCTAAAAATGGACCGCTGTGAGAGAAGCGGGTTAAGCTGCATGCGCCAAGGTCTTGGTCGACCATACGGTGAACCCGATGCGAAAATGGTTGTGCTGATTGCTCCAGATCGCGCCATCCTAAGCGAGAGCGGCGGCGACCAATGTCCAATAGGGTTGGGCGCGGGAATGGATGCGGGCGCAGGCCGGGGCGACAATAAACCACGCGCACGGTAAGCGATGATCCATGGGCGCTGCGCCCGCGTAAAAGCTCAGTTGGTCGGAGCCAGATTATGAACCTTGGATTTGCGCCGGCCGCAGCGCCTGACCGCCCGACAGGCGCCCAGCGCCGCTCTAAAACCAGCTTAAAGACACAGATTGTCGTGGTCGGCGGCGGCGCCGGTGGATTGGAATTGGTGGCCAAGCTCGGCGCCAAATTCGGCCGTGAGCATTTCGACATCATCCTGGTCGAGCGCAACAACACGCACATCTGGAAGCCGCTGCTGCATGAAGTAGCGGCCGGCTCGCTGGACGCTAATCTCGACGAAGTCGGCTATCGTGGACACGGCTATCGCTGGGGCTACCGCTTCTTCCTCGGCGCGATGGAGGGGATCGACCGGGCCAATCGCCAGGTGCTGATCGCCCCCATTCGCGACGAGGACGGTGCGGAAATCATGGCGGCCCATCGCATTCGCTATGATTATCTGGTGCTTGCGGTGGGCTCGGTGTCCAACGATTTTGCCACGCCCGGCGTGCGCGAGCATTGCATTTTCCTCGATACGCGGGCTCAAGCCGATCGCTTTCGCCAGAAGCTCCTTAATCATTGCCTGCGCGTGTCACGCATGATGAGCCAGAATCCGCGCGCCGATGCATTCGCGCGCATCGCAATCGTGGGCGGTGGTGCGACGGGTGTGGAGTTGGCGGCGGAATTGTACAATGCGGCGGCGGGCCTGCGCCATTATGGGCTTGAGGTGTTTGAAGAAAGCCGCCTCAAGGTGACGCTCATCGAGGCTGGCCCGCGCATTCTTCCAGCGTTGCCGGAGAAGCTGGCCGAAGCCGCGCACAAGGAGCTGGAGGCGCTTGGCGTGCGCGTCATTACCAATCAACCGGTGACCGCCGCGACCGAAACCGGCATTCTCACCCGCAACGGCGAAACCATCGCGGCCGATTTGCGCGTCTGGGCCGCAGGCGTCAAAGGTCCCGACTGGCTGAAGGACATCGCCGGATTAGAGACCACACGCGCCAATCAATTGGTCGTGCGCGCCACGCTGCAAACCACGCGGGATGAACGCATCTTCGCGCTTGGCGATTGTGCAAGCTTCACCCCGGCGGGCGCTGAACGGCCCGTGCCGCCGCGAGCGCAGGCTGCGCACCAAATGGCGGATACGGTCTTTGCTAATCTGTGCGCGGCGGTGGAAGGCCGGGCGATGAAACCCTTCGCCTATCTTGACCATGGCTCGCTCGTCTCGCTGAGCCGGTATTCCACTGTCGGCAGCTTGATGGGCAATCTGGTTGGCGGGCGTATGGCGGTGGAAGGGTGGCTGGCGCGGTTTGTCTATGTCTCGCTCTACCGCATGCATTTGATCGCCATTCACGGCTGGCTGCGCGGGGCGATGATGATCGCCATCGGCCATGTGAACCAGATCATCCGGCCAAAGCTGAAGCTGCACTGACGTTGCCCTCAACAAAGGTTGAGCACAGTGACGAGGTGATGAAGATATGCGTTTAATTTATGACGCCGCGACCGGCGCACCCGCTTTCTTCGCTTTGGCGCATGCGTGGCAAGCGGCAATCATCCGCAGCATTTGGAGTGGCTGGCGGCTTATTGAGCCGAAGTGCGCGGCGGCCCGCCGCATTTTACAAATGCCCTGGGTGATGAATCGACGGTCGTGCGCATGCATTCGCGAAATGGCGAGCATGGCGACATGGATGAGCGCGCGCTGATCTGCTTTGCCCGGGCGCTTGACGATGCGGGCCTGTCGGATGAGTCGTGCCTGCAGGCGACCTCGAAGGCCTATTTATGCTGGGCGATCTAGGCGATGAACGCCTACCCGAAATCGAAGAACGACGTCCCAGTGCGGCTCATTCTCAAGCACTGGGAGCGGGGCGGGCCGGTGTGAGCGGAGGTTGCGCGAGGCAGGAGTGAGTGCGGATGTCCGACAGGTGAGATTTGGTGCGGCAGAGCGGGGAGGTTATAGCCGGAAGAGGACAGAGCCGAAACAAGCCAGTCGTGATGCAAATCTGGGGTTTCGTTGCCCTCAGTAGTAAAAGTATTTACATGATCTGACAATTGATGCAATGGCGGGCTGTAAGGCCGTGGCGCGGAGCAGAGCCATGCGGAGCTCGGCGCAGCGCCCCAGCCGTGGTTCAGGATATGACGCCATGACAATGAACCTCGAACGCAAAGTGATCAAGGCCAAAGTCGGCCTTTTGGAGCTGGCCAAGCAGCTCGGCAATGTCACGCAGGCCTGCAAAATGATGGGGTGAGGCGCGACGGCGAAGCCGGCTGATCAGGCCGGCGGCATGATCAGAGCGCTGAACGCCCGCAGCGGAAGCGAGGGGCTGAGGCGCGACAGTTTTTACCGCTGCCAGGACTTATATGAAGAGGGTGGCGATTTGGCGCTGGCGGAGATGACGCGCGCCAAGCCCAATCTGAAAAACCGTGTTGCCCCGCATGTCGAAGACGCCGTTGTC
>JBEIHY010000219.1:0-2785 GCA_040381035.1 Hyphomonadaceae bacterium
CAAAACCCGCAATTGGAGCCCCGTCGGCTCTGTCTGGCTCAACCCGGAGCGGCCCGAGACGGAGCGCAAAGGCCATGGGGCCGCCGCCGCGCTCGACAAGGAAGCAGGCGGCGGCGGCCCCATGGCCGGGCTGGCCGAACATGCAGCTTGAAAAGCACTGCACCGGACAACTTCGTTGACAAACACCGCTAACATGATGCCGCGCAAAACCGGCTTACTTGCGGCGGAACGTCAGTCCAGGAGCTTAGATCCTTCGGCGGGTAGCGCCGGCGCCTATATGTCGACGAAATCCGATTTCGTCGACATATGTCTGGAAACATGTCGACGGCATCGACATATCACCCCCTTCATGTCGACGATCCTGGGTTTCATCGACACATCGCCCTGGACATGTCGATCTGATCGACGTATCGGTCAGGTCATGTCGAAATTTTCTCGATTCGCCGACATATGAAACCTGATCCACTCCGGCCCCACAACGCCCTGCCGCCGCTCCCCCCAACGGCGGACATCGAATCCAAGGCGATCCTGAAGGCCTGTATCGACGCGCGCACGGCGCTGGCGGAGCTCAAGGGCGCAGGCGACCTGATCCCAAACCAGGCCGTATTGATCAACACAATCCCGATCCTGGAAGCCCAGGCCAGTTCCGAGATCGAGAACATCGTCACCACCACCGACCGTCTGTTTCGCCTCGCCAATGATCCAAAAGGTCAGACTGACTTGGCGACGAAGGAAGCTCTCCGGTATCGCTTGGCGCTCAATACGGGCTTTCAGGCGATCACCAACCGCCCAATCACCACGGCGCTTGCGGTCGAGCTCTGCCGCATCATCAAGGGCATCGAGATCGATATCCGGGCCACGCCCGGCACAGCGTTGCGCAACGACGTCACCGGCGAGACCATCTACACGCCACCCGAAGGCGAAAAGCGTTTGCGCGACATGCTCGCCAATTGGGAGCGCTTTATTCACGAGGCGGAGGACATCGATCCGCTCATTCGCATGGCGGTGATGCACTACCAGTTCGAAGCCATCCATCCGTTTACGGATGGCAATGGGCGAACCGGGCGTGTGCTCAACATTCTGTATCTCGTTGAGAAGGGCCTGCTGTCGCTGCCGGTGCTTTATCTCAGCCGCCACATCATCAACCACAAAGCCGACTATTACCGCCTGCTTCGTCAAGTCACCGAAGCGCAGGCCTGGGAAGCGTGGATTTTGTACATGCTGACGGCGGTCGAACAAACGGCCAACTGGACAACCGCGAAAGTCCGCGCCATCCGCGATCTCGTCGACCGCACCGCCGAGCGCATGCGCCGCGAAGCGGAGCCGGCTTACTCACGTGAATTGTGCGATCTGATTTTCAGCCAACCCTATGTGCGTGTCGCCAATGTTGTCGAAGCAGGGATCGCCCAACGCGAAACTGCATCGAAGCGTTTGCGTGCGCTGGTGGCCGCAGGGTTTCTCGAAGAGATAAAAGTCGGGCGCGATAAGCTCTTCCTCAATCGGCCGTTCTTGGCATTGCTCAGCGGACGTGACTGAACCAGCTCACCAGCCACGCGAAACAGGATGCGTCACGCCGTCGCAGATTTCGTGCGGGGCACTGCGGGGCACTGCAGCGCATTGGCGGGCATTGAGGATTATCCTCCGGCGTGGGCGGTCGTGATCCGTTGCGAACCACCGCGCGGTGCGCGCCTGTACCGATCACTTGCGTCTCGCGCGGGCGGCGTTTGGTGTTCCGCGCCATTCCTGATCGCGCCATGCCGATGCTCGGTTTTCGGATGATGGGGAACAATGTGGCGCACGACGGCGACATCGACGACCGCGGAAAACTGCTCTGCCGCAAAGAAGCTGCGCGCTATCTCACCGCGCTCGGCCTTGTCATTGCGCCGCAGACGCTGGCGCGCAAATACCATGAAGGGACGGGGCCGCTCTGCACCCATGTCGGCGTGCGGGCGATGTACTGGCAGGCGCATCTTGATGTGTTTTTCAAAGTGCAGGTGTCGGATGCGGCGGCTGGCTCGCCAGCTTCGAAAACGCGCCAGAAGAAGTTCACGGCTGATCGTGCGCCATCGCCCCAAGCCATTTCAGCTGCGCCATCGAGTTATGCACCGGAAGAAGATGAGCCCGCCCCTGTCGTCAAGCCGCCGCCAGGTCCGGCGCTGCAACGCGTCAACACCGCGCCAGTCTCCGCCGTCGCGGCGCCGCCGCCAGCCGCCGAACCATTGGCCCCGGCGCCGACCACGCCGACCAAGCGCAAGAGGGGCGCCGACGCCGCGCCGCTCAATCAGCAAGAGCTGCCCTTCTGAGTGAGGCATCGCCGCAAATCGCGGCAGGCCTTGGCCTGCAGCTTCCCCAGCCAAAGCCGCGGGCGTGACGGCCGGTCAAGGGCCGAAGCGCCCTTGAGGGGCCGGCGCGGCCCCCTTTTCGGGCGCTGGGCGTGTTGGTCGCCTACACCGCTTTGCTGTGTCTGTCGGCTTCAATTTTTTGAGCGCGACACTTTATACCCCTTGTGTTGTTCCTGCTGGGCGTTTCGCTAATTCCTCCAAGGATCGGGATTGAAGCATTTTTCCACTCTGCAGCACAGTAACGCGCCCGGCAGATTTGGTCCCGTCGCGAATGTGGTTGAAAAAGGCTCGGGCGCTTTCCGGCATGGCTGTTTAGCGCTTGTTATGCGGCGAGCGCAACGGGGTGAGCGATGGGTTGCGCCAGCGTCTCCCACCCATCAATGCGCCGCATCGTGATTTGCCCTGAAGCGACAAGCGCCCAGAACAGCATCGCCGCTGTTTCG
>JBEIHY010000220.1:0-2637 GCA_040381035.1 Hyphomonadaceae bacterium
ACGCCAAAGACGGCCAGACCGCCGGCATCGGCGCCGGACAGATGAACCGCCGCGACAGCGCGCGGATCGCCGCCCAACGCGCCGTGGAGGCCGCCGAGCTCGCCAAGTTGCCGGCGTCTTTGGCGAAAGGCTCTGCCTGCGCGTCAGACGCGTTTTTCCCGTTTGCTGATGGGCTGTTACAGGCCATCGAAGCCGGCGCCACGGCGGTGATTCAGCCCGGCGGCTCCATCCGCGACAAAGAAGTGATTGCCGCCGCCGACGAAGCCGGCATTGCCATGGCCTTCACCGGCGTGCGCCATTTCCGGCATTAGAGCGCATTTAGGAAAACCACATTTAGGAAAGGTGCGTGCGGATTTGCGTCCGAATGCGGTGTAAACGCCAAAGCATGGAACATTCTCAGCGAACGAATCTTCGTTGAAAATGCTCTCAAGGCGGCGCGCTATTCCAGCCGCCCGCAAAAGCGCTGGATGCGGGTGCAGGCGTCTTCGAGCACCGCATCGCTGGTGGCGTAGCTGATGCGGAACGCGGGGCTCGTGCCGAACGCCGCGCCATGGACGACCGCCACGCCTTCGACCTCCAACAACTCGGCGGCGAAGGCTTCGTCGTCGACGATCTGCTTGCCGGCCGGCGTGCGCTTGCCGATCAGCGGCGCGATCGAGGGATAGACATAAAACGCCCCCTCTGGCGTCGGGCACGACAGGCCCTGCGTCTGGTTCAACATCGACACGACCAAATCGCGGCGGCGCTGGAACAGCTTCTGGTTCGGCTTGATGAACTCTTGCGTGCCGTTCAGCGCTTCGACCGCGGCCCATTGCGAGATCGAGCACGGATTGGACGTCGATTGGCTCATGATGCCGGCCATGCCCTTGATCAGCGCCTGCGGGCCCGCCGCATAGCCAATGCGCCAGCCAGTCATCGAATAGGATTTCGACACGCCGTTCATGGTCAGCGTGCGCTCATACAAGGCCGGCTCCACCGCCGCGATGGTGGCGAACTGGAAATCGTCGAACACGAGGTGTTCGTACATATCGTCGGTGAGAATCCACACCTGCGGATGGCGCATCAGCACATCGGCAATGGCGCGCAGTTCGGCTGCCGTGTAGCCGGCCCCGGACGGGTTTGAGGGCGAATTGAGGATGATCCATTTCGTGGCCGGCGTGATCGCGGCTTCGATCTGGGCCGGCTTCAACTTGTAGAGATCAGCGACCGTGGTTTCGATAAAGACTGGCGTTGCGCCGGCCAGCAGCGCCATATCCGGATAGCTCACCCAATAGGGCGCAGGGATCAGCACCTCATCGCCGGGCGAGCAGGTCGCCATCAGCGCATTGAAGATCACCGCCTTGCCGCCGGGCGAGACATTCACTTGCGCGGGCGTGTAGGTCAGGCCGTTTTCGCGCGCGAACTTGGCGCAGATCGCGGCTTTCAGCTCGGGGATGCCGTCGACATCGGTGTAGCGGGTCTTGCCGTCTTGGATGGCCTTGATCGCGGCGGCCTTGATATTGTCGGGCGTGTCAAAGTCCGGCTCGCCGGCGCCGAGACCGATGACGTCGCGGCCGGCGGCCTTCATCGCGCGCGCTTTGGCGGTGACGGCGAGCGTCGGCGAGGGCTTGATCCGGCGGAGCGCGTCGGACACGGGAACGGCGGTCATGGGCGGGCCTTGTGTTGCACTGCTGCGCCGGATTAACCGAGCCCGCGGGCCCTGTCATCGGGAAAGGCTCATTCTTCCGGCGGCTCAAATGCGACGCCGTCATAAACCTCACTGAGCGGCACGCTGAGGCCGAGCGCTGGCAGCGCCAGCGTCGCCTCCAGCCCCTCCGCGTCGCCGCTGACCCATCCTGCACCGCTGCGCGTCCATACCCGCGCAAACGCGCGCGTCTGGGCGAGCAGCACGACCTGCTGCATTGTCGCCACGGATTGATAATCGGTCAGCCGGTCCATGGTTTCGCTGACGGTGTTGGACGGGCTCTCGACCTCAAACGCCACCCGCGGGCCGGTCGCCACCAGATCGCGCGGGTGACGCGGCCCACAATCCACCGCGATATCAGCGTAGCGATAATTCTTATTGGGGATGACGATCTTCATCTCAGCGAGGGCCTTGCACGGCATCCCACGTAGCCGAGTGTTCAGCGCAAGGATCAGGTTGGCTTGAACATCCAAATGCGCCCGACTCGCCCCCGCCATCAGCTTAATCACGCCGCCAACCAGCTCATGCTTGCGGGTTTGCGTGATTTCCCAGGCCAGGAAATCATCCGGGTTCATGCGCAAGGGATGGTTTGCTGTCATGGCAAAACACTAGCACAAAAGCGACCGCCCATCATCCCCCGCGAAAGCCTTTGGCGACGACATAGACCTCCGGGCTTTCCGGGCGGCTCGCTTTCGGCTTGGCGTGGCGGACATCGGCAAAGGCGCGTTTCAGGTTCACCAGCAGCCCGCCATCCACCCCGCCCTGGAAGGCCTTGGTGACAAACGCTCCGCCGGGCTTCAAGACCCGGATCGCAAAATCGGCGCCGGCTTCGGCCAAAGCGCCGGTCTTGATCTGGTCGGTGGCGCGGTGGCCGGTGGTGTTGGCGGCCATATCCGACAACACCAGGTCCGGCGGCCCGCCCAGCGCGGCCATCACCGCGGCTTCACCCTCGA
>JBEIHY010000221.1:0-2618 GCA_040381035.1 Hyphomonadaceae bacterium
CGCGACGCTCAACCAAAAAAGAACGCCGGGATGAAGAAACGGCCTGCTCTCCAGCCGAACCAAGAAACCGACCGGCCCGACCCTTAAAACCGGACATTTGCCTTGCTACGAAAACCGGACATCTGTGCGTGTCGTTGACAGAACCGAGCTGGGGCTGGACCGCAACTTGGCCTTGTGCCTAAGCTTGTCCCTCAGAGGGGTAGGGGAGTGCAGACATGATCCACAGGCGCGCATTTCTCGCCGCCTCCGCCGGCCTCCTCGCCGAGCGCGCAGGCGCAGCCCCCGTCCTCTCCGCCAGAAATTTCGGCCTCACGCTCGCTGAAGCGAAGCGGCGCAATGGGTGGATCGAGGTCGACGCCGCCGCGTTCGAGGCGAATATCGCCACATTGCGCAGGATCATCACCCCCGCGCCGGTCTGCGCGGTGATGAAGGCCGATGCCTACGGCAACGGCATCGCCCTGCTTATCCCCTCGGTCATCGCTGCCGGGATCGCTGATGTTGCGGTAACCTCCAACGACGAGGCCCGCGTCGCCCGCCAACTGGGCTACCAGGGCCGGCTCCACCGCATCCGTCTCGCCACGCCGGAGGAAATGGAAGACGCGATCGGCCAGCGCCTCGGCCTCGTCGAGTTGATCGGCAATCGCGAAGCCGCCGAGCGGCTCGAAGCCCTGTGGCGGCGGCGGCGCCCGCGGTTTCCGCTTGGCGTCCACCTTGCGCTTAATGCCGGCGGCATGTCACGCAACGGGCTCGAGCTTTCGACCGATTACGGTAAGGCCGACGCCCGCGCGCTGCTCGCCCTCAGGGGGCTGCGCATTGCCGGGGCGATGACGCACTATCCCAGCGAGGAGGCATCCGACATCCTCGGCCAACTCGCGCGTTACAAGGACGATCTCGCCTGGCTTGCTGGCGAAGGCCTGAGCCCCGCAGGCCTGATCCGCCACACTGCCAACACGTTCGCCACCCTCACCCAGCCCGATACCCGGCTCGACATGGTCCGCGTCGGCGGCGCGCTCTATGGCGATCCCGGCTCGGTCAAGACCACCGCCTTCATCCCCGTTCCCACGATCAAGTCGCGCATTGCAGCGGTGAACCGCTACCCCGCCGGCCAGACCGTCGGCTATGACCGCATCTTCCGGCTGGAGCGCGAGAGCTGGCTCGCCAATATTCCCATCGGCTATTCGGACGGGGTGCGGCGGGGCTTCAGCCACGCCAACCGGCCCGAGTTTGCGGCCGAAGCCAAGAACAGCACCAAGGTTCTCATCCGCGGTAGACGCGCGCCCGTCGTCGGCCGCGTCACCATGAATACGCTGATGGTCGATGTGACCGAGCGCCGCGACGTTCGTCTCGATGACGAAGTCGTCCTGTTTGGCGCGCAGGGCGATGACCGCATCACCCAGGCCGAATTCGAAACCAATTCCAGCGCCTTCGCTCCCGAAATGCTCGCTGTCCTTGGCGCCGCCTTGCCGCGGGTGCTCAAACTGCCCTGATTGCGAGAGCCCAGGCGGCTGGCGCCGGGGCAACGGGGTTCAAGACCAGATCGCGTGGCCACAGACGCGCGCACATTGTGACCCGCTGTGCTGGCCCGGCCGATCCCGGCCGGACGCAGGCGTATCGGGTGGCCGCCACTCTCTTTTGGCATCTGCCTGGGTGACGGCTGCGCCTGCGGCTTATCGCACGGCGATGAGATGAAGCGCCTGCGGGGTTTGTTCGTCGGAGCGCTGCGCCGCATGCATTGTTCGCTCCCGTTGTGATAACAGCCACTGAAACACACAACGATTGGCGAGTTACGGCTGCCGCTTTTGGCGCCAGCCTCCTTGAACATGAGGGCTTCGAGATCAGCTTCGAGTGGGTTTTCCGGGGCGCTGGTCGCTGGAGCGTCGCTTTGGCCCGGGCCTGCGCGCGCGCCAGTTTGCGCGGCTTCAGAAGGCAAGAGCGGCGCAGGCTGACAGCGCGCCGGTTAGGCCGAAGCCGAGGGAAATATTCTTGGATACCGGCGCGAAGTTTGGCCTCTTCATGGCGCTCTTCTTTGTGGGATCGAATGTGGTGGCTGGCGATCCCTGGGGTGAGGCCATCTGGTCGGGACTGATCGCTGGTCTGGTTGGGGGCGTTTTCTTCGGCGCGGTTATGGCGGCTATCATGACGATGCGGGGACGGCGCGCGCCGGACCGGCTGGGACAGCGGTTGGCTTTGCGAGGGCGCTGTTTGCGGACTTGAACGCGGGGCCTGCGTATTCCGACAACTTCGGCATGCGATTCCGAAATGACTTCGGCAGGGGCAAGCGGGATTGCAACGAGTTTAGCATTGGCGGTGAAGTTTCCATTGGTCAAGATCGTCTGCGGTTGCAGTCGCAGCGGGCGCGCGTGACCGCCCGTCTTGAAACAATAGGCGTCCTCGTGAGCATTAAACAGCGACAGCTGCTGGCCGCCATGGACTTCATCAACTGTGTCGTCGATGTCCAACGTGGTCGCCCCGGGCGGGAGCTATGCCTGAATCTTGGTGACGGCCATCCGGATCAAGCGGCGGCGGGTTTGGCTTGCGGGTCGGGGGAGCGTTCCCCTTCCTCGACGCCGTCTTTGAATTTCACGCCATAGATCACCTTTGGCAAGAGGTCTGTTCCG
>JBEIHY010000222.1:0-2592 GCA_040381035.1 Hyphomonadaceae bacterium
AGCGATCAAGGCGGAGCTACGCAAGCGCATGCACCATCCAATCCCTGAACAGGGAAAATGGCTGGCGCAAGTTGTCAAAGGATACTTCGCGTATCACGCAGTGCCGACCAACATGTCGGCGCTCGACGCCTTCCGACACCATGTAGGCTCACTTTGGCTGCGAACGCTCCGGCGGCGCAGTCAGAAAGATCGCCTGCCATGGAGCCGGTTGCAGCGGCTCGTCGACGACTGGCTCCCGAAACCGCGAATCCTTCATCCCTGGCCGGAGCTTCGCTTCGCCGTCAAACACTCGAGGTAGGAGCCGTGTGCGTGAATTGCGCCAGCACGGATCTGTGCGGGGGGCGGCCAGCAATGGCCGTCCCTACCGCGAACCGTTTTACCCCTTGAATCCTAACCCCTTTACCGGCCCGCGAATGCGGGCCCTTCGGCGAAGCCGTACTTTGGCCTCGCCCAAGGCGAGTCGATTTTGGTTTTCAGAATCGGGAGCGCGGCTCACCGTGTCCGCGATGCGTTTTGAAGCCTCGACCTCTTGTCGCCTTCTCGTTCGGCTGGGTTATGCCCATCCGACAGCGCATCCCTGGCTGGCCCCTTGCTCTCTGCGTGTTCTTCGCGGCGGTTCTTGGAACAACAATCCACAGAATCTCCGTTCCGCGAACCGGAACAGGAACACCTCAACCAACCGGAACAACAACAGGGGTTTCCGTTTGGCCAGCACGCTCACCGGCAGAATCGTGAAGGTCATGGCCTTCAAGAGCGACCACGAGCTGCGTCCAGGGCCGGTCATGATGATCAAGCGTGCAAGTGGTTTGCACGTGGTAGGCGCGCCGCCGTCTTGCGGGACGACCCTTCAGTTGCGGAGGCAAGGGCCCGGACGGCGGCCGCCGCACGCATGACCGCCGCACGCCGCTTCGGACCGGCGCTGGAGGCGCTGCACGTGTTCATCGCTTGGGCGGCGCCCGTGGTGGAAGGGTTTCCTCGGTCTTACAAATTCACACTCGGCGATCGGATCGTGGCGGCGGGCCTCGACACGTTGGAGCGGCTTATCGAGGCGACTTATGACCGCGACCGCGCCAAGCCTTTGGCCGCCGCCAATCTCGCCATCGAAAAGCTGCGCCATCTGTTCCGCCTCGCCTTCACCCTGAAATGCATCGACGAGCGCCGCTACGAACACGCCGCCCGCAGCCTTGACGAGATCGGCCGCCTGATCGGGGCCTGGAAAAAGTCCAGCGCCGCCTATGATGCGCGCGCCGTTCCAAACGAAGGTGAATAAGTGTAAGGTTCGAACATGGCTCAGCTCATACTCACATTGTCTGGCGAGACCGCCGCGACCTTGGAGCGCCTCACTTCCGAGGGCGGATACTCTAGTCCCGAGGCTGCGCTGGCCGCGCTTTTGGACCAACAAAGCGCGGCCGGTGATCCGGATTTGGAGCGCTGGCTCTTGGATGTTGGCGCTGCGCGTTACGACGCCCTGAAAGCGGATCCATCGCGCGCCGTCAGCGTTGCTGATGCAAGGGCACTGCTCCTGAAAGACGCTTGAGCCGTGCGGCGCTATCGGGTCGGCCTTGACCCTGCGGCCATCGCCGATCTCGATGGGATCCGCGCATTTGTTGCTCAAGCCGCTGGCAAAACCATCTCAGACAAGCTGATTGATCGCGTGCTTGGTTACATCGATGGGTTTGACAGTGCGCCCAAGCGCGGCGCGGCTCGGGATGATGTTCGCCCATGGCTGCGCACCATCGCCTGGCGGCGCACGGTGACGCTGATCTATGTCGTGGATGACGCCGCGGGCGCGGTGGTTGTCATCGGCGCGCTTCTTCGCGGCCGCGATGTTGAAGCCATACTGCATGATCGCCTCGGCTGAACATGGCGAAGCGTCATGACGGCCTGTTCGCCCGCATCGCCAGCTTCCAGGCGCTTCGGCGGGCCGCCAAAAAAGCGCTTCTGTCCAAGCGCAAAAAGCCCGGCGCGGCGGCGTTTGCGGTGGAGCAGGAGCGCGAAATCCTCAAGCTGGAGCGGGAAATGCGCGAGGGCCGCTACAAGCCCGGCCGCTATGTTGAGATTGAGCTGTTCGACCCCAAGCATCGCATCGTGTCCGCCGCGCCGTTCCGCGACCGGGTGGTGCATCACGCGTTGATGGCGCAGGTCGGGCCGATCTTCGAGGCCGGCTTCATCGCGCATTCGTTCGCCAACCGCACGGGCAAAGGCACGCACCGCGCGATCGAGGCCTATGAGCGCTACCGTGACAGACACGGCTTTGTTTTGCGCTGCGATGTGTTCCGCTTTTTCCCGGCGATTGACCATGCGATCCTGAAGGCAAATTTCCGCCGCCGCATTGCGTGTACGCCAACGCTGGCGCTGCTGGATAGGATCGTCGATGGCTCCAGCCCGCAGGAACCGGTGAACATACACTTTCCCGGGGACGATCTGTTCACGCCCTATGACCGCCGCCGTGGCTTGCCGATCGGCAACCTGACGAGCCAATGGTTCGCCAACATTTTCCTCGATCCGCTGGACCATTTCTGCGCCGAAGTGCTGGCCGCGCCCTATCTGCGCTATGTTGATGACTTCGCGCTGTTTGCCGAAAGCGAGGAT
>JBEIHY010000223.1:0-2473 GCA_040381035.1 Hyphomonadaceae bacterium
ATCGCCGGAAGCGGTCATTCAACTCGCCTCGCGTAGCAGCGGATTTCGCGCTGATGCTCGAAAGCGGCTCGTCTACCCAATAGCGTTCAAGCCGCAAAGCGCAGCGGCGGTGCGCTCCAGCACCTCGGCGGCGTCCGCCCCCCTAAGCGCTCCTTTTAGCCCGCCTTCCTCGTGCTTCTGCCTGACGACAGCAAGAAGCGTTACCGCCTCGATAACGCCGGCTCACCGCAGCATATCTGCCGCAACTTCCAGCGGCGGACATCGCCTTGACATAGCGCGTCTATGTGCATAGAGTAACACAGTACAGGACGACACTCGGTATGCCACAAACCCCGCCTCTGCTGGACGACAAGCTCGAACACGAACTGCGCCGCGGCGTGATCGTTCTGGCTGCGCTCTCGCAGTTGCGCAGCTGGCAATACGGATACTCGCTGCGCCAGGCGCTCGCCGGGCGCGGCATGCCGATCGAAGAAGGCACGCTCTACCCATTGCTGCGGCGCCTCGAGACGCAAGGTCTGCTCGAAAGCGAGTGGCGCATCGAGGACGGCCCGCCACGGCGCTACTACCGGCTGAGCGCTGAGGGCTCGGCGCTCTACAGCCGCCTCACCGAAACTTGGAACAACCTCGTCGCCACTATCAACGGCTTGATCGCGGAGGGACCACAATGACCCCGGAAGATGTTCTCGACGCGTATGTGAACGATGTCGCAAAGCGCCTGACGCGCGCCAAGCGAAACGATGTCGCGCTCGAACTGCGCGCATTACTGCGCGAGGAATTGCAGAACCGCGCCGATGTTGCAGGCCGGCCCGCGGATGAGGCGATAGCGCTCGACCTCGTGCGCGGCTTCGGCGCACCGGAAGATGTCGCCGAGCGCTATCGCACGCCGAGCTTCATCATCGTGGCGCCGACGCAAACGGCTTCGTTCGCCGCGCTCGCCTTCGGCGGAATTGCGCTGCAATGGTTGGTGTCGATCCCGCAAAACGTGTCGCTGGAATCCGGGCGTGTCCTAACAACGTTAGGCGCGTGGTGGCTGAGTTACGGTCTGGGCGCCTTCTGGTGGCCGGGTTTCATGATCGTCAGCTCGATCATCGCCGGCTGGATCCGTCACACTTGGCCGCCGGGCGCCAATCCATGGCGCCCGCGCGCTGCCGACAGCGACACGATAAGCCGTCCGCTCTGGGCGCTTGGCGCGGCCGGGGCCGCGTGCGGGTTCGCCGCGTTGTTCGGCTCATTCTGGCTGATCGCAAACATCGCACCCGCGGCTGTGCGGCAAGCGTTTGAATTCGCCCCTGGCTTCCTGCCGATCGGCGGCGCGCTTATGGCGCTGCTCTGGAGCGCGGGCGCTGTCTTGTTCGCGGTGGTTTACAACGAAGGGCGCTGGCGTCCGCTAACGCGCGGCTTGAGCATTTCCAGCAACATTGCGTGGGTCGCGCTGCTGGCGTGGTGCATCGCCGGCGCGCAAATCTTCCGCGACCCGGATGCCAACGAAGTAACCGACGCCGCGCTCGCGCTTGTTGTACTCGTCGTGCTGATCGACATCGGCGTCACGTGGCGTCGCTTGCACCGCCGCCCGCAAACGCCCGCCTCGTTCGCATCTGCCGGCAGGAGTTAGGGCACGTCGCGCGCGCTGTTTACGGCGCTCCTTCTCTGCGTATGCGTTCCCGCGATACTCTGACCGCGCACGCCCCGCACGGACGCATTCAACCGAATACCATCGGCCCGCGTTCAAGGCATCCTGAGCGAGGAGCGACGACATCGGCGGACGAAATCGGCAGTTCGCATCAAAGGCGATCGGGAAAAGTTCGAGCGCGTCATCGCCGAGACCCAACCCGGCGCTCTCTTGCTTTCTTTCGGCAAACCGTGACTGTATCCCAACCTGGTGAATGTCGCCTAAGGGCCATCGATAGCCTGATGAACCCGACACCCAACCGTCAGCTTAGCGGCCTTTTCCGGCCAGCGAAAGCGGTCGAATTTGCCCCTACGTCACCGCTTGCAACAGCGTCTCGCCCGCGCACCGATACTCGACGTTGGGGCATGCGCGATCTCCCGGCCAGTGAACCGCCGGCGCCTTTAACTTCCTGCCTTGAACGCTGCATCCAGCTTGTCGAGCAATGCAAGGCCGGCTTCGGCGTCGCCGCGGGCGGCACGAGCTCGAAAGCGCACTTCGGTGTCGAACTCGGCGACGGCGCGGGTCGCAAGTTCCTCCATCAACTTATTCATGCTGACGCCGCGGTGTGCGGCCAGCGCCTTCAGTCGCTCGTGCTGATCGTCGGGCAACCGGATCGTGAGAACGCTCATCGCTTCTGCCTCCATTTCAAAAAGTCGCCCGGCGTGAGGATGCGCACGCTGGGGAACAGCAATTCGGCGCGGCCGAAATCGCGCACATTGGCGGTGATGATGGCCTCCGCGCCAGCAGCCACCGCCAATTCCAAGACATGATTGTCGGCCTCATCCGGCAAATTCGGCCGCCACA
>JBEIHY010000224.1:0-2468 GCA_040381035.1 Hyphomonadaceae bacterium
ATGCCTGAACCGAAAAACAGCCCTCGCCATGGTCTTCCGGCTGATGATGTCAGCCAAAAAGAAATGGCGCAAAATCTCCGGGCCAAACCGTCTGCCGGAGGTCATTCAAGGGGTTGTGTTCAAAGACGGGATCAAGCAGGTTTCAAATGCCGCCTGACGAGGGGCATCACCAACTTTTGGGCATATCTCTGAATTACCCGTAACCCCATGATTGATTGAGCCAATATTCCCGATCCGCCGCAGAACGCTTGCCGGTTTTGCGCAGCCTTCCTGCCGAAATCTTGTACTATCCGCAAAGCGTGATTGCATGCTTTCGGCGTTTTGCGGCCGGCGTTTTCCAATGCGGAATGGGGCCGCGCTGGATGCGACGCCTTCGTTTTGCCATGTCTGTTTGACGAAGTGGTCGTGCGCCATGGCGTGCGAAGGAGACTGCGATGCTTTGGGCGAACTGGATCGGGACTGCGGCTTTGGTTCTGGCTGCGTCGCTTGGCGCCTGTTCACCGAGCGCGCCGAAATCTGAAGCGCCGGCCCCGGCGACCTCAAGCGCGGCTGCGCCTTCTGCGCCCGCCGCTGGCGCCAAGATGGTGGAAACCCAGATCAAAGGCCCGGATGGAAAGCTGTTGAGCGGCGATCTCGTCAACGGCGAGAAGGTGTTCAAGCAGTGCCAGTCCTGCCACTCGATCGCGGCGGGCAAGAATATGGTCGGCCCCACGCTGCACCAGATCATCGGGCGCAAGGCGGGCACCGTGCCCGGCTTCAAATATTCCAAGGCGAACCAATCCTCCGGCATCGAATGGACGGAGCAGAAGATGTTCGAATACCTGGAAAATCCCCGCGCCGTCGTGCCCGGCACGATCATGGCCTTTGTCGGCCTCAAGAAACCGCAGGACCGGGTCGACGTGATCGCCTACGTCCAGGAAAATTCGAAGTAACGGAGCTTTAGTCCGACAGGCAGAGGCGGTCGAAGATCAGGTCCGCCTCCTCCTCCGCGGAGAAGCGCATCGTGTCCACGTGCACGTCCGGGGCCAGCGGCGCCTCATGCAGGCTGTCGATCCCAGTGAAGTTCTTCAGCGTGCCCGCCCGCGCCTTCTTGCAGAGGCCCTTCACGTCCCATGTTTCGCATGCGGCAAGCGTGGCGTCGACGAACACGTCCGGAATTCCCTCTCCCGCATCAGGACGCGCGCCATCTCGCGTTCCGCAAACAAAGGCGAGATGAAGGAGACGAGCGCGATCAGCCCCGCATCCGCGATCAGGCGCGCCTTCGCAATGCGACGGATGTTTTCGACCCGATCGGCTTCGGTAAAGCCGAGATCACGGTTAAGGCCGTGGCGCACATGATCCCCATCGAGCAGCATGGCGGCGACGCTGCGCCAGCAGTTTCTTGTCGACGAGATTGGCGATCGTGCGACTGGTCGGGGCCGTCTTAATGGAAGCGAATGACAGCTTCAGCATCGTTATTTGTCGATTGAAGCGCTCGCCGAAATCAGCGCCAGCCAAGACAGCGACAAATACACCCTTGCGCCGCCCGCCGCAATTTCAGGGCGGGCTTGTCCAGTCAGCGCCGCTTTATCAGCGCGGTCACGGAGCCTATCGCTGATATAGATCACTTGTGGGGAGTGCGGACGACAGCTTCGCGCGCAACCCCGCTCCGCCGGCCGGCGAGCGCGGGCAGCGGAGAGCAAGAGACTGTCACCCATGCAAGCAATCAACCGGATGCCGGCATCGCGTCGCCATATTCGCATAAAGCTGCAAATCGCAAGGAAAACGCCAATGAGTTATGTTGAGCGCACTTTGGCGCTGGGCGAGGAAGTGAAGCGCATTGCGCGTTTGCACTGGAGTGTGTGGCTTGCGGCATGGGCCTGGCTTTTTTCTCGGCATCGTCGTCATCGGCATCGTCGTCATCGGCATTGTGTTCTTCGCGCGGGATTGTGCGCGGATCGCGACAACCGAGATCGCCATTACCGTCCGCATCTGGCCAGAGACGCGGTTGATCAGGCCGCGCGGGCTTGATCCCGGGTCCGCCAGTTCCATGGAAGCAGCTGATCGAGGCGCTGGATCGGCGTCTCTGCAATGCGGTCAAGCACATCAGCGAGCCATGCCTGGGGATTGACGCCGTTGAGCTTTGCGGTTTGGATCAGAGTGTAGATCGCCGCGGCTCGCTCGCCGCCGCGGTCTGAGCCGGCGAAGGCCCAATTGCGGCGTCCAACGGCTATCAGGCGCATTGCGCGCTCGACGGTGTTGGTGTCCATCTAGAGCCCGCCATCGTCGAGAAAGCGCGATAGGCCGGCGCGGTCGGGTGACGGCGGGCGTGGGTGGTCGTGACCGATCTAGGGAAAGTCTGCAGAAGCATCAATTCTAGCGCTCTATACAGAGTTTCACGTCAGCCGGTCGCAAAAGTCGGGTGCTGAGCGCCGATTTTGTGCCGTTTTGGTGGTCTGCAGGCGGATTTCCCGGTCGCTGGACACAGC
>JBEIHY010000225.1:0-2442 GCA_040381035.1 Hyphomonadaceae bacterium
CCTGGATCTCGGCGCGCCGGTGGTGTGGATCGATCCGGCCGCGCCAGAGGCTTGGCGGATCCTGCGCGCGCCCGAAGCGCTGACGTCGCTGCGCCACAGCGGGCCCGATCTCGACCGCGAAGCCCAGCTTGGCTTGCTGGTGGCCAACGCCTTGCGCCCGGCGGCGTCCGCTGACCCGCATGACGCCCACCACGCCGACGCCGCGGAACCTGGCCCAAGCGCCCTTGCCAGCAAGCATTGGCGGGCGCAGTCCAACCCGCTGTGGCACATTTATCGCCGTGTTGAAGCGGTGTTCAGCGGCGACACGGGCCGCAATCCGTGGCGGAATTTACGCCAAACCTATGAACGCCCCGACGCCATTGCCGGCGGCAGCGGCGCAGCCATCCTGCGCGACGCGCGCGCCTTTCCCGGCGCCGCGCAAACCATGCCGGACGCGATCGCCACCGCGGTTCTGGCGCGCTTTGCTTGGGCCGACGCGATCTCCTCGCATTTGTCTGACACCTATCGCGGCGGGATGATGATCAATTTTGCGCTGTCGTCGTTCGCGATTGTCGGCGGCATGGCCTATTTGCCGTTCGCGGACTCAGACGTGAAATGGGCGTTCGCGCTGTTTGAGTTTGTGCTGCTGGGCTTGATTCTGGCGATCACCTGGGCCGGGCAAAAGCGGCGTTGGCATGGCCGCTGGTTTGAGACGCGGCGGGTGGCCGAATATCTGCGCCATGCGCCACTGTTGTTGACGCTGGGCGCGGCGCGTGCGCCGGGGCGCTGGCCGCGCGGGGCCCAGACCTCCTGGCCGGAATGGTATGCCCGCCACGCTTTGCGCGAGGTTGGCTTGCCGTGCGCGAAAATCACTGCGCCGTATCTCCGCCACGCCTTGCAGACACTGCTCGACAGCCACGTCACCCAGCAGCGGGATTATCACCACGCCAAAGCGCGGCGGCTGTCGGCGGTGCATCACAATCTCGACGCGCTGTCGGAATGGATGTTCCGGCTGGCGGTGGTTTCGGTGGCGATATTCCTCGTCTTCCAGATCGGCGTTTGGAGCGGACTGTTTGACGAAAAGACGCTGAAATCGACGTCGAAAGTGTTTACCTTTCTCGGCGTGCTGTTGCCAACCTTTGGCGGCGCCATCGCCGGGATCCGCTATTTCGGCGACTTTGAACGCTTCGCTGCGATCTCTGAAGTGACCGCCCAGAAACTCGACACAGTCCATGCCCGCATCGCCCTGCTGCTGCGCGCTGAAGATTGCGACATGGATTATGGCCCGGTTGCCGAAATCGCCCACGCCGCTGACGACATCGTGGTGAGCGAGATCGAAAACTGGCAAGCCGTGTTTGGCGGCAAACAGATCACCGTGCCGGTTTAGGCCGTCACCTCAATGCAAGACGGCCATGGCCACGACGCCCAGCACGATGGCCGCCGCAATGACGGCCATCACCAAGGCCAATGCGGCGCTCGATCACGGGCGCGATTTGGGGCAGCCAAGCCACCGGCGCAAACCGGGCGCCGCGGGTGGCAAGACTTCAGGCGACAAACATCGGCAGGCTGAACGCCGCCATGCCGGACGCGATCGTCACAAGCTTGAACGGAATGGGGGTTCATCCCTTGAGCAGAATGATCCAGGCGCCCCACTGGGCATAGGCCGCGCGAAACGCCGCCAATTGGCCGCCATAACCATAAAGCGCAATCAGCCAACGCCCGACGGATTCGGCCAGAAAATAGCCGATCGCATACCCAAACAGCCCGCCCAGAACCGAAGCCGCGGAGCAGATCATGGCAAACCGCGCCGCCAGATGTGGCCGCGCCGCCGCCATCGGCCCGAGCATCAAATCCGGCGGCAGCGGAAAGAACGCGCTTTCGGCAAACGCCCCCAGAGCCAAAGCCGGCTCCGCGCGCGGCCCGGCCGCCAGCGCCATGCCGCGGGCATAAAGCGATCCCAACATCGCGCCAATCTGGCGCGCTTCTTGGATGCTGGCGAGCCGGCGGCGCAGCGATGGGCCATTTCGCCGCCGCCGGCATGGCTCAGCGCAGCGCCTGGGCAACCGCCTCCACAACCGCTGCCCAATCGCCAGCCTGGGGCTGGCGAAAACACTGCATATCGCGATACCAAACGGTGTCTGCCCGATCGAGACCCCAGCGCCAATCAGCTTGATGGCGCAGCATCAGCCAGGTCGGCGCGCCAAGAGCGCCGGCCAAATGCGCCACGGCTGTGTCGACCGTCACGACCAAATCCAAATGCGCGATCACCGCGGCGGTGTCGGCAAAGTCGGTGATCCAGGGCGACAGATCAACGCAGTCGATGCCAACCGCATCGGCAAACAATGCCGCCGTGCTTGCATCATGCAGAGAAATCCACTGCACATTGGCAACCTCAGCGAGCCGCGCCAGAACCGCGGCTGGGATGGATTTCAGCTCGCCATTGGTCAGGCCATCGGCGCTGAA
>JBEIHY010000226.1:0-2324 GCA_040381035.1 Hyphomonadaceae bacterium
CGATGGCCGCGACGGCGATCATCATCTTGACAAGCCTCTTCGGCTTTTTGCTTCTGCGGCGCATGCGACGAAAGTCGAAAAGCGCCGGTCTGTCACACAACTAACAGACGAACGTGATTGTTTCCGGCTTCCAATTGGTCAGCGTGAACCTATGAGCCAGCGCCTATCTTTCCGTTGTCTTTCCACGATCGCTGTCAGCCTCATTCTGCTGGCGATTGACCCTGCTTTCGCTCAGGAACGAAGCGCCACTGAGCCCGCCGACGCGATCATCACGGTCTGGGGCAACCGCGAAGCCCGGATCGGCAAAGCCTATGCCGCGTCCGAAGGCGTGGTTGATTTTGGCCGCTTCGTCGATCGTCCTCTCTTGCGGGTCGGCGAACTGGCCGAAGTTGTGCCCGGTTTGGCGGCGACGCAACATTCTGGCACAGGCAAGGCAAACCAATACTTCCTGCGTGGCTTCAACCTCGATCACGGCACGGACTTTTCGATCAGCCTGGACGGCATCCCGCTGAACCTGCGCACCAACGCGCACGGTCAAGGCTATCTCGACATTAATTTTCTGATCCCCGAAGTTGTAGAGCGGATCTCGTACCGCAAAGGTGTTGCTTCCGCCGATGTGGGTGATTTCTCGGCCGCTGGCACAGCCGCCTTCGCCACATTCGATCGGTTTCCGGAAGACTTCGCGCAGATTGAAATTGGCGAGAACAATTGGCGTCGCTTCGTCGGCGGCGCCAACCTCGGTGATGTCGGCTATATCGCGCTGGATCTTACCGGTGATGATGGCCCCTGGGTGCAGCCGGAGAAACTGAAAAAGGCAAACGGTTTTCTGCGACTGAGCTTCGGCGATTGGTCGTTCAGCGGCGGCGCCTACCACGCTGAGTGGAATTCTACAGATCAAATCCCGTTGCGCGCGGTCGAAGCGGGTTTGGTCAGTCGCCTCGGCGATATTGACGAGGATGTCGGCGGTACGTCAGAGCGCATTTTCGCTAATGTGCAATACCGCGACGACGACGGCTTGAGCGCCAATGCCTATGCGATGCGCTACCGCCTCGATCTCTTTTCCAACTTCACTTACTTCCTCGACGATCCCGTTAATGGCGACGAGTTCGAACAGCGCGAACGGCGCATGATTTATGGCGGCGCCATCGCCAAACAATTCGCCGCGAGAGGCGCTTGGACGCCGCGCATCGGCGCGGAAGCGCGCTTCGACCGCATCGATCCGATTGGTCTTTATCGCACAGCAGGCCGTGAGCGATTGGCTGCCGTGCGCGAGGACCGCATTGACCAAGAAAGTCTCGGCGCCTTCGCTGAAGTCAATGGCGTTTTTGACCGGCTCCGAATCAATCTGGGCGTGCGCGCCGACGCGATGCAGGTTGATGTGGCGTCCGATGATCCGCGCAATTCCGGAGAAGCCGACGATGTGATCGTCTCGCCGAAGGCTTCACTCGCTTGGCGCATCACCGATGCGCTGGAGGGCTATGTCAGCGCCGGCCGCGGCTTCCATTCCAACGATGCTCGCGGCGCTACCATTACAATTGATCCAGCAACGGGCGATCCCGCCGATCGTGTGCCGCTCCTTGTCGCCGCGACGGGCGTTGAAGCGGGATTGCGCTTTGAGCGGCCGCGATTTTCAGCCACCGCGAGCGTGTTTGGGCTCGATCTCGATTCCGAGCTCGTCTATGTCGGCGACGCTGGCGCAACCGAACCCAGCGACGCCTCGCGCCGCTATGGAATCGAACTCACCGGCACATGGGCCGCCACTGATTGGCTCACGCTCGATGCCGCCGCTGCTGCAACGCAGGCTCGCTTTCGCGGCGTTGCAAGCGGCCAGGATCGCATTCCGCTTGCTACCGAATATATGATTACCGGCGGCGCGACGGTGCGCCTGGGCGAAGCGTGGACCGGCTCGCTCACCGTGCGCCATCTTGGCCCAGCGCCCCTGGTGGAAGACAATTCAGCGCGCAGCGACACCTCCACGGTCGCCAATGCGCGGTTGGCCTGGCGTTCCGGAAAACTGATGATTGCAGCCGAAGCGCTCAATCTGTTCGGCAGCGACGACGCTGACATCACCTACTTTTACGCGTCGCGTCTGCCCGGCGAGGCGGCCGACGGGATCGAAGACATTCATTTCCATCCCATTCCGCCTCGGTCGTTCCGCCTTCAGGCGCGGCTGGCGTTCTAGCCGGCGCACGTCAACGTGTCGCAGGGGCGTGAGTTTCCACTCGGCCCCACCCTGTAAATTCGGCGCCCGCCGCCGGCCGAACTTGAACCCGGACATTCAAACGGAGGGGGCCGAGCGATCCTAACCAGCAGCAAGATCGCCA
>JBEIHY010000227.1:0-2231 GCA_040381035.1 Hyphomonadaceae bacterium
GATACCGGATCTCGCCATCTCTGCCCGCATCGGCGATCGCCACGGCGTTCCGAAGTTTGGCCGTGTCGAATGCAACGAACGCTTCCTTCGCTTTCATGTCCTCCTCCAGTCGCGCAGCCGTGAGCCAATAGCGACGCGTGACCACGGTTCGATGCTGAGTCGCGGCCGCTGCGAATGGAGGACATACGGTCTAACCCGCTCGCGCGGGACGCTGTGCCTGCATAGTTTGCCCACCCTTTATAGAGAGGCGCCTTCTGTCTGGCGCCGCGCCAGGATTGGCCTGGCCGGCGTTTGAGACAGGAGGCCAGCATGGCCGACGATGGCAGGATCCATCCCCTGCGCCAACGCATGATCGACGACATGACCCTGCGCGGTATGTCGGATGTGACCCAGCGCAATTATCTCCGCTGTGTGCGCAGTTGTTGCGCCTTCTGCATGCCATCCTGATTGTCGAAAGCGCTTACCGCCCTGACGCGGTCTCCAGCGCCGGCGCCCAAGGACTGGCGCAACTTATGCCCGGCACCGCTCGCGATCTTGGCGTCGCCGATCCCTTCGATCCCGCCCAGAACGTCGCGGGTGGGGGTGCCTATGGCGCCCAGATGCTCGCCCGCCATGACGACGTGCGCCTTGCGCGCGCCGCCTACAACGCCGGCCCCGGCCGCGTCGATCGCGCGGGCGGCGTCCCCGCGATCCTAGAAACCCAGGCCTATGTCGATAGCCTCATCGATTGCTTCCTGGCGCTGACCGCCGGGCGTGCGCCGCGGCGCTTGAGCGAATGCCGAACCGCCCCGCAAGGGCGATCCCGCACAGCCGCTACGCCCCCCGCTGAAGACGCGGCCCGCACGCCCCTTTTCGTCACTCGTTCTCGATGAGGCCGAAGATGTTCGTGAAGATCGATCCCAACGCCCTGCTCACCCCACAAGACACCGCCGACATGTTGGGCGTTTCCACCTCGACCCTCGCCCGCTGGCGCCACGAGGGCGGCGAACTGAAGTTCGTGCGCTTGAGCCGCCAAACGGTGAAATACCGCTATGCCGACATCGCGGCCTTCATCGAGGCGCGCCTTCACGCCTAAGGCCCGCCCCGACGCCTATTCAGGCATCTTCAGCGAATAGCTCGTGCTCCGCCCACCGCCGGGATCGCGGACGAGAATGCCGCGCGCAACCAAATCAGTGATGTCGCGCAGCGCCGTGTCCTGCGAGGCTTTGCTCAAGGTCGCCCATTTGGATGTCGTGAGCTTGCCTTCAAAGCCGTTGAGCAAACGGTTGATCATGGCGCGCTGGCGCTCGTTGAACAGCTGATCTTCGATCGCCTCCCAAAATCGCGCCTTGGTCAATACGCTCGAAAGCGTTGCCTCCGCACCTTCGATGGCGCGCTCAAGGCACGCGAGAAACCAAGCGAGCCATTGCGTGATGTCGAGTTCAGCTTTCTGCGTGGCTTCGAGAATGTCGTAGTAGGCTTTGCGCTCGGCGCGGATTTGCGCGGACATGCTGTAAAAGCGTTGCGGGCTTTTTTCTGATCGCGCCAGCGCCATGTCTGCGATGGCGCGCGCAATCCGCCCGTTTCCATCCTCGAAGGGGTGGATGGTCACAAACCAAAGGTGCGCGAGAGCCGCTTTCAACACCGGGTCCAGCGCTGGCCCGTGTTCGAACCAAGCTAGGAAGTCTGACATTTCCGAGGACAGCCGCTTGGCGTCCGGCGCCTCGTAGTGAACGCGCTCCTTTCCAACAGCACCGGACACAACTTGCATTGGACCGCGAGATCCATCGCGCCATGCACCGACAACAATTCTGCTCATGCCGCTGCGTCCCGTCGGGAAGAGCGCGGCGTGCCATCCAAACAGACGTTCCTCCGTCAGCGGATCAGCGAAGTTCTGGGTCGCATCAAGCATCATCTCGACGACACCTTCGACGTTGCGGTCAGCCGGCGTCAGCGCGCCGACGTCCATGCCGAGGCGACGCGCAATGGAAGAACGAACCTGCTCGCGGTCAAGGCGTTCGCCTTCGATCTCGCTCGATTTCAGCACGTCTTCAGTCAGCGTTGTGAGCACCGCTTCAGCGCGAAGATTGAAGCCAAGGGCTTCCATGCGCCCGATCAGGCGACCCTGCCGGTGGCGCACCTCGGCGAGCCGGGCCGTGAGCGCCGCCTCGTCCCAGCGGAACTTTGGCCAGCCTGCTTGCTGGTGAATGTACCGGGTCAATCTCCGCACCTCATGCGGTGATAATGCATCA
>JBEIHY010000228.1:0-2087 GCA_040381035.1 Hyphomonadaceae bacterium
CACGGCATGACGATGGACGGCCGCACACTCAAACGCGCCGAGGTCGAAGCGCAGGGCCAGTGGCTCTATTTCACCTTGCAGGAAGGCCGCAATCGGCAGATCCGGCGGATGTGCCAGGCGGTCAATCTCGACGTGTTTGACCTTTACCGCACCCGCATCGGTCCGCTGCATATTGGCGGCCTTGCCGAGGGCAAATGGCGCGTGCTGGCGGCTGAAGAACGCGCCGCGATCATCGCGGCCTCGAAAGGATGATGTGATGGGGGCGGATGTTTCCGGATTGAGCCAACTTGGCGGCGCCGCCAAAGCGCCCGACGATCCCGCTTTGGCGGTGCTGGAGCGCGCGCCCAATCCGCACAAGGATGCGCTGTATCTGGCGCGGTTTACGTGTCCAGAATTCACCTCGATTTGCCCGGTGACGAGCCAGCCGGATTTCGGCCATCTCGTCGTCGATTATCTGCCCGGCGACTGGATCGTGGAATCCAAAAGCCTGAAGCTGTTCCTGCAGAGCTTCCGCAATCACGGCGCCTTTCATGAGGATTGCACGCTCTATGTCGCCAAGCGCGTGATCGACGCGATCAGCCCGCGTTGGCTACGCATTGGCGGCTATTGGAACCCGCGCGGCGGCATCCCGATTGACGTGTTCTGGCAGACCGGCGAAGCGCCGGCGGGCCTGTGGCTGCCGGAGCAGGGCGTGGCGCCTTATCGCGGGCGGGGGTGAGGCCCGCGCCCCATCGCTGCCGCAATCGCCGCCTTCATTGCAGGGATGCGATTCCTCCTTCTTGCTTTGACGCTCGCTTTCGCCACGCCCGCTTTGGCCGCCACGCAGGTGAATGGCGTCTGGGTCGATCCGTCCAACACCGTTCGTGCAGATCTGCTGACGGCGGCGCTGAAGGTTTGGGACAAGACCCCGCAGGCACGGCGCGACAAGCTTGTCGTGGTTGATTTCGCCAAACCGTCTACAGAAAAGCGGCTCTATATCATCGATCTAAAGTCCGGTGGGGTGGAGGCGCTGCTTACCGCCCATGGCCGCGGCAGCGATTCCGATCATGATGGCCGCGCGGAAAGCTTCAGCTCAACCGAAGGCTCCAGGGCGTCCACGCTTGGCGCCTATCTGACTACCACGCGCTATTTCGGCCAGCATGGGCTTTCGCTGAAACTGCGCGGGCTTGATCCGCAAACCGCCAATGCCGAAGCGCGCGCGGTCGTGCTCCATTCGGCCGATTATATGCGCGTCGATTATATCGCCCGCCATGGCCGGCCGGGCCGGTCTTGGGGATGTTTTGTGGTCGAGCCGCGGCTGATTGAGGATGTGGTCAAACAGCTTGAGGGCGGCGGGCTGATTTATGCCGGGCGGTGATTATTCCAGTTCCACAATCGCTAGCGCGAGAGACGGCTCAAACAGCGGCGCCAGGGGCTGGTCAAAGCTCACCGTTTCAAGTTCTGAAAACCCCGCTGGGGTTTGGCGCCAAACGAGCGTGCGGCGTTTGTCGAGATCAACGATCCGCAGCTCCAGCAGGCCCGCTGCGCCATAATCAGGCGCCTTGATCTCACGGTCGCGCTTCAAGCTGGTGTGCGCCACTTCAATCACCAAGAGCGCTTCCGAAATCGTCAGATATTCGCGCTTCAGTTCCTTGAGACGCGGCAGGATCACGAGATCGGGTTCAAACAAGCCAGCCGGTCCAAGCTTCACTGTGCCATCGACGCCCACATCTAAGGCTTCCGGCGCCAGTGCGCGGTTGAACCAACGGCTGATCCGGCTTTTCATCGCGAAATTCGGCGTGTGTTGCGCCGCCATCGGAACAATCTCCCCCCGGATCAGCTCCATCTTGTCTTCGCGGTCGAGGATGTCGGCGGCAAACATCGCGTCGAGGTCATCGACGGTGAAGGCGCGCCGATCCAAGCCTTCCGCGCCGCGGGTGAGGAATGTTTCGCTCATGGGCTTTAGCCTAGGGCGTGTCGTCAGTTGAGCCACAGGACCACGCAAACGAGCATGACGCCAGCCAGAAAAGTGTTCGCCAGTTTGTCGAACCGGCACGCTATTGCTCTGTAATGCTTGATCTTGTTGAAGAAGCGCTCGACGAGGTTGC
>JBEIHY010000229.1:0-2070 GCA_040381035.1 Hyphomonadaceae bacterium
ACCTGCGACCGACCGGCCAACCCGGGCGCGCGCAGACTCTTGCGGTCCGCACGCCCGTGTCGGCCTCACCCAAGCGACGCGAAGTGGGGGTCAAATTTGCAGGCCGATCGGGGTCATTTTTGGACGCCGATTGACAGCCTGCGCAACCCGGCGAGCGTCGCCTCTACCAAAAGGAGGACGCCGCTCTTTTGCTATCAGGCGCGCTCACGATCGATGCTGAGCGCGGCGATTTCATCCTTAAGGACGAGTTTTCGCTGCTTCAGTGCACGCACCGCCAGAAGATTGGGTTGCGGCCGTTTCATCTCATCCTGAAGTTCACGTTCGAGCTCAGCGTGGCGCAGGCGAAGCGCTTGAATACGGCGATCCATCATGAGTGCGCCTCCTGCGAAGCTCGCGACCAACGATCGCGCCGCAAAGCCCACATTTCTGCCCTCAGTCCAGCCGCCTCCTCCGAAAGCGCGTTGACGACCGCCGGATAGGGATCTCTTCGGCGTTTCGCGACGGCCAAACGCTCTTCGACCTGAACAAGCCGGTCTTTGATTGCAATGATGCTTCTGGTAATCACGTGCTCCTACTTTGAAGATCGGGAGGCGGACAAGACTATTTTCAGCTTGAAAGCTGAAGCTGCCTGTCCTGCCGACGCCTGTCAGCGCTCCCGATGCGAACCGACATCGCGCTGGGGCTTGTGAAGCCCGCGGCGCCAGAGGGGCCCGGTTCGATAATCAACAAGTGGGATCGACTTGCACACTTCCAAGATCGCGCGTTGGCGTCTCACGAACTTGTCAGTGCGGCTTTCTTCGCATTCACGGCGATTGCCGCCGTGAGATCATCTGCGAACTGATGGTTAACGTCTCGGTGGCCCGCCTCGTCGGCACGCACCGCAATCACGACATCGCGCAGGCGCGCGTCGCGCGGAAGTTTCCAATAGGTGATCGCAATCTCTGGCGCCGGGCCGTTGGGCAGGCGCCCGGCGTCAATCTCTTCCAGGTATGCCGTGTAGCTGATCACGGCTTCTTCCTCGAAATAGCCCACCAGCCTGTGCGCGGTTCTCGCGGAGATGAGATAGAGCAGAAAAAAAGCGTTGAAGAATACGCCCTGCGCCAAAACAATCAGAAATCTTTCGAAGGCATTCGGTTTGGCGATGGCGACGAACGTCATCAAGTGCATGCGCTCATTTTCAGCTTCATCGAGCAAATTCCTGATCCACCCCCGATCGTCCTGCATATGTCGCAGGCACTTCAGATGGTTCAGCATGCCGGCGACCATGCCCGGAACAGCAGCGACCGTTTCCAGGACAACAGCGCGGTGGCCATACCGCTTCTTGAAAAATCGATCGGCGATAAAGCGCAAAGCTTTCGTCAGCGTCAGCGCAATCTGGTCGGACACATTCTGCGGGGGACGATGGTTGTCGAGCTGAGCCACAAAATTCGAGTTCATGATACAGACGGCTCCTGTGTCAAACATCTGGGAGCCCGAACCGGGCCCTCGACGGTCCGACATCGCGCTTGCGATCGCTCGCGATGCGCCAGAGGGGCCCGGGCCGTGAACCGTAAATATGATCGCTTGCTGGCGCGGCAATCAAAGAGCTGCAGCCGGATTGTCGCAGGGCATAAGTGGGAGGCGGCGGTCTATGTAGAGAAAACGCAGCCCAAATCTGCTGCTTACGCGCCCACGACACTGAGGGCTCGGCTTGCCGTGTCAACGACACGCACAGATGTCCGGTTTTCGTAGCAAGGCAAATGTCCGGTTTTAAGGGTCGGGCCGGTCGGTTTCTTGGTTCGGCTGGAGAGCAGGCCGTTTCTTCATCTCGGCGTTCTTTTTTGGTTGAGCGTCGCGCGCAGCGGCGGTCACGGCCGGCGCGCGAGCGCCGCCCGCAGGGCTTGGCCTTGCGGGCCGCGAGCACGGCGCTGCACTGGCGCCAGCCGGGTCGGGCCGTGCGGGTGCAGCCGCACCCTTTGAAGGCGCGGGGAAGCGCGCGATCTCGCGCGGGCCGCTGAAAATCGCAAGCGCTTCATCGGGATACTCATGGACGCAGACATTGGCGCGCACGAAATGGCGCCGGTGTTTATG
>JBEIHY010000230.1:0-2032 GCA_040381035.1 Hyphomonadaceae bacterium
AACGGCTGAATGATCGACCACTCGAAGTCAGACATCTCGTAACGGCGAACAGGCGGCATCGGCGATCTCCTTCGCCGCCAATGAATCAGCGTTCGCCGGCAATGGGAATCCCAAATGGCGATTTATGAGTGCGTGACCTAGAGCGAAAGAAGAGCGAGTTTTTGCCCCCACCTCTGCCTTCGGAGACGGCCACAGGGCGGTTTTCCAGCCTTGGACACGCTTTCCCGGACTTGCCATAAGCGGCGGAATATAAACGGGAAACCTTTCCTGGGCTTGCCCAGCGTTTCCTGCCGTTTCCGTCCCCGGTGGTAGCCCGGTGGTAGCCACAGAGGCCGTGGTGCCACAGGCAAACGTCGACGATTTCTGCCCGCTTCTTGCAAGGCAGCGCTCGAAACCGTTGTGCCGGCGGCCCGCGCCGAACGGAAAGCATTGGACATGAGAAATTCGGATCGTCGCGAAACGTCGCTAACCAAACGGGCCGTCGATGCGCTGACGCCTGAACCCGAGCGCTACACGGTTTGGGACGCGGCCCTGCCGGGCTTCGGCGTGCGGGTGACGCCGCAGGGCGCAAAGATCTTCATCGTTAAGGTGCGGATCGGCCGTGGGCGCAGCGCCCAACAGCGCTGGATCACACTCGGTCGATTTGGGCCAATGACTTTTGACAGCGCCAAGGCAGAGGCGCGCGCCGCCCTCGCCAGGGCCTTGATCGGCCAAGAGCCTGACCCGCGCCCGACAATCGATCCGCTGGATATGCTTACAGTTGAGGCGCTTTGCCAACGCTGGCTTGAGCGCGGGGCGCTGCGTTCACGCGGCGCCGGTGCGCGCTTTGGCCAACTGCGCAGCCCAAAGAACATCTTGATCGACAAGGGGCGGATCAATGCGCACATCGTGCCGCTTATTGGACGCGTTCGGCTCAAGGATTTGCAGCGCCGCCACATCACCACCATGCGCGATGACATCGCCCGCGGCGCAACCAAGAAGATCGAGTACACCAAACCAAGGGGCAAGCGCGTCGTTGGCGGCGGCGACGGGACGGCCACCCGAACAGTGCGCCTGCTGTCCTCGATTCTCTCGTTTGGTGTGCGTGAGGGCCTGATCGACGCCAACCCCGCGATCGGCGTTGAGACGACGCCCGACAAAATGCGCACGCGGTTTTTGAGCAAAGAGGAAGCGGCTCGATTGGGCGAAGCGCTTCGCACCGCGGAGGATCAGGGTGTTCATCCCTACGGGATCGCCGTGATCCGATTGCTGGCTATGTCTGGCGCCCGCAAAGGCGAGATCGAAGGGCTCAAGTGGTCCAATATTGACGAAGGCACGGGTCACATTCGGCTCGCCATGAGCAAGACTGGGCCACGTCTAATCCAGCTCACGGAACCGATGGTGGCGGTCTTGCGCTCGATACCCCGTGTCGCGGGGACCGAATTTGTGTTCCCGGCTTACACGCTCGACAAGCCATTTCACGGTGTGCCGCAAGCCTGGAAAACCGCGCGCGCCCTGGCCGGCCTTGAAGACGTGCGCCTGCACGACTTGCGACACTCCGCGGCCTCGTTTGCATTGGCCAACGGTGTGCCACTCGAAGTGATCGGCCGCCTTCTTGGACACCGCGATTTGAAAACCACGCGGCGCTATGCTCACTTGGCCGATGAGGTCGCGAAAGTGGCGGCGGAGAAGACAGCGGCAATTGTGCAGGATTTGTTTGCGGGAAAATCCAGGCCGAACCGGGAGAGCTAGTGTTCCGGTTCTGACATTTGCTGCCGCTTGCCACAGACGCCGAGCAAATGTCAGAACCATAAGGAACACTAGAAAAATCCAAGCTCTAGTGTGGCTGATGCATCTAACGTTTGGTCGCGCGCTTGGGCTCAAACGGGTACCAAACGTTAGATGCGCTACACTAGGGCGTGTCGTCAGTTGAGCCACAGGACCACGCAAACGAGCATGACGCCAGCCAGAAAAGTGTTCGCCAGTTTGTCGAAGCGGCACGCTATTGCTCTGTAATGCTTGATCTTGTTGAAGAAGCGCTCGACGAGGTTGC
>JBEIHY010000231.1:0-1988 GCA_040381035.1 Hyphomonadaceae bacterium
ACGCTCAAAGTCGGGCGATAGAACCTCAAGAGCTTGATCCACGATGGCCCGGATCGGCCGCAGCGGATGCCCCGTTGGGACGCGGGCTTCACAACTCACATAGGAAAACAAGCTTTCGGTCCGAACATCCGAGCCGCGCAACAGTTTCTCCAGCATCCACAAAGCCAGAGAAATGGAATCATCGTTCGAGCGGCAGCGGAAGACTATTTCCGCACCCTGCTAAGTCGCCATCATCAAGCGCTGAATTGTGCTATAAACGGCCACATGCATCGATAAACGAACACAGGCCTGGGACAAACCGATACCTGCGGCAGTCAACCGCGCGACCAAGGTCTTAGCGACATCAATATAGAGCCATGCTTGATGTGGTGCTGCTGCGCTGGCGACTTTGATATTGCACTGCAACTAAAGCACTGGCGGCGCGCAAATGGGTAGAGCGATGACCATTGGGTATGCGCCGATCGAGCGCGGTCTGGGATTGGCGCTGTTGGCCGGCGCTGCGGCCCTGGCGCAACCGGCCCTGGATAGCCAAGCCGTGGTGGAGATCATGCGCCACGCGCCGGCCTGCCTAGGCGGGGCGCCGGCGCTGGCTGGCGCGCTGCTGAGTTGGCGCGGTTTCGCCCGCTGCGCTTGACGCAGCGGTTGTTTTTCCCTGAAAGACATCCAACAGGCGGCGCTCGTGCAATGCGGGGCCGCCTTTCGCCTGATCTGGAGAATGAGAATGCGTGTGTATTACGATCGTGACGCCGACCTTGGCCTGATCCTTGGCAAGACGGTCGCGATCGTCGGCTATGGCAGCCAAGGCCATGCCCATGCGCTGAACTTGCGCGACAGCGGCTTGAAGAATGTCTGGGTGGCGCTGAAACCCGGTTCGGCCTCGGCAAAGAAGGCGGAGAGCGAAGGGCTGAAGGTCGTCACCGTGGCGGAGGCCGCCAAGAAGGCCGATGTGCTGATGCTGCTCGCCCCCGATGAAGTGCAGGCGCAGATCTATCGCGACGAGATCGGCCCGCATCTGAAGGCCGGCCAAACCTTGCTGTTCGGGCATGGGCTGAACGTCCATTTCAAGCTAATTGAACCGCCGGCCAATGTCGATATCGGCATGGTGGCGCCTAAGGGCCCCGGCCATACCGTGCGCGGCGAATACCAAAAGGGCGGCGGCGTGCCGTGCTTGGTGGCGATCCATCAGAACGCCTCTGGCCAGGCTTTGGAGTTGTGTTTGTCTTATGCCTCCGGGATTGGCGGCGGGCGTTCGGGCGTGATCGAAACCACCTTCCGCGACGAGTGCGAAACCGATCTGTTCGGCGAACAGGCCGTGCTCTGCGGCGGCCTGGTTGAGCTGATCCGCGCCGGCTTCGAAACCCTGGTCGAGGCCGGCTATCCGCCTGAAATGGCCTATTTCGAATGCCTGCACGAAGTGAAGCTGATCGTGGATCTGATCTATGAAGGCGGAATCGCCAACATGAACTACTCGATCAGCAACACGGCCGAGTACGGCGAATATGTCACCGGCCCGCGGATCGTGACGACGGAAACCAAAGCCGAAATGAAGCGCGTGCTGGAAGACATCCAGTCCGGCCGCTTCGTGCGCGACTGGATGCTGGAATGCCAGGCCGGCCAGCCCAGCTTCAAGGCCACCCGCCGCCGCAGCGCCGAACACCCGATCGAAGCCGTCGGCGCCGACCTGCGCGCCATGATGCCCTGGATTGCGAAGAACAAACTGGTCGACAAGACGAAGAACTGACAGCGCAGCTTCGCAATCCATGACCCAAAGTCCGCCGCGGCTTTGCCGCCCACAGCGCAAGGCGCTGCGAACCCCGGTGATCCGCGGCTTTGCCGCCCGCAGCGCAAGGCGCTGCGAACCCTGGTGATCCGCGGCTTTGCCGCCCGCAGCGCAAGGCGCTGCGAACCCTGGTGATCCGCGGCTTTGCCGCCCGCAGAGCAAGGCGCTGCTAACCCCGGAGATCCGCGGCTTTGCCGACCGCAGCGCA
>JBEIHY010000232.1:0-1954 GCA_040381035.1 Hyphomonadaceae bacterium
GCACGGGACTTCGCTTGGCGGCGCACGTCCCAAGGCGATGATTACCGATGGCGATGCCAAGCTCATCGCCAAATTCTCCGCAAGCCGCGACCTCTACAACGTGGTCAAGGCGGAGTTCATCGCGATGCGGCTGGCCGCGCTGGTGGGGCTCGATGTAGCGCCGGCACGCCTGACATCGGCGCTTGGCAAGGATGTGCTGCTCATCACGCGCTTTGACCGCACGCCGCATGCGGCAGGTTGGCGGCGGCGCGCGATGGTCTCCGCGCTGACCATCCTTGAACTCGATGAAATGATGGCCTCTTACGCCAGCTATGATCGTTTGGGCGAGATTGTACGTCGGCGCTTCACCGACCCAAAAGAAACAGCGCGCGAACTGTTCAGCCGCGTCGTCTTCAACATCCTCTGCGGCAATACCGACGATCACGCCCGCAACCACGCCGCGTTCTGGGATGGTGCGTCGCTGACACTGACGCCCGCTTACGACATCTGTCCGCAAACGCGGAGCGGAAACGAAGCATCACAAGCCATGCTGATCCGGGATAGAGATCGCCGCAGTCAACTTTCCGTGTGTCTTGAGGCAGCGCCTCAGTTCCTGCTGAACCGCGCCCAGGCGATCAGCATCATTAACAACCAGACCAACATCATCACAGCGGCATGGGATAAAGTATGCAACGAGGCGGCGCTCTCGGCTGTTGATCGCGCCTTCCTGTGGCGGCGGCAGTTTCTCAACCCGTTTGCGTTCTACGACGCACCGGAAGGCGTTCAGCTAGCCGCGTAACGCGATCTAAGCCTCCGTTTTCCGAAGCCGGCGCTCCGGCTGATCTTATCTCCGAAGATCCGCTCTATCCGCCCAAATCTGCATATTCCAAAAACTTCGACACGCGATTCCGAAATGACTTCGGCAGGCGCAAGCGAGCTTGCAGCTGGATCAGCATTGGCGGTGAAGTTTCCTTCGATCAAGATCGTCCACGGTTGCAGTCGCACCGGGCGCGCCGCCGTTTCCGCTTTTGGATTAGAGGCCTTTGGTCTTGTGGATGCTGTCGCCTTCCTGGGGCACGCGGTGGCTGTTGTGGGCGATGCGATCAACAATGGCGTCGGCATAGGTAGGGTCACCGACCATGACGTGCCATTTGTCGACCGCCAGTTGACTGGTGACGACCAGGCCGTTGCGGCCATAACGCTCTTCGACCAGCTCCAGCATATCTTTGCGCCCCTGAGCGTCGAGCGGCGCCAAACCGTTCGCCAGGAAATCGATGCCCCACATCGATTTCCAATCTGGCTCACCGTCGATGATCAGCAGCTTGACGCTGCATAACAGCCTGATCAGGCGCGGATAGCGGCCGTCGACGCGCGCCAATGCGAGATCGGCGAACAGTTTCTCGGCGCGATAATAGAGCACGGTGCGCTTAGCGCGACAGGCGGCGAATCCCAGAGCGCAGGCAAGCCAGCTTTTGCCAAGGCCGGCTTTGCCGGTCATCAACACGGGCTCGGCGGCGTCGACCCATTTGCATTTCATTGAGGCCGTGAAAAGCGGGCGATCGAGCGCCCGTGGAATGTGCCAATCGACATCTTCGGGCGGCGCCTGGAAGCACAGCTTGGCAAAACGCAGCCGCGCCGCCAAACGGCGATCGTAACGCAAAGTTGCTTCGCGTTCGAGCAGCAGACCCGGCCATTCGGCGTGACTGAGCGTACGCGCATCTTCATTGTCGCTCGCTTCGACGAGCGCTTTCGCCATGCCTTTGAGGCCCATGGCGTGGAGTTGCTCGATTGTGGGATGGGCAAGCATAGCGATCCTCAATTGCAATAGGCGGGGCCGCGGACATTCTCGTAATTTCTTAGTGGCGATGGGGGCTCTGGCTCAGGCGCCGTCGCCCGGTCAAGATTGTTCGCGAGGATTGACCGGATCGAGCCGTAGGAGCAGGCGCCGTGATCGAGGCCGCGCGCGCAGGCTGCC
>JBEIHY010000233.1:0-1648 GCA_040381035.1 Hyphomonadaceae bacterium
CCGGCGCCATCGGTGCAGCTTTGGCGCGCTTCGGGCGCATCGATGCCCCAGAGGCGGATGCGTTGCCCATGGATTTCGATCGTATCGCCGTCAATCACGCTGGCGCGGCCGCTCAAGACCGGCGCCGCCTGGGCCCGCGACTGGCAGGCAAATATGCCGCCGGTCAGGGCGATGGCGAGCGCGGCCATGACGATCCAGCGCAACGGCCCGGGATCTCGCCCACCAGAGTCTGCCGCATTTTCCCAACCGCTTGGCATTCACATCCCGCCTTTTCGAAATTCTGAAGTGCAATCTGCCCGCTGGAGCCGGCGCCAATCAAGGCCAACGCAAAGGCTACGGCCTGATCAAGTCGCAGCTGCTCGGCGCAAGATCGCGGCCATCCAAACCTGACGCTTGAGCAGGCTCAAACGGAAGGTGACGTCATCGCCGTGATCGTCGTGCGCCAAGATTGGCGGCCGCCGGATCGGTTTTCCGCCTTCCTGTCTGTCGGCCAATGAGGCCGGCACACGCCGAAGCTTGGCAGGCGATGGCGTGCGTGCCGGGCCAACCAAGGAGACTTGGCTAACATCGTTCGCCATGCTGACGGAAACTCCGATGCGTCACGTCACGATCGACACCGCCCAAACCCAATTGTCCCGCCTGATCGAGGCTGCGATGGCCGGCGAAGACATCGTGATCGCGAAGGGCGATCCGCCAATGGTGCGTTGGGCGCCCATCGTGAAAGGCGGATTTCGGCTCGGCATTCTGGGCGCAGCGCTGGGCGCCGGTCCAGACTTTCTGACGCCGGCGACGGATGATGAGATTGCCGATTGGAAAGGTGAGCCCACACCAACCGGCGCGGATGTTGCCTGACCGCGATCCGCCTCGACACGCACGCGTCGACCTGGAGCTTGTCTGCTGACCATAGATTATTTCCTCAAGCCAACGCGGCGACCGCAAACGCCGAACCCAAAACTCCAGGGTGAGCGTTGAAGGGCGGAAAGGAGCGGTCAGCGGAAACCAAGATGGGCCAATGGGCGAGGTCGAGACCATCTTGCCTGCTGGCGGTGAGCTTGGTCTCAAGCTGGCCCATTCCCCCATCTCGCGCGCGGGCGCGCGGCGACGACAAATATCAGGCAGACGGCGGGGATTGCCGGGCGACTGCGTTGAAATCGAAGCGCAGGCTGGGAGGGGCCAGCGGGGATGAATGCTTGAGCGACTTCGGCGATGCAATTGCGTCGATTTCAGCGCCTGCCGGTCCAACTTGCTCACCGCCCTGTGGATCGAGGGGGGGCAGAGCGCGGCCTGCTGCAAACCGAGCCGGCGGCTCACGCCTGAAGAAACGACTTCATCGCCACGCCCTCATCGGCCAAATGCGCGGGGTCGGGGCGGGCTGCGCGCTGGATCAGCATCTTGCCGGCGGCATATTCGGCGGGCCGGTTCACCGCATCAACCGCGATCAACTGGCCGGCGCGCAGATAAAACGCCGCAAAGCTTTTGGCGTCCATGGACCCGCGCAGCACGAATTGGTCATAGCCGTTGAACAAGCCGGCAATCTGCAGCTTCAGATCATATTGGTCCGACCAGAACCACGGCGTTTCCTCCGCCGGAGGCGGGGCGCCGAGAATGCCGGCGGCGGCGATCTTGGCGCCCTCAATGGCGCTGTGGA
>JBEIHY010000234.1:0-1607 GCA_040381035.1 Hyphomonadaceae bacterium
GCTGGCTCGCGGATCACGACGGCCTGAGCGATGAGCGCACTGCGCTGTTCGCAAGCATGCCCGAGGCCGAATCCGATCTCTTGGACTGGTGCTTGGCGCAAAGCACTGACACCTTGATGGAGGCGTTCGCCGTCATCGTCGCGTCCAACATCGATCTGGCTCACGAAGACGCCAATATCGATGACCGCCGCAAACAAGTGCTCGCGGACCGGATCGCCGAAGCGCTGGACCTCGACATGACGCGCCACTGGACGCCGGACTTCGCCTTCTGGACGCGACTGCCGAAAGCGGCCCTGATCGGCGCGCTCGAAACCGCGCCTTGCACGTTGCGTCTGGACGATGTCGAACGTGCAGCCTTCCTCAAGATGCTGTCACGCAAGACGAAGGACGAACTCGCTAACACGGCCGCACAAGCCCTTGAGGGCGCCGGGTGGTTGCCGGCCTTGCTTGTCACGCCGGAGCGCGAGCCGCGCTATGAGCTCACCGAGGCAGGTGTGGCTGCTCTGCACGCTGCGGAATGATGCGCTTCTGGGCCGGCATTGGCCGTGGTCGCGAGATCACATCATCGTCGGCCCATCATTGAATTGTGCTGGCGGTCTCACTCGCTCTCATCGACCAACTTCGCTTTTCGCTTGCGCATGATCGCCATGTTGTCCGCCCAACGCGCCCGATGTTCCGTGCTGCCAGTTCATTATCGCTCCATCTCGTTTTGCATCTGCGCGGGGCGCGCTCGCGGTTCGCCCTTGAGGCAGCATCCGTCGTCCGCTGTGCCAGGGGCCGTGGCTTCGCCGCGCTTTACACGGCTGCAGGCCGCACCAACCCCTTGCACAGCGCCGCTGCGCTGACTGTTCCGGCTGCTTCATGGCGGGCGTGTGCCAAGCGCACCCCGGCGGGATCAGCCCTCCGGGAATGGAGCAAAGATCATGGACAAGGCAGCTTTCGAGATCATCGGCAATATCGGTTCGGTCGAGATCAAGGCGATCAAAGGCGGCAAGAAGCTGGCGGTGCTGTCGGTGGCGACCAGCGAACGCTGGAAGCGCGACAATGGCGCCAATGGGGGAGAATGGGCCGAGAAGACCTTATGGCATCGCGTGGCGGTGTTCCCCGGCCCCAAGGTCGAGCGCATCGAGGCGCAGGTGCAAAAAGGCACGCGCGTGCGGCTCGTCGGCCAAGTGCGGCCCGCGAGCTACGACGACGCGAAGGGCGTCACCCGTTACACGGTGGAGTTCGTCGTCGGCCCCTTCGGCGATGTCGAGATCCTGGCGCGGGCCAAGCCTCAGGGATCTGATGAGCCGGCCGCCGAGACTTCCCCGCCGCCTCGCACCAAGCGCGGCAAGGCCGCCGCGGCCGGTGATTTCGAAGCCACCGCCTGACCGGCGCGACGCCCTGGCCGAAAGGCCGGGGCGTCAGCCCGCCCGGCAATGTCGATTTTCGGTTTTGGCTGGCGCCAGCCGCCGGATCTATAGCTCGTCGCCCGTGAAAAACGCTGAAGGCCCCAGGAATGCGGTTGTTTCGTCGGATTTGAAGTATTCGGATTTGCAAGGTTCCTTGGGAAGTTGGTCAAAAAGCTTGCGATTTCGCGCGCGCGTACACGCAGGGGCTTTGCC
>JBEIHY010000235.1:0-1600 GCA_040381035.1 Hyphomonadaceae bacterium
ACCTCACCATCCTGCGGAAACTCGCCCTGAATGTCCTCCAGTCTGCCCGCAAAGACCTCTCCGTCCGGCGAAAGCGAAAACGCGCCGGCTGGTCCGACGACTTCGCACGAACCATCCTCGGTCAAATGCGATAGCCGTGCCGTTCTGCCGGGCGGCCCTTCCACATGAACTGCCATCATGATATGGTGCCGATCATCATGACTGAAGCGCCAATCCAAATCCGTAACCCTGATGTTGTCCGCGACATCCGCGCGCTCGCCGACAAGCTCGGCCTGCCAATGACGGATGTGGTCGCTGACGCTGTGCGCCGCCGCTTGGCTGAAGAAATGGACAAAGCGCGCGCCCTTCAAAGCGACCGCAAACAGCGCGCGCTTGATGTGTTGGCGCGCATTGATGTCCTGCCCAAGCGCGGCGTAGCCATCACCGACGCTGACCTCTATGGCGCCGATGGCTTGCCGCTTGGATCGGCGCCGTGATCGTCGTTGACGCATCGGCTGTTGTCGCGATCTATCTTCATGAACCCGAACGCGACGCGTTCTTGGACAAACTTGCGCAAGCCCCCGGCTTGGTCATGTCACCCATCAACGCGTGGGAAGTATTGGCGCGTGCACAAAGCGTGCATGGGGCTGACGGCGCACGCGCGGCGGAGGCGCTCCTTGAGGCGCTTTCGATTTCGGTTCCCCCCGCGGACATGAATGATGTGCGCGAAGCCATTGCAGCCTTTGAGCAGTTTGGCCGGCGCACGCCCGCGGGGCTCAACCTTGGCGATTGCTTTGCGTACGCCCTCGCCATGAAGCTCAATGCGCCGCTCCTGTTTAAGGGCGACGACTTCACAAAGACCGACATTCCCCAGGCTTGACCAGGCTTCCAGCCCGCCGAACCTGGACCTTCAAGCTAGGCGGCCTACAGACTGCTGGACCGTCTCACGCGGTGTTGCGCTTTTGGTTCGCACGTTGACATTCCTCTTGCTGCTCGACGTCGGCCCGAAAAATCCGCGACATCTGGTTGAGCTCAATGTGGCGCTGCGCCATCCCCGTAAAGCTTCAGCCCGCCTTGCTTTGCTGAATGGTTGATCCCCGCCGTGAACCTGCCGACATCAAAACGCGGCATGTCCTATTCTTGTTCCGCCTATCACCCACCCGCACGGGGCGCGTTTTGCGAATCGCCCTGAGAAAGCATCCGTCGTCCGGCTTGCAACGGCCCGAGGCTTCGGCGCGCTCGCGCGCCTGCAGGCCGCGCCAAGCCATTGCAAGCCGCCGCTCACGCTGACTTTGCCGGCTGCGTCTTGGCGGGCGTCGCGAACGCGACCCCGGCGGGATCGGCCTGCTGGGCACGGAGCAAAGATCATGGACAAGGCGTCTTTCGAAATCATCGGCAACATCGGCAGCGTGGAGATCAAGGACATCAAAGGCGGCAAGAAGCTGGCGGTGCTGTCGGTGGCGACCAGCGAGCGCTGGAAACGCGATGACGGATCCTGGGCCGAGAAAACTTACTGGCGCCGCTTCGCTGTGTTCCCCGGCCCGAAGGTCGAGCGCATCGAAGCACAGGTGCAGAAAGGCGCCCGTGTGCGGCTCGTCGGCCAGGTGCGGTCCTCGAGCTA
>JBEIHY010000236.1:0-1548 GCA_040381035.1 Hyphomonadaceae bacterium
AACCTTGCCGCGGATTGTCGTTGCCGAAGCCATCTCCGCCAACAGCGCATCGGCATGACGGGTGAGAATGCCGAACACATAGCGCGGCTGTTTTTGCACGCGGTGGGTGACGAAACTCATGTCCATGCGATAAGCGTTGCGAGAAGCTTTGAACGTCACGGGCGCGCCGAGAATGTCGTCACACACGGCCGCGTGATCGGGCGCGGCGTGCGTGACTTGAATTTCGTAAGCTTGAAGAAAGGGGGCAATGCGCCGCGCGCCGCACAGCATCCGTGCGAAGGTGATTTCGGTCAGATCCGGGAAAGCGTTGGGATCGGGCCGGCGGTCAATCATCCAGATGCCGTCAGCGGCAACTTCGTTGCAGAACCGATCGCTGCCGAGATCGACATCCACCACCAAGGCGCCATAGCGATTGAGCTGAACGAGCGCATCCGCCACCGTCTGCGCCGCCAGCCCGATGAGGCGCACAATCGAGAGCTCCGACAAATCGACCTCCGCGCCAAAGCGCAGCGGCAGCGCGGGATCGCCGCTCAGCTGTTTGGCCGCACGCAACGCCGCGCGCCGCGGCGAAGTCCGCCAGGGCCATCGCCACGCCGGCCGCGACGCTGCCCTTACGCATCGCGCGCGCCCGGCGTGAAACGCGCGATCATGCAATTGACGCCCAGCGCCATGGTCAGCTTATCGATCATCGACGATTTCTATCCCGGTTCGCGCCGTCGGCCAAACGCGCGCATTTGGGACAGCGCCGATGCAATCAGAAACAATCCTTCACATCGCCGCAGGCGCGCTCGCTTTGAGCGCTGCGCCCATCGCGCTGATGGCGAAAAAGGGCGCCAGGCTGCACCGCGCTGCTGGACTGGTTTTCACCGCCGCTGTGGCGGTGATGGCGTTGAGCGGCGGCGTGCTGGGCTTTCTCAACCACGACCGCACGACCGGACTGGTGGGCTTCTTAACCCTCTATTTGATCGCCACCGCCTGGATCGCCGCGCAACGAAAGCTGGCGACAGCGCGACCGGCCGCTCTGCTCGCCCTCGCCTGTAGCGCGATCCTCTGCGCCGGCTTCATCGCCACTGCCCTTTATGATCCCAAGCCCGTCTTGCAGCCCATCGTTCCCTCGATCTTTGCCAGCTTGGCCGCGCTGGCGCTTGGCTGCGACGTCTGGCGCCTTGCCCGGCCAACACTCTTCCGAACCTGGACGATTGGCGCGGCATTTGTGGCGCATGTTGCTGGCGCTGACGCTGACGCTGGCGACCTCTTCGCTCTTCGTCGGCCAACAGAAAATGTTTCCTGCGGCCAGCAAGGGCTGGGCGATCTGGTACGCGCCGCCGCTTCTGTCGCTTGCGGCGCTGACGTTCTGGATGGCGAAAACCCGCCTGGCCAAAATCTACGCAAGGACGGCCCCGTTAAGAAGCCAACATCCACTCTGGGCGCCGTGGCGCTTGGCCGGGCGGCGGCGCTTTGGTTCATCGTCGCCGCCATCGGGCAACTGATATTCGTGGCCTCTATGTCAGGCTTTTATGGCCCGACTTTGGCAAGCGGCGATTTTGT
>JBEIHY010000237.1:0-1536 GCA_040381035.1 Hyphomonadaceae bacterium
CTATGCCGATGGTGTGAGGGTCTACGCTGTGGATCTTCATGACGCATGGGAGCGGTGCGCGGATTGGGCGCGGCAGGTGCACGATGAGCGGTGAGTTTCTGACCTCGCGCGATATGTGGGCGATCCAGAGGGAGCTTGGCATTGCGCAGGCGCGCGACGAGGCGTTGGCCAAAGAGCTAGCCGAGATCCGCACGAGCCTCTCGAGGCTGTCTACAGAAATCGGCGCGCACGAGGGGCGCATGATCGCTCAGATGGGCTCGCTAAGAGCCGAGCTGATCACGGAGACGGATCGAGCTGCACACAAGATGCACACTGAATTGCGCGACCTTAGCGCTAAAGTAGACGAACAGGGGCGCCAGAGCAGTCGCCTGCTGCTGATCGTGGCGGCGATTGCGGGTGCGGCTCTAGGGCTGGAGGGCTTGAGCAAGCTGGGTTTATTGTAAGTGAGGGCTGAGCATGATTGACAAGTTGAAAGCGAAATGGGCGGCGATGCGACCGCCAAAGCCGGAGCGCGTTCACGATCCTCCGGGCGTGATCCCCGAGAGCCTGGTCAAGAGCGCTGAGCTTGCAAGCTGGATGGCGTTTGCAGCGTTGGTCTATTTTCTGTGGCTCTACACGCTGGACATTGCCAAAGATCGCGCCGCAGCGCTGCAGCTCGAGAACGTCGGGCCCTTTATGGGCTTGGGGCTGGACTTCTGGTTTCCGTATATTGTCGGTTTTGGAATTGTCGCGATCGGCAATCCCTACGTGGCCAAAATCGCGATCCCGGTTTTCATGTCGCTTAGCTGGCGCGGCCAAGCTTGGCCCAAAGCATGGGCCTTGGTGATTGCCTTGTCGGTGTCGCTGGTCATTATTGCCGGAACGTTCGCGGTTCAAGGCGACGCGCTGATGGAGCGCGATCGGGGCAGCGCTGTCGCCGTCGAGGAAGTGCAACAGAACCGCGCGGCGCTTGAGGCGCGCATAGCCGCTCGCACGGCTGACCTAGATCGCCTCACGGCGCCAAGCGACGACACGCCAAACATGCAACAGATGGCGGCCAGGGCGGGAGAAGAGGCGTGGGCTGAGCGCGTCGCCACGGCGCAGGAGCAGGCGAGTGCGCAAACGCTCGCGATCGAGCGCGCGCTGTCGGATGCTCGCGCCGCTGACCGGATCCGGGCGGACATTGAGGCGCTGCGCGTGGAGCTGGCCACGGCCCCGACCGAGGCTGCCGTGAGCGCGACCGTCAGTGCCGGAAGCGGCGCTGTCATTGGCGATCTGATGAGCTGGGTCGAAACCTATCGCGCCATCCTGCTTTCGCTGGTGATGGATGTTGTGTGCCTGATGATGCCCTGGATCGCGCTGCGCTTGCGCCAAGCGCGCGATCAGCAACTGGCGGGCCTGGAAACACCTGCTGTCGAGCCTGCGCCCGTGATGGACGAAGGGCACATGATCCCCGACCTACGCGGCCAGGATGCGCCAGAGCCTGAGGTGGACGCGTACTTTGAAGACCTTGCAGCCAAACGGTCGGAAGCGGCGCGGCGCGGCTGGAACAAACGC
>JBEIHY010000238.1:0-1471 GCA_040381035.1 Hyphomonadaceae bacterium
ATTGCGCACCAACGGCAGCGGGCGTGGCCCCCGACAGGGCCGCCTCACTTTGAATGACGCCTGCGCTTGGATCAACGCCAACCCGCGCCAGCAGGTCACAAATGGGCCCGCGTTATGACGCTTTTGGGCTCTTGCACTTCTGCTCAACTGAAGGGGCGGCTTGAGCGACTTTAAGCACTATCTGCATGGCTTCTTGTTCGGAATAGCCGGCGGAAGCTGCGGCGGCGCGACCGAGATTGGTCTTTGTGAACAGGTCGCCCTTTTGGCGCACGATCGGCCAAAGCACCGGAAACAGGGCCAGTTCGCGCGTCGTCAGCGTTTCGCGGGCAATTTGCAGACCGCAGCGACACTCTACCGCTTTGCCGCCATCGGCGCCGCATTCCGCCAGCAGCTTGGCGTCGAGCGGCGTGGAGACTGGCGGCTTTGCGCCGGTTTGGGCCAGCGCCGGCGCAGTCAGGCTAAGAAGGGCAAGGGCGGCAAAGAGGCAAGCGCGCATGAAGCTCTCCAAAAGGTGTGCGGCCCGACCGCGTTCGCCGCTTGGCGATCCTGCAAGACCGACGGATAATGCCCCTCGTTATCCCGGGCGGCAGACAAAATCGAGGCTTTCGATGCGTTTTCTCAGTTTACTTTTGGCCAGCAGGTCCATGCTGCGCGCTGCGCTCGCGGCGGCGGCATTGGCGGGATTGGCCGCATGCGCCAGCGTGACGCCGTATGCGCCGGCGGTGCGCCCCGGCGCGCAAGGCTTTTCAGAAACCCGGCTGGAGCCGAACCGCTATGCCTTGATATTCAAGGGCAACGCATCGACGGCGCGCGAGCAGGTGGAAAATGGCGCGCTGTATCGCGCCGCGGAACTGACTTTGGCCGCGGGCTTCGATCATTTCATTGTCGCTGCGCGCGCGACGGACGCCGACACGCGCACCGTCAGCTTCGGGCCGCGCTTTTCGTCGGCCTTTGACTATTGGGGGTATGATCCGCGCTTTGGTTGGCGGCCGTTTGCGGGGCCCTATTGGGGCTCTGCCTGGGCGGGCGCGCCGTGGCGCGATCCATTCCGCGATGAAGTCGATGCGCACACATTCACCAGCTTCAAGGCGCGTTTGGAATTTGTCATGGCCAAAGGGGCCAAGCCCGCCGACAATCCGCAAGCTTTTGACGCCGCGGCCATCAAACAAAGCCTGGACAATAAGATCATCAGGCCGACCGCGAAATGAGCGCGCCGTTTCAACGCATTGATGTCAGCCGTCGCGGTCGGGTGTTGCAGCTGGCGCTCAACAATCCCGGCAAGATGAACCGCGTGGACGCCACGCTTCATCACGAGCTTGGCCAGGTATTCCGCTGGGCCGATGATGATCGCGCCAGCGATGTCGTGGTTTTGACCGGGCACGGGGCGGCGTTCTGCGCCGGCGGCGATATTGCCTGGATGGCCCAGACCCAGCGCGGCGAGGCGCAAGCGCCCAGCGCGCGCGAAGGTCGC
>JBEIHY010000239.1:0-1377 GCA_040381035.1 Hyphomonadaceae bacterium
AAAGATGTGTGCGTGTCAGCTTGCTGCCGCGTTTAGTGATGCGCCCAGTGCGGCTGATCTCGCCGGATTCATATCTGCGTGGCGTCAGCCCAAGATAGGCCGCGACATCGCTGGATCGGCGGAAGCGCTTCACATCATCGATTGCAGAGACGACGGACAAAGCCGTGATTGCGCCGACGCCGGGAACGCTCATCATCAGGCGAACGGGTGCGCTCGTTCGCGCCAACGATCGCACGCGCTTGTCCAAACCCTTCAACTTTTCATTGATGTCGTTGCGCGCATTGAGCAACGTTTCGACAATCATCCTCATTTCCGGCGCAACGTCGAGCTCCCCGGCGATGATTTCTTCGGCGCGCCGCGCGAAGCCTCCGACACGCTTACCGAACATCACGCCGAACGTTTTCAGCAAGCCGCGGATCTGATTTTCAAGACGCACTCGGACGCCGACTAGAACATCGCGGCTCGCGAGCAGAGCGCGGATGAGGTAGCTGTCATGGGACTTGATCGACACCTCCTTGTACCAGCCAGTCCGCACGATCTGGGCCAGCCCCGCGGCGTCGGCACGGTCCGTCTTGTTCGGCATCATCTTCAGCGCCGCGTTCGCATGCCGCGCATCCATGCAAACGATGGGCGCAGCGCGCTTTTTCAATTCATTCCAAAGCCAAACGGCCAAAGGTCCAGTCTCCATTCCGATCTTTTCCAGACCGTCCAGGCCGTCCAGCGCCCCCATGATCGCGTCTGGACAGGTCGGCCGCTTCTTCTCGATGATAATTTTTCCGCTTTCATCGATCACGCAAATCGATGTGGTTTCCAACGATACATCCAATCCGGCATAGTGCTTCACGGCAGTTCTCCTTTGCTTCGGCGCGTTGACCGACTCAGTTGCAAGGTCAGTGTGGAGAACTGCCGCTCTCGGTCGAGGGGCGGCCCCCGAGCGATTACGCTAAGTGGTGTAAATTGGGGCGGCCGCCGCCGCGCCCATACTCACACTGCGCGCGGCCTGAGCCGGTTACACCACCGGTCGCCCTAATTTACACCATTCCGGTGAACGTGCCCCATCAAACGCAATATGACGAAATCAATCCAGTCATCCAATGAAGGATGCCATCATGGCCGCTGTGACCATCCGCAACCTTTCCGAGGAAGCCCATCGCGCCCTGAAGGTCCGGGCGGCGCAGCACAATCGCAGCACCGAAGCGGAAATGCGCGCCATCCTTGAGGCCGCCGTGCGTCCCAAGGGCCGGCTGCGCCTCGGCGCCGCTTTGGCGGAAATGAGCCGGACCATTGGGCTCACCAATGCCGACATCGAGGCGCTTGAGCAGGTCCGCGACACGCGTCCCGCCGAGCCGATGCGGTTTAAATGATCCTGCTCGATAC
>JBEIHY010000240.1:0-1358 GCA_040381035.1 Hyphomonadaceae bacterium
CGCTGGGCCGATGATGATCGCGCCAGCGATGTCGTGGTTTTGACCGGGCACGGGGCGGCGTTCTGCGCCGGCGGCGATATTGCCTGGATGGCCCAGACCCAGCGCGGCGAGGCGCAAGCGCCCAGCGCGCGCGAAGGTCGCCGGCTGGTGTGGGACATGCTCGATATGGACAAGCCCCTGATCGCCAAGGTGCGCGGTCCTGCAATTGGGCTCGGCTGCACGCTGGCGCTGTTCTGCGATGTGATTTTTGCCGCAGACGACGCGCTGTTTGCCGATCCGCATGTGAAAGTCGGGTTGGGACCGGGCGATGGCGGCAGCGTGATTTGGCCAGCGCTCATCGGCTATGCGCGGGCAAAAGAATTCCTGATGACCGGCGAGGCTTTGAGCGGCGCCCGCGCGGCGGCCCTGGGGCTGGTCAATCATGCGCTGGCTGACGCTGATTTGGATGGCGGCGTTGACGCCTTCGCAGAAAAGCTCGCCGGCCTGCCGCAGCAGGCCGTGCGCGCGGCCAAACGCAGCGTCAATCTCGGCTTGAAGCAAATGGCGGTGACGATCTTTGAAGCAAGCCTAGCCCATGAAGCGATGAGCTTTGCTGATCCCGGCCATGCCGCAGCGGTTGACGCATTTCTCGTCAAACGCAAGCCGACAAAGACCTAGTCTGCCTGCGTCACGAGCGTCCATGCTTACTGCGTGTCGACCGCGTTCTGGGGCAGCATGGACATCGTTGCAGGCTTCGCGCGCGCGCTGTGGTGAGGCGGCGTCGCATCGTCGCGATAGAGTTTGGGATGTGGCGCTCGGCTCGGATCGGGAGATCCTCTGGCTCGATCATTTTCGGGAAGGGCACGCGCTTTGCGTTTGCTTAAGCTGCGCGGTCCTGAGTGGGAAGCGTCTCCCTCCCATCACAGAGCCAAGCTCGAGCGCTGTGAGGCCGGTGTGAAAACGCGTTTCGGTCATATAGCCGGCGCCCAGACTGGGAATTGGGGGCGGCATTCAGGGGCGTTGCGACGAACCAGATGAAGTTGCAGCGATCGGTTGCGGCTTTGCCGGTGTGCGCTGCGCTTCTTTCGACCTCGGTCCGCCCTATGGCGCGACGCGGTCGCCCGTCGGCGGCGGCGTCGGAACGGGCAAGGTTTGCGGCAGCGGCTTCAAGGCCGGCGGCCACGGCGTCAAGAACGGCGCGCCCTCTTCCAGGCTCAGCACGCCTTGGGCTTGCAAATGGCGCACGCGGCCGTCGAGATACTCCTTGATGACAACGATTTTGCCGGCGCGGACAGTCGCGATCCACACATCATTGACGACTTGGCGTTGGCCCTTCACCGTGGCGCGAAATTGCAATTCGGCTGCAACGCGGCCATGGC
>JBEIHY010000241.1:0-1357 GCA_040381035.1 Hyphomonadaceae bacterium
AGCTTTGGGTGCGCAAGCGCCCGCGCTGAGGTCGTCGCCGGCGGGTGATAGCGCTTGATCACCTTGGCGCCTTCGCGCCGCTTCTCTGCCAGCTTGAACGACGGCTGAAAGAAGTTCACATGCAAGCGCGCCGCCGCATACAGCCGCGCCATCACTTTGGCGGTCTCGATGCCGTCGAAGCGGCCATAGCCGACAAGCCGGCGCACAACGGCGCCGTTCTTCTGTTCCACGAAGGCCTGATCGTTTTTCTTGTACGCGCGTGAGCGCGTTACTTCGATTGCCTGGCCGCGACACCACGGCGCGACGACATCATTCATGAAGGCGCTATCGTTGTCGAAATCCGCGCCGCAGGGCGCGGACAACGCGTCTTCGCGGCCAAGGACTTTCTGGACTTGGGCGGGCGCGCCGCAGTCGATCAGGCCCTGAGCCGGCTCGTAAAGGCGGGGACGCTGCGCCGCGTGTCGCGCGGGCTCTACGATTGGCCGCGTCAAAGCTCGTTGCTTGGCGCGGCGGCTCCGGCTGATCTGGACGTGGCGCTTGCCGCCATGACGCGGCGGACCGGGCACGCCATCATCCGCGACGACTTGGCGGCGGCCTATGCCATGGGCTTGACCACCGCCGTGCCAACGCGGCTGACCTTCGTTACAGCCGGGCGGGCAGCGGACTTCACGCTGAACGGCCGAAAGGTGAAGCTGGTCACTGCCCCGTCAGCAGTGCGTCCATGGATCGGTTCAAAAGCGGCGCCGATTGTCCAAGCGCTTGTCTGGGCGCGCGCCGCAAGCATCCCGCTGGATCGTGCCGCAGTTACGATCGCTCGCCATGCCCCCAAGGCGGCAACGTCAGACCTCGCGCGCAATATCGGCCGATTGCCGGGATGGGCCCTCGCGCCGGCGCGGCAAATCGTTGAGAATCGCGCCAATACTTCGGCATGAATCTGAATTACCGTGTGTTCGATGGATACAAACAGCAAGGCCGCCGTGATCTTTTCGAGGCCACGGCGGTCAAGCTGGGCACGAACGCGCAATCGGTGGAAAAGGATTTTTGGGTCTGCCGCACGATAGATGCGTTGTTCAAAGGCCTGCCGCGCCAGCCGAAACTTTTCTTCAAGGGCGGCACATCCCTTTCAAAGGGTTTCGGGCTCATTCGCCGGTTTTCGGAAGACATCGACATTGTCTTCTCCCGCAACGGGCTGCTGCTCGGACCCGACCGTGACCCGTTCGTTGATGGACTAAGCGCAAAAAAGCGAAAGGAACGCTTTGAAGCGTTAACCGAAATCTGCGCGCAGCATGTCGGCGGAAAAATGAAAACGCGTCTCGCGAAGCTTATGCCGTTATGCGAGCATGGCTCACCCTGGACC
>JBEIHY010000242.1:0-1287 GCA_040381035.1 Hyphomonadaceae bacterium
CGGCTTTTGGCGACGCACGTGGTGGAGCGCCAAATCGTGCCCGCCGCACACCACAATACGGTTGCGCGCGCGCTCAAAAAAACGACCTGAAACCGCACCTGACCGACTACTGGGTGATCCCACCGAAGGCCAACGCCGCCTACAGATACCGCATGTCCGTGATGCGTCCGGGGCTGTCCCTGTCTTACTTCGGGCGTCGATAAAATCGGCCACATAACGGCGGACGGGAATTCCCCTTGCCGAGACCGCGCCCCCATCCTTGATCAATGTTTCGGCGTCCTATGCCGCGATAACAGGCGGCGGCATTGCGGCGCGACCGATCGCCCAGGCAAAGCCGGTCAGCTCTCGCGCGATCGCCGTGCAGATCACCGTGGACTTCTTGCCTCTCGCGGCCAGCTTGCGATAGCGCGCGCACAGGCGCGTTTGCGCCTTCAACGCGATCTCTTGCACTGCTTCAGGCGCAGCACTCACCAGCGGCGCCTTCATCCGCCCGATCCGCGGCGGATGCCTGTAGGTCCAAGCCGCCTCGACAAGCAATTGGCGCAATCGACCGTTCCCCATTCTCGTGATGGCGCCGCGACGCACGGCTTCCCCGGTCGAGCGTTCTCCAGGCACAAGCCCCAGATAGCCCATCAGCTGACCGGCTGTTTCAAAGCGGTGAAAGTCGCCGATCTCGACGACGAGGCTCACCGCAGTAACCAGGTCGATCCCGCGCACGGCCTGCAGAGCGACCACAGCCGGCGACAGCGCCCATCCATCAAGCATATGGCGGATGGACGTCTCAAGTCGCACCACACGCGCCTCGCCCACGCGCACAGCTTCCAAGGCTTCCTGCCAGACGATCTGATCGGCCATTTCCTCGAAAGTCTGATAATGAATCCAGCGGCGGTAGCGCGCGCCCCAAGATTTCAAGCGCGGAAATATCCGGTGATGGCGGAGCAGGAAAGCGCCGACCTGGCGTTTCTTGACGCTGGCATCCTTCACAGCCGCGGCGCGCGCCCGCACCAGCGCGCGCATGGCCTCATGCTTTGTATCCGGAATCCAAACCGCAGTGAGTTCGCCAGCGCGGAATAGACGCGCACGCGAAAGGGCGTCGCGACGATTGGTCTTGATCCGGTCGCCGGCCTTCTTCGGGATGAGGGACGGCGCCACCACCACACATTCATGACCCATCTCAGTTACCAGCCTATGCAGGCCGTAACCCGTGGGGCCGGCTTCATAGCAGATCCGGATGACGTCATATTTGGCCTCGAGCCGCTTGATGAAGCTGCGCATCGATGCTTCAGA
>JBEIHY010000243.1:0-1259 GCA_040381035.1 Hyphomonadaceae bacterium
CGATGCGAGGTCACGGCCATGAAAGACAAATTGACGAAGCGCACAGTCGATGCATATCAGCCAAAAGCTCAGTCTTTTGATGTATTTGACACCGATGTGCCTGGCTTTCACCTGCGCGTGGAGCGCAGCGGACGCAAGGTCTACCGGCTGAAGTATGTCGCGTTTGGCCGCCAACGAGTGATCAAGATCGGCGAGCATGGTTTGCCGTGGACGCCGGACCAAGCGCGGCGTGAGGCCGAACGGCTCCGCGGCCAGGTGGTTGGCCAAATTGACCCGCAGGCGGAGAGGGAGCGGATCGCCAAGGAAGCGAAGGCCGAAGCGTTGCGCAATGTAAAACTCGTAGAGTTGATCGAGCGTTGGCTTGTCGAAGGGCGCGACGCCGCGCCGTCTAAACGGGAGATTTCGTGGGCGACGGATGCAACGGCGCTGAGACGCCATATTGTTCCGACGCTCGGCGCGATCCCGACGGCTCAGATCACCAAATCCGATGTCGAGCGTGCGCAGCGCCAGATCACCAATGGCGAAACCGCCGTCGATGTCCGCACTCGGCGGCGCGGGCGTGCAATTGTCCGCGGCGGGGCAGGGATTGCGCGGCGCAGCATTGCCGCATTGTCGGCGTGCATGTCCTGGGCGATTGACCAGGGTATCCGACCGGATAATCCTTGCGCGCGCGTCAAGAAGCCGCCGCAGCGCAAGCTCGAGCGTTATCTGTCGCGGGAAGAAGCCGGCCGGCTGCTGAACGCGATTGAAGAACTGGAATCGACCCTCACGATCCAGCGCGCCTATGGCGACATGATCCGCTTGTTGTTGCTCACCGGCGCGCGAAAATCGGAAATCCAGAAACTGCGCTGGGCCGAAATCGATCTCGATCGCGGCGCTATCGCGCTGCCGCGCGAGCGGTCGAAGACGGGTGAGAAGTCGATCGCTCTGTCGCAAGCGGCGTGCACGATTATCGCGCGACAAGTGCGTTCCGGACCGGTTGTGTTTCCAGCGCGTGGCAATGCGATGAAATCTGCGGACGGGCTCTCAAAAGTGTGGCGCGCCGTGCGCGCCCATGCTGGTCTTGAAGACGTCAGGCTTCATGATTTGCGCCATTCTTTCGCGAGCTTTGCCGCAGCCAGCGGCGCGAGCCTTTTGCTGATCGGCAAGGCGCTTGGCCACACCCAGGCAAGCACAACGGCGCGCTATGCCCATCTGGATGACAATCCGGTGCGAGCCCTGTCAGAGCAGGTGGCGCTGATGATTGTCGGCGACGACAA
>JBEIHY010000244.1:0-1225 GCA_040381035.1 Hyphomonadaceae bacterium
ATAACGAAAATCTCAAGATTTCGGCAATAAAGACGCTCCACGATCTCCACCGTTTCGCCGCATCGCGGATGAAACGGATAAAAGATCTGCGCTTCGTTCTTCGCGCCGCCCTGATTGCGGGCGGTATGTCGTTGTTCTGAGCATCACTTGGATGACCCGTATGTCCGTGCCCGATTCCAACAGATGCGTCGCGAAGGAATGGCGCTGCGTGTGCAGCGTGACATGCTTGTCAATCTTGGCGGCTTCAACCGCCATGATGCAGGCGCGCGAGAATTGCCGCGCCGTGATGTGCTGCAGAACGCCATTGCGCGACGGAAAAAGCCAAACCTTGGAGCGGCATTTCAGCCACCATTCGCGCAACAAGGCGAGCAAGTGCGGCGACAGCTTCGCGAGCCGATCCTTGCCGCCTTTGCCATTCTCGATGCGCAGCGTCATATTCACACTGTCAATGTCGCTGACCTTGAGATGGACCACCTCGCTCGCCCGCAAGCCAGCGCCATAGGCTACGCTCAAAGCGGCGCGGTATTTCAGGCCGGGCGCCATGGCGATCAGGCGCGCCACTTCTTCCGGGGTGAGCACAATCGGGATCTTCTTGGCGTCCTTGATCACCGGCACGCGCTCGACGCCGAACGGCTTGGCCAGCGTCACCCGCAGATAGAAGCGCAACGCCACCGAGGCGCTGTTGATTGAGCCGACGCTGACGCCGCGGCGCTGCAGATGAAGAAGAAAACCCCGCGCATCATCAGCGCTGATGTCTTCGGGCCGCTTCTTCGTGAATTGGATGCATTGACGCACGGCGCGCAGATAGCCGGTCTGGGTCGCCGCGCAGAAGCCGCGCAACTCCATGTCCTCCACCATGCGCTTGCGAATGGGGTGCATCGGCGTATCGGGGGGATGTAAACGAGCGCGGGGCATGGCCGCCTCCTGTCACGGCCGCCAGCCCAGCCAATCCAGGCCCGGCCGTCCGGCAGGTGGCTCCCGCTGCGCACAGACTGCAAACCGTGCAGGCATAGCGTCCCGCGACAGGCTGCTTAGACCGTATGTCCTCCATTCGCAGCGGCCGCGACCCAGCATCGAACCGTGTTCACGCGTCGCTATTGGCTCACGGCTGCGCGACTGGAGGAGGACATGAAAGCGAAGGAAGCGTTCGTTGCATTCGACACGGCCAAACTTCGGAACGCCGTGGCGATCGCCGATGCGGGCAGAGATGGCGAGATCCGGTATC
>JBEIHY010000245.1:0-1159 GCA_040381035.1 Hyphomonadaceae bacterium
ACCCGACGCCAGACCAAACCCGACAAATTGCAGCGAATAGATTTTGGCGTAAGCCTTCATGCCGAAATAGCGGCTGACCATGAATGCGATCAGATCGAACTCCGCGCCCGCGGCCAGCCCCACCAAAGCCGCGGCCGCAAACAAGGCCCAAACCGGCGCTTCGCCATAGGCCAGGATCACGCAAGACAGCGCCGGAATGGACAAGAATATCGCCGCCACCAGAGGCGCCCAGATCCGATCAATCAAGAAGCCGGCAAATATCCGCCCGACAATCACCGTCATACCAATCGTTGCCATCGCCAGCACAGCGGTGTTTCGATCAAGCCCATCGGCCTTGAGGATTTGCATCATGTTGGAGATCACCCCGCCAACGCCGATCGACACCAGCACCACTGCGACCCACATGATCCAAAACCGGATGGTTTTCACTGCGCCGCCAAAGCTGAGGCCGCTCACCAATGCCGAAGCGGCAGCGCTCACCCGCGGCGGGTCTTTGAACAAAAACAAGGCCGCCGGCAGAGCGATCAGCCCCGGCAGGGCGCCCAGCGCCAGATAGGCCGTGCGCCAGCCATACGCCTCAATCACATAATTGGCGAAAGGCGCGGCAAAAATCCCAGTGACGCCAGAGCCCATCAAGGCCAAACCCAGCGCCAGCCCGCGGCCCTTGTCGAACCAGCCATTGACCGCCCGGCTCCAGGTGATCGCCACTGTGCCCGATCCCGCCACCGCCATCAAAGCCCAGCCGAGATAGAACGAGTTTTTGTCGCTGGTGATCTGGCTCAAAGCGGCAAAGGCCAGCGCATACAAGGCCAACGACACCAAGGCCACGGGGCGCGCGCCGAAGCGGTCGGTCAAGACGCCAATCACGGGGGCCATCAACACGGTGCCGATCGGCATCAAGGCAATGGCGGTTTGAACATCCCCAACCGACCAGCCAAATGCCTTGCCAAGCGGCTCAACAAACATGCCATTGGTGTAGAACGGCAAAGCCGACAGCCCGAGCCCAAAGCCAAGCATGGCCGCCAGCAGCACCGGCCAAGCGCGAGCGAACTCTTGCCCGACCGTAGCCGGTTTATCCATCTCCGTCATAGAATGCCTCCCCGAGCTCGACCAGCGGCCGCGCTGTCTATGTCGCGCCACCCAAACTGACCTCTGTGGA
>JBEIHY010000246.1:0-1040 GCA_040381035.1 Hyphomonadaceae bacterium
CAGCCATCAACGCCGACCGTGGTGGTTGTGCGCCAATCGCAAACGGTAGCGCTGAAATTGGGTCGCCGGCACGCAGATTGGCCTCCGCGACAGTCGCCAATCTTATGCTGTCAAAGAAGGTGGCCTGAGCGACCGCGAACACAGACACGGAGATCACAATCAGACAAGCAGCCGCGCCGATGCTCGCCTGAATTTGCCGACGCCGTCGCTGTTCTCGTTGCCAGAGCGAGTCGAACGCTACGCCCAGCAGTCCGGCCGCCAAGCGTGTGACGCCCTTGCGCCAACCGTCGCCTTGTTTGCGCAGGTCCGCCGCGAGAGGCTGCCTGACGCGCCCATCCGGCTCCCTGATCAGAACTTGATCTGGAAAGCAATCCGGCGGTTCGCCGTAGCCAATGATGCAATGCACGGGCGCACCGGGACGCAGCTTCCGGAATAGCTCAATCTCGCGCCCCACCCAGGATCCCGCCTCGCGCGATTTCGGCGTGCACAGGACGATCAGCTGCTCGGAATTCGAAAGTTCCTGAGCAATGATGGTCTCTATGTCTTCTGCGGTGCGCGCCTCGTCGCGATCGCGAAAGATGCGCCCGAGCAACGGCGGGCGTGGAGCGCCTGCCGTCCGGGGCGGCCTGTAGCCCTCGAGCGCCGCATGGAGACGTACGGCGATCTCGCGATCGGCGCTGCGGTAGCTCAAGAATGCCTTGTATTTGAATGAGCGCGCCGATGCTTCTTCCATTACCCCCCTCCAATCGCGAGTGCAGCCTAACTCAACCTCGGGCGTGGTCAAAAGACTTCGATTTATCCGACCTGCCGCGGCGGCGACCGGATGCACACGCCGCAAACGAAAACGCGCCGGCTGGTCCGACGACTTCGCACGAACCATCCTTTGCCAAATGCGATAGCCGTGGGGGAAAAGGATGGGGGATGAAATCGCGCCGCAGCCATGCTTTCTAGTGTTCCGGTTCTGACATTTGCTACCGCTTGCCATAGACGCCGAGCAAATGTCAGAACCATAAGGAACACTAGAAAAATCCAAGCTCTAG
>JBEIHY010000247.1:0-1005 GCA_040381035.1 Hyphomonadaceae bacterium
CCCTATCACCGGCTGCCGGACGATATGCCAACGTTCCAGAAGTGGATGCACGATTAGCGGCTGCATTCACCTTGCCAGCGCGTAAGATCTGCCGTCTGCGTCAGTTCGAACATGACCGGGCGTTCGCACGGCTCGATCATGCAGGGCGCCAGCGTCTTGTTGCGATCGGCGAGCGTCGCCTCGGCGCGCACCCAGCGGGACTGCACGGACTTCTTCGACCACAGCACCACGACAGCTTTGGCTGTGCGCAGGGCCGTCTCCGTCACCTGGTCATAGGCCTCGCCGGTGCGTAAGCCCACATCCCACCAGACCTTGAAGCCTTGCGCCTCAAAGCCTTCCGCGAACAGCTTCGCGTGCGCCTGATCCTCCCGGTTGTAGGAGAGGAAAATGTCGGGCGCGGTGGTCATGGCGTTGCATCGAGTCCCAGCGCAGTGGCGGCGGCGGTCATCTTGGCGTCAAACGTGAGAAGTTTCGCCCCCAATCGCGCGGCGATGGCGATGTGCAGCGCGTCCGGCGTGCGCAAGCCGAGGTCGAAGCGGCGGATGAAGCTTGTGGCCGCCAGAAAATCGTCTCCCATCACATCGCAGGAGGCAAGCGCACTTGCAGCCCACGCATCGAGCGATTTCAGATGGAGTTTAGCGACGGTCGCAGTGATATCGCCAATGCGCACGCGCTGTGAAATCGCGCTGGATGTCTCGGCAAGGCCAAGCGGACTGGCGACGAGTGTTTGGCCCAAAATCCGGCCGCGCGCCTCAGCACTTCGCGCTTCAATGACAAACAGCGGAACAATCACGCTGGCGTCGAGATAGATCACCGGCCTTCCCATTCTTCATCGCGCATCCGGGAGACAAGCGCGCCCGCATCCTCTGTGAGCGGACAAACCGGACGGATCGCGTTCGCCTCCAGCCAATCGAGATCGGCCTGCGTGATCGGCCGCGCAGCCTTCTGCGCCGGGCGCAATTCCACCACCGGCGCGCCGTGGCGGGTGATCGTGACCTTTTCGCC